>JANLXT010000112.1:0-42264 GCA_031365225.1 candidate division FCPU426 bacterium
ACCATTCTTGTTTTAGCTCTTGAGCGGTCTCGATGTGGTGGGTGTTCTCTTTGCCTAAGCGCTCGGCGGCGACTTCGGCTAACTTGTGGGTGTTGCTGCTGTTGTAGCCACCGATGACGACCATCATGTCTACTTCTTGAGACAGGGCCTTGGCAGCAGTCTGGCGGTCCTTGGTGGGCTTGCAGATCGTGTTGATCGCCTCAACGCTAGCGCAGCGAGCCTTGAGCTTTTCGATAAAACTATCAAACTTGGTCAAAAAGAGAGTGCTTTGGCAGATCACGCCGATCTTGGACCCGGCTGGCACTTTTTCGATGTCTTCTTCTTTGTAGATGATGATGGGCGCGTTCATGCGGCTAGCGATGCCTTTGATCTCGACATGGTTGGGGTCGCCGATGATAACTAGTTGCAGACCCTGGCCTTCGATCTTGATGCCCTCTTTGTAGATGCGGGTCACCAAGGGGCAAGTGGTGTCGATGATATCCATCTCGCGGGACTTCATCTCTTCGATTTTTTTAATATCCAGCCCATGGGCGGTGATGATGACCTGCTTGCCCTTGACGTCGTCCAAACTGGTGACGATGTGCTTGCCCAAACTGTCTAGGCGAGCGACTTCTTGGGGGTTATGGATCAGGCTCCCAAAGATGTAGGCTTCGTCCATCTCTTCGGCGCGGTCGATGGCTTTTTTTACGCCAAAACAAAAACCAGCGGCCTGGGCCAAGGTGATCTTGCGGGGCATGGGGGCATCCTTTAGGACACGGCAAAAAAGCCGTGTAAGTTAAGGGTAATTGTAGGCTTGGGGTCTATTTACGTCAAGCTGGCTGGAGGGCAGGGTGGCTTGACGCTCGAACATGCCTTGAGATATAGTCTTTTTCCACAGTACGGAACAAACCAACCGTTAGTTTCTAGGCAGGGAGGCCAACATGGCCGACGACAAAAAAAGTGGCGCACAGATCTTGGTCGATGAGTTAAGCGACCTGGGCGTTGAGTATGTCTTTGGCTACCCAGGTGGGTCCAATCTGCCGATCTATGATGTCATTAACAAAGGCAAGATTGAAGTCATATTGAACGGCGACGAGCGTTGCGCAGGGCACGCGGCCGAAGGCTACGCGCGCGCCACGGGTAAGCCGGGGGTCGCGTTGGTCACCAGCGGTCCTGGCGCGACCAATCTAGTCACGCCCTTGGCCGACGCCAAGATGGATAGCACCCCGATCATTGGCATTAGCGGCCAAGTTTATAGTCATCTGATTGGCAAGGACGCCTTTCAAGAGACGCCGATCACGACGGTCACCATGCAGGTCACCAAACACAATTACTTGGTCACCAAGACTAAGGACGTTGCCCGTGTTATCCGTGAGGCTTTTCATATCGCCACGACCGGCCGGCCTGGCCCTGTCTTGGTTGATATCACCAAGGACGCCCAAGAGCAGACCGTCGCGGTCAAAGACATTCAGCGCGAGTTCAAACTGCCGGGTTATCAGCTCTCGGCGCCGCCGGTCATTGACGCTAAGCGTTTAGAAGAAGTCTGCGATGCGATTAAAAAGTACAAGCGCCCCTTGCTCTATATCGGGCAAGGAATCGTCTTGTCCGAAGCCTGGGACCAACTGAAGACTTTTGTCGAAAAGACACAGATCCCAGTGGCCAGCACCGTCTTGGGGCTAGGAGCGTTTCCTCCAGAGCACCCACTTTATGTCGGTATGCTGGGCATGCATGGCGCGGCCTACGCCAACTTTGCCATCGACCAGGCCGACCTGGTCATCTGCTTAGGCGCGCGCTTTGACGATCGCGTTACCGGCAAGGTCAGTGAGTTTATCAACAACGCTTTTATCGTGCATGTTGACATCGACAAGGGCGAGTTAAATAAAAATAAAGCCGCGCATATCGGTATTCACGCTGGGCTTAAAGATTTCTTTGCGGGTATCATACCCAACGCGCCCAAAGCGGACAGCATGGCTTGGATCAAGCATATTGATGACATGAAAGTCAAATACCCCATGGCCTACGACAAGGGCGATGGAGAGCTAGTCAAGCCACAGTATTTTTTACAGGCCTTGAGCGCCGCCACTAAGGGTCGCCGCACGATCTACACCACAGGCGTTGGACAGCATCAAATGTGGGCCGCCCAGTATCTGGCGATCCGTGAGCCGCGCACGTTTATCACCAGCGCGGGTGCGGGGACGATGGGCTTTGGTCTACCTGCCGCCGTGGGCGCCCAGCTGGGCCGTCCAGACAGCTTGGTCATCGACATTGATGGTGACGGCAGCTTTGAGATGAATATCAATGAGCTACGCACCTGCTTTGACCGGCAGTTGCCTATCAAGATCGTCATCCTTAATAACAAGATCTTGGGCATGGTGGGTCAATGGCAACGCAAGTTTTACAAGGGCAACTACTCGTCGGTCGAGTTTAACGAGTTCCCGCGTTACGCCGAGGGCGTTAAAGCGCTCTATGGCATTGAGGGCGGTCGGGTCAGCAAGCCCGGTGACGTCGACGCGTCCATCAAGGCGATGCTTGATCACAAGGGCCCCTATTTGCTCGAAGTGATGATCCCTAAAGAAGAAGATGTTTATCCGATGATCCCAGGCGGCAAGACCATCAAAGAGATGATCCTTTCACCCGGGCAGACCATCCAGCACTAAACAACGTTTCACTTTTAGGCAAGGGCCTTCCATACTTTGGAAGGCCCTTGTTTTTTGAGGCCATGACTCCAGCCACTCTGCGCAAAGCCCTGCTTAAATGGTACGACGCCAACGCCCGAGATTTGCCCTGGCGGCGTAGTCGCGATCCCTATGCCATATTAGTCTCTGAGCTGATGTTACAGCAGACCCAGGTCAAAACGGCGCTGCCCTACTATGAGCGATTTTTAAAACGATTTTCGACAGTCAAAAAGCTGGCCAAGGCTGACGAGCAAGAGGTGCTCTTGGCCTGGGCTGGACTGGGCTACTATCGCCGAGCGCGCTTTTTGCACGCGGCGGCGCGTCGCGTCGTGGCCCTCAAAGCTTTTCCTAAGACGCTGGCGACCTTACGCGAGCTACCGGGCGTGGGTGAATACACCGCGGCGGCAGTGGGTAGCATCGCGTTTGGACTGCGGGAGCCCGTGGTCGATGGCAATGTGATCCGTGTGCTCAGCCGCGCGCTCGCGCTTAAGCTAGACCCCAGCAAACGCGATGGCGCTCAGGCGATTCAAAGCGCCGCGAAAGCTTGGTTGGACCCCAAGCGACCAGGGGACTTTAACCAAGCCATGATGGAATTGGGCGCGCTGATCTGCGCTCCCGTCAAGCCCGCCTGCGCGCTGTGCCCACTTTCTAAACATTGTCGCGCCCATGCGCTAGGCAAAGAGACGCAGTTTCCTCGACTGCCTGCGCGGGCGGTCTCTCAGGCGGTAGAAAAAGTCGCGGCGCTGCTCGCTCGAGGCGGAGGTGTAAAAATAGAAGTTTTGCTGGCCCAGCGCGTGGCCTCGGGTCGCGCAGGTGATACAGGGCGCATGCAAGGCCTGTGGCAATTGCCCGAAGCCGAGTTGCTGGTCCCGGCCAAAGCCGTCAAAGGAAAACGTCCGCGTAAACCACAAGCCCCGCAAGCGCAGGCTCAAGGCTTGGCCGAAAAGGTGCTGGGTGTGCCTGTGGCGAGCGTGGCGGGCCGCCTGGCGGTCATCCGCCACAGCGTGACGCGCTACAGTATTCGAGTGCAGGCCTTTTGGTTTAAAGTCCCACTCAAGACCCCCGCGCCCAAAGGCTGGGAATGGGTAGCGTTGACGGACCTAAAACGCTTGCCCTTGGCGGCGGCTGAAAAACGCGTTTTGCTGGCCCTGCAAAAAGCCATTCAAGGTGAGGACCAGCAACCTAGTTTAGGGCTAAGGTTTTGACATAAAAAAACCGTGCCTCCCGTGATTTGCGGGGCTTGAAGGATATACTACATTGTGGTATAAATGAAACAAGAAAGGGAGACGGTTCTGGAAATCAAAGCAGAAATCCGCGGGGACTTCAGGTTCCTTGTTTGGAAGCTTTTTCGCAAGGAGCTCAAGGCGTCAGGTGAACCAGAACTGCTTGAGGCGATATTCGGGTTGCTTATAGAGCATCCCGTGCGAGGTGACATCCTTTCGGGAGGCATCCGTAAAGCTCGCGTGGGATCCAAGCGTAAGAACAAGGGGAAGAGCGGCGGATATCGCTTTCTCTACTACCTTCAAACTGAGCGGACTATTCACTTGATATCCCTTTTGGACAAGAGTGATGCTGATAATTTTGATAAGAGAGTGCTGAAAGGGCTACAAGGGGTACTTAAGTCTATGGAATTAGGAGGAAAGCCATGAAAAAAAGCAAACTAACTAAAGAGTACTATGCCGAGTTCGCTCGCACGGTGAAAAGCATCGCCAAGTATCAGCGGGGCGAGAAGGTCAAAGGTTACACCCTGCATGTCCGCCCGGCCCCGGCCAGCACCAAAGAGGTCAAGGAAGTCCGCAAACTGCTTCATCAAACGCAGGCAGGCTTTGCCGCCATTCTCGGCGTAAGCACCAAACTGGTTCAGGCTTGGGAACAAGGCTGGCGTAAGCCTGAGCCCCTGCCTAGCAAAGTGATCCGTGCTATCAAGGCTCAACCCAAGGTCATGGAAATATTAGCGAGTGTTTAGAGCAAGGTAAGTGAGAAATTTTGTATCTACCATTTTCTGATTTTTATTACCAATGGATATAAATAGCAAAAAACCTACTCAACGCTAGGACTTAAAGCTTGAGCGCTCGGGGCGGTTGCTTGAGCCGTTGGCGTTAAGCTTTCAGGGGTTGGGCTCAACGGGGAGGGAACCGCACTAGGTTCGAGCGTGGGCGCAAGGGTGGGCACAGGATGCGAAACAGTCACGCGGACGCTGGGGAGCGTTGGCCTGGCCAAAGCGCCTTGTTGAAGACCTTCGCTTGGAGCAAGCTGAGGTTTTTGACTGAGCAGGACGATCATCAGCACACCAAACGCAGCGGCGCCCAAGGCAGGAAAGAACCAAGGCGAGACCAGGCGTCGCTTATTTTTTTCTTCGGAACGGATGCGGACGACGACGCGCGAGCGCATGGTTTGGGCGGCATGAAGTAGATCGGCGGGAACTTCGGCGCTTTCGTTGCTCCAAGCCAAAAGATCGTTGGCCAAGGCCTGGCAACGCTCACAACGCGTTAGGTGCCGACACAAAAACATCCGCTCCCAGGGACGCGCTTTTCCCTGAGCTAGGTTGAGCAGCGATTTTTCGGCTAAACGATGTAGCATTGGCCTGCCTTATTTTGTTTAACGCTTAATCCCGATCGAGCAGCTTGCGAAGCTTGGCGTAGGCTCGGCTGGCGGCAGCGCGGGCGCCCGCGGGAGTCAATCCACTCACTCGACCCGCCTCTTCGAGGGTCATATCATCCTGCGCGCGTAAGCGCATGAGCTCTTTGGTCTTGCCACCCAAGGTCTCGATGGCCGCGAGCAGACGCTCTGCTTCTTGATGCCGCGCGGCCAATTGATCGGGTCCGGCGGTTTTTTTGGCACTGCGCTCGGCTAGATAGAGGACCGCGGGATCTTCGAGCGTGGACGTGGGCTTGGTTTTACGCCACTGGTCACGGATGCAGTTGAGCGTGATAGCAAAGATCCAAGTCGAGACTCGCGCTCCAGCTCGGTACTGCCCCCGGTATCGCCAGGCCCTTAGAAGCGCCTCTTGACTGATGTCTTCGGCGGCTTCCTTCGAGCGCAGACGGGACCACGCAAAGCCAAGCAGGCGCTTTTGATAACGTTGGGCCAGTTGATCAAAGGCGTCGCTATCCCCGGCCTGGGCGGCCCGCATCAACGCCTCGTCGTCGGGCCCTGCTTTAGGTCCTGACTTCTTAGACGTCAAAGGCGCGCGCCATGTGACGGGCAATGATGGGTAAATAAGCTTTAAAAACAGTGTTTTTCAATTTAACGCTGCAGCCGAAACAGTTCAACGCCCCAACTGCCCTGTCCGCTTAGGCGTACATAGTAAAGTCCTTCGGCAGCGGGCTTGCCTTGGGCATCTTTGCCGTCCCAGCGCAAATCGACGTAACCCGCGGTGCCCGCATCCGACACCAACTTGATCAGGGCAGGTTTGCCTTTTCTAAATATGCTTGCCTCGGCGGTTTGACCTGTGGATCGCCAGGCCCGTAGGACAAGGGGGCCCTTGCTAGCCCGCCAGGTGCGAGCCGAAGGCGAGGCGGTCTCTCGGCGGATCGGCGCGCTGGAAGGTGCTGGCGCGGCGGCGGCGGGCGCTGCTTTTGCGTCCGCAGGCGCGATATCCCGGCCCGGAGGCGCAACTTGAGTGGGCGTGAGCGCTTGGTTTCGCTGCCAACGTTGAAATGCCATCCCGATGCCCAACACCACCAAGACCACGATAGCTAACTTGTCGATGCCCAAACGCGCTGGGCGCGGCTCGGTCGCCAATAACTCTTGGCGTGGTGTCACAAAAGTGCGTGTGCTTAGTTTTTTCGATTGCTTGCGTTTCGCGACGCGCACTCTGGGCTTGAGTTTTTTGGTGCCGGTCTTTTTCTTCTTTTTGGTGGCCATGGCTTACTCCTAGCACGACCAAGCTTAGCGCTTGGTCAGGGTCTCGACCCGCGTGAAATCGCGGGTGCTTATCCGGGCATAATAGTCACCCCGGGGAACTAAGTTCTTTTGCTCATCGCGGCCGTTCCAGCGAAAGCTGTGCGCGCCGGCCTTCAGCGGACCGTCATGCAAAAGGCGCAACGAGTGACTGCGTGCGTCAAAAATTCGCAGCTCAAGATCCTGAGCGTCTGGCAGGTTGACCACGATCAAGGCAGGACCAGCGTTGTCCACGCTCGCCTTGCGCAAGACGATGCTGGCGACCCGCGACGCTGGTTTTGATTTAGTGGGCGGAGCCTCAAAATCAACGGCCTCGTTTGTTTCGGTTGCGACGGGCTTGGGCGTCGGAACCTTGGTAGGCTTGAGTGTCGGGACCAGTGTCGGTTTTGGTGTCGGCGGTATCGTCGGAACGGTGGTGGAAGTGTAGGTGGGCACCTGGGTTGGAATCTCCGTTGGCACGGTGGTCGGAATGTCCGTTGGGACCTGAGTTGGCGGTGGCGTTGGGATCGAGATCTGTTCGACCACCGCTAGGACACTCGGGACGGGACTGGGGGCTTGGGTTGGAACGCCTGTGGAAGTTGGCGCGAGTGTCGGCTTCAACGTTTTGGTCTTAAGATGCTTGATGACCATGGCGCGCGCTTGACGCAGATCGGGCGCTTCTTTGCGGGGCAGTTCTTCTTCCGCTTCGATCGCGTCAAGGGCGGCTAAGCCTGGCGTGACCGTGGGAAACTCCCACGGAATCTCTTCGGTGGCGATCATCGAGGGTTGCGCTTGGCGCGACCCGCGTTCTTTGGTGAGTGGGATCTGATTATCAAAGACCCAAAGGCCTAAGGCGATCGCCACAATCAATCCCAACGTCCAAAGCCAGGTCAAGGTGCTTCGCTTGGCGCCGCGTTCCAAAAGGATAGCCCGAGCGTTGTCTTCGCCCGTGGCCGAGACCAAGGCCCGCGCCACCAGTTGACGCGTGGCGTGATCCAGCGCTTGACGCTTAACGCGGGCGGGCGGTTCGAGCGCGGCTTCGACGGCCAACGAGCGCAAGGCCTGCCACAGCATGTGTTGACGGCGACACGATTGGCAAAGCTCAAGATGTTCAGCTCGGCTCGGGTCTAAGGATTCACCGCGATCCAACGCGTAGAGCTCCATGGCCTCTAAGTGTTGATTCACAGGCCGGCCCCTAAGAAATTTTCACCCAAGGCGGCGCTTAGCTCGGTCCACGCCTGCGCGACTCGGTTGGCGGTTTGGCTGGATGTTTCGGCTAAGACCCCCGCGCAGGCCTCAAGGTGCAAGTTGTCGAGATAGGCTAGGCTGATAGCGGCGCGGTCTTTGGGCGCTAGGCTTAAAATCGCTAAACGCAATCGCTCCGCGCGCCACTCCAAGCTGACCTGTTCGCCGGGTGCGGGTGCGGGCATGGGCTGGGCGGCAGGGGCCTGTTTGTTGGCGCGGTTCCAGGCGAGCGCAAAGAGAGTCGTGGAAAATTCGCGGGTGGGGTCATAGGCTGATCGTGCCGTGTACAGGTCGGCCCAAACAATCCCGGCCAAGTCCATAGCGGCTCTTTCGGTGCCGCAAACACGGTACAGAAAGTTATAAAGACGAGGGCTAAAACGGTCCAAGAGCTCATTCCAGGGAGCTAGCTCGTCCTGGGCCGTTGAGACCATTAGATTTTCGTCGCTGGCGGTACTAAAGCGCAAGGTTGGCACTCAGCAGTGGCTTTAAAAGTGGGTCCGGGCATGGCACAATAGCGCCTTGTCCACAGGACCCTCACAGGGCCTAGTTTAGCACAGGGCAACGAGGAATATTAATGAAGGAATTGCAGAAGGCGGTCCTGGCGGCCTTGGTCGGTGGCATGCTAGGTTTTGGGATCCAGTCGGTTCTGTCGATTGGGTTTCGCTATACCCGCAACGCCGAATTCTTGGCTGAGGCGCTCGGTAGCCTGCAAGAGGCGCGCACCGCCATTCGGCTCTACCACGCCCAAAAAGGGCGCTGGCCTGCGGACAGCAATCAACTGGTTCAGGCAGGGCTTTTGGACGCGAACAATCCACCCATCGAACGCCTACGGGGTTCGGCGCGCTGGGTTGGACGCTTTGATGGCCAAGGTGGCTTTTTATATCTCTCGGCTACCGGTCAGATCTATCTGAATACCGATTTACGGCGCGAAAAATTTACCCCAGCCGATTGGAAACGCCTTAAAGAGGCAGACATGCTTTTAGCGGGAACCCTTTACTGATATGAAACCAGAGACCCTCAAACCCTTTATCGATTCAACCAAGGTCCTCAAAGACCTTTTGGCGAAGCGCGTCGTCTTTTTGGATGGCGCGATGGGCACGATGATACAGCGCCATAAATTAGGCGAAGTGGAGTTTAGAGGCGAGCGGTTCCGCGAGTATCCCAGCAGCCTTAAGGGAAACTCAGATCTACTTGTTCTGACTCAACCCGACATCATCCGTTCCATCCATCAGCAGTATTTTCAAGTAGGCTGCGATATTGTCGAGACCAACACCTTTGGAGCGACCGCGATCGTTCAGGCCGAATACGGGCTGCAGGCCAACGCGCGTGAGATGAATCTGGCGGGCGCCAAGTTGGCGCGCGAGGCGGCGGATATCGAATCCAGGGCGCAGGGTCGACCGCTCTTTGTGGCTGGATCCGTGGGTCCTCTCACCAAGCTCTTGTCGCTTTCGCCTGACGTCAACCGACCCGAAGCGCGCGCGGTGACTTGGGATCAAGTGGTCGCCTCGTACGAAGAACAAGTCGAGGCCTTGGTCGACGGGGGCGTGGATCTCTTGTTGGCAGAAACGACCACCGACACGCTCAACCTCAAGGCCTTTATTTTTGCCTGTGAGCGGGTTTTTGACCGCAAAGAAAAGCGCACGCCCTTGATGCTGAGCTTGACCATCACGGACGCGTCGGGGCGCATCTTAGCGGGACAAACCATCGACGCCGCCTGGGCCAGCTTGCGCCACGCGCGGCCCCTGTGCATCGGGGTCAACTGCGCCATGGGCGCCGAGGCCATGCGACCGTTTGTCAAAGCCTTGTCCCAGATGGCTGACACACATGTGCATTGCTACCCCAACGCCGGTCTGCCCAATCCCTTAAGCGACACTGGCTACGACGAGACACCTGAGATCACCGCCAAAGCGTTGGATGGCTATGGCGCGGAAGGTCTGCTGAACATCGCTGGTGGCTGTTGTGGCACGACGCCAGAGCATTTAAGCGCCATCATCGCCAAGCTCTCTAAACATGCCCCGCGCGTGATCCCGACGTACACGCCCGCCCTGCGCCTGAGCGGTCTTGAGAGCTTTACGCTGAAGGGTGACAAGAACAGCTTTGTGATGGTGGGCGAGCGCACCAATGTGACGGGCTCGCCTAAGTTTAAAAAACTGATCTTAGATGGGCACTTTGATCAGGCGCTGACGGTCGCGCGGCAACAAGTAGAGAGCGGCGCAAATATCATTGATGTTAATTTTGATGAGGGTTTGTTGGATGGCGAGGGAAGCATGCGCCATTTTCTCAACCTGATCGCCGCCGAACCAGACATCGCGCGCGTGCCTGTCATGGTCGATTCGTCTAAATGGTCGGTGCTCGAGGCAGGTCTGCAGTGCTTGCAAGGCAAGGGTGTCGTCAATAGCATCAGCCTTAAAGAAGGTGAGGCCAAGTTGGTCGCGCAGGCCAAGCTGATCCGACGCTATGGCGCGGCAGCCGTGGTCATGGCTTTTGACGAAAAGGGGCAGGCCGCGGACAAGGACGCCAAAGTGCGCATCGCTTGCAGGGTCTATGAGCTCTTGACGGTTCAAGCCGACTTTCCACCCGAAGACATCATCTTTGATCTGAATGTCTTGACGGTGGGCACAGGCATGACCGAACACGCCCGCTATGCTAAGGATTTTTTTGAGGCGGTGGCCGAAGTCAAAGCGCGCTGCCCGCATGTGCGTTTTTCGGGCGGGATCAGCAACGTCAGCTTTAGTTTTAGGGGCAACAACCCCGTGCGCGAGGCCATGCACGCCGCGTTCTTGTACCACGCCATCCAGCAAGGGCTGGACATGGGCATCGTCAACGCGGGCATGTTGGCGATCTATGACGCGATCGAACCTGAGCTTAAAGAGCGGGTCGAAGATGTGTTGCTAGATCGGCGCGAAGACTCCACCGAGCGTTTGATTGATTTTGCGCAGCGTTTCGCGGGACAAGAAAAAGAGACCAAAAAAGAGGATGCGGCCTGGCGTGCCGGGACCTACCAAGAACGCATGACCCATGCTTTGGTCAAGGGCTTGGACGCTTTTATCGAGATCGATACCGAAGAAGCGCGCGCGACCCTGGGTTCACCGCTCAAGGTCATCGAGGGCCCGCTGATGAACGGCATGCGCGCCGTGGGAGAGTTATTTGGCGCCGGCAAGATGTTCTTGCCCCAAGTCGTCAAGAGCGCCCGGGTCATGAAAAAAGCGGTGGCCTATCTGCAGCCCTACATGCTGGCCGAAAAATCGTCGGGGCAGAGCGCTGGCAAGATCCTTTTGGCGACTGTCAAAGGGGATGTCCACGATATCGGCAAGAACATCGTGGCGGTGGTCTTGCAATGCAATAATTACGAGGTCATTGATCTAGGCGTGATGGTGGATGGCGCTAAGATCTTAGAAGTAGCCAAAGCTGAGAACGTGGATTATGTGGGCTTGAGCGGCTTGATCACGCCCAGCCTCGAAGAGATGGCGTTCAACGCCGAAGAGATGGAGCGCCTTGGCTTTAGCGTGCCTCTTTTGATCGGCGGCGCGACCACCAGCAAGACCCACACCGCCATCAAGCTCGCGCCAAAATACAGCGGACCCACCGTGCATGTTGGGGACGCCAGCTTGGTGGTCAATGTGCTCAACAGCCTTAAGCATGAGCGCAGCGAGTATGTGGCGGGCCTGAACAAGGACTACGAAGCGGCACGGCAGCGCTTTAACGCGGACAAGGCGGGCAAGGCGCCCTATGTGTCCTTGGCCGAAGCGCGCGCGCGGGGCTGGGTCACCGACTGGAAGACCGCCGAGATCGCCAAGCCCAGCAAGCTGGGCGCGCAGACGTGGCCCGACATGGACCTGCAGCGTTTGGCGGAATTTATTGATTGGACGCCTTTCTTTTTGACTTGGGAGTTGAAGGCCCAATTTCCGATGATCTTGGATCACCCCGTGTATGGCGCGCAGGCGCGAGAGCTTTACGTCGATGGCAAAAAATTGTTGGCGGATATCATCCGCAATAAGCGCGCGCGTCCTCGGGCGGTGACGGGCTTTTGGGCGGCGCAACGCGTGGGCGATGATGTGCAGGTGTACGCGGATGAAGCCGCCACGCAGCCGCTGGCCAAGCTGCACTTTTTGAGACAGCAACAGGATCTAAAGCCTGGCGAGCCCATGTTGGCATTATCAGATTTTGTGGCGCCGCTTGAGAGCGGTCGCGTGGACTATATTGGTGCTTTTGCCTGCACGGCGGGGCAAGAGATCGAAGACTACGCTTTGTCGCTCAAAAAAGGTGGCGACGACTACAGCGGCTTGTTGGTTCAAGCGCTGGGTGATCGCTTGGCCGAGGCCTTTGCAGAATTCTTGCATCTGCAGGCTCGCAAGGCGTGGGGCTATGGTGCGACCGAAGGTCTGGAAATATCAGAATTAATTAAAGAAAAGTACCGTGGCATACGCCCCGCTTCGGGTTATCCCAGCGCGCCTGATCACGCCGAAAAAGCGATCATGTGGAAGCTTTTGGACGCGGAGCGAGCCACAGGCATTACGCTGACAAGCAGTTTTGCCATGCATCCTGGTGCCAGCGTGAGCGGGCTTTATTTTAGCCACCCCCAAAGCCGTTATTTTGCGGTGGGCCGTTTGCAGCGCGACCAAGTGCAGGATTATTCGACGCGCAAGGGGCAGTCGGTGGCAGAGACCGAACGCTGGCTGGGATCAAACTTAGCTTATTGATAACGTCGTTTTGGCGCAATGAGGGCTCAGCACCATGCCAATAGAGATCCGTCAACCTAGCGACGCCGAGCGTGCGAGCGCGAGCGCATGGGCCATTTGGACCTGCGATGTCAGCAGCTTTGAATGGGGCTACGCTCAGACTGAGACCTGCCTGATCTTAGAAGGCGAAGCGATGGTCGAGGCGCGTGGCAAAGAGTTTCACGTGCGGGCGGGAGACTGGGCGGTCTTTCCTATTGGCTTGGCGTGCCGGTGGAATGTGACCAAGGCGATCCGCAAGCACTATCGATTTGATTGAAAGATAAGGGAGAAGCATGGCGACGACTACACCAAAACCCCGCTGGCTGAAGGCGGTCCTACCGGGTGGCGAGGGCTACGAAGACACCCTTAAGATCATCCGCGAGCACAAGTTGCACACCGTTTGCGAAGAGGCGCGGTGCCCTAATCTGGGCGAGTGCTGGAGCCGCGGCACCGCGACCCTGATGATCTTGGGCGACACCTGCACACGGGCCTGTGGCTTTTGCGCGATCAAGACGGGACGCCCGACTGAGCTGGACACCGATGAGCCCGCGCGCGTGGCCGAGGCAGTGCGGCTTTTGCGTTTGCGGCACGTGGTGATCACCAGTGTCGCACGCGACGAGCTGAAGGATGGCGGTTCCGAGATCTGGGCTCAGACGATCACGCTGACGCGGGCGGCCAACCCTCAGACCACGCTCGAAGTATTGATCCCTGATTTTTTGGGAGATCGTGCGGCTTGGAAACGAGTTTTTGACACGAGGCCCGATATCCTTAATCACAACATCGAGACCGTGCAACGTCTGTCGCGGCAAGTGCGCTCGGCGGCGACCTGGGACCGCTCGCTCGAGCTCTTGGCGGCTGCTGCGGCGGCTGGCTTGGTGCCCAAGAGCGGTCTGATGCTTGGTTTGGGCGAGCGCGATGAAGAGGTCGCCCAAGCGCTACGTGATCTGCGAGCGGCGGGTGTGCGGGTGGTCACGATCGGTCAGTATCTACAGCCCTCCCCCGAGCATCTGGCGGTGTTTGAGTTTGTGCATCCGGACAAATTTGCCCATTGGAAAGCCTTTGGCTTGGAGCTTGGTTTTGAGGTTGTCGAAAGCGGGCCGATGGTCCGATCCAGCTATCACGCCGAAGAGCAGGCGCTAAAATTCACTCACCCAAAGTAGGTCATGGCCAAACTTCGCTTTAACGCGTGGATGATACACCGGGGGCCTGAGTCGCTTGCCAGCTTTAAGGCCAACGCCAAGCGTATGGCGCGGGTCTATCCCGCTTGGTATGTGACGGGCAGGGCAGGCACGGCCTATCGTCGCGCCGAGGCGACTGATGCTCTGCGTCAAGAGACGCTGGCCATTGCCAAAGACGCAGGCGTAGAGGTCTGGCCCTTGATCAGTAATTTTGACTATCAAGAGGGCTATTTTGAGCCGGGACGCATGCGCCTGCTCTTTTACAGCAAAGCGGCAAGGCAGATGCATTTAGAACAGTTGATCAGCCTGGTCAAGGCTGACGGAGCGCAGGGCCTTGATCTTGATTACGAAGCGATGTATGACAACGACAAAGACGCCCTGTCAGAATTTGTTGAAGAAGCAGCTCGCCTTTGCGGGCAGGCTGGGCTCAAGTTGGGCATGGCCGTGCACGCCAAGACCGCCGAGCCTGGTGGTGAGGGCGGTAGCCGTAGCCAGGACTACGCGCGCTTGGGTCGCGCCTTGGATGGTTTTCAGATGATGATCTATGATTATCATTGGGCCACGGGTGACGCCGGCCCTATCGCGCCACCTGAATGGGGCGCGCAGGTCGTGAAGCACGCGCTAAGCTTGGTGCCCGCCAACAAAATAGAGTATGGTGTGCCAGGCTACGGCAATGATTGGCTGGGGCGCTCGGCTCAAGGGGTGAGTTATGAGCGTTGGTGCCAACTAAAAGCCGCCCATGGCCCCGAGATCCGCGATCCCGCCACGGCCGAATTGACCCTGCGCTATGATGGCCGTGAGGTCTGGTACAACGACGCCATTGCCATCAGTCGAAAGCTCAAAGTCGCGCAAGAAGCGGGCATCGAACAAGCCGCCATGTGGGTTCTAGGCAGCGAAGATCCCCGTCTGTGGGCTCTGCTGGGTGATTTGCCAGACACTTTTGGGGGAAGCCATTAAAAATCTACGCGTGGCATTTATGTTAAGCCTGGCGCTCGTGGGCCAGCTAAGTTCCGCCGCGGTCGCTCCCCAAACCGCGGGCGGCAGGCCCCTTGAGCTATCGGCTTGGCTTAACTTGGCTACGCCAGGTGGGATCCCTTCTTTAGAGGCCAATGCGGCTCAATTGGCGCGGGTTTATATCCCCTGTGTGGGTATCGATGCCGACAGCATGCCCATGTGGTTGATTGGCACGGACATGAACGCCCTAAGACGTGCCGTCAAGGCAGCGCACGCTAAAGGAACCAAAGTCTTTGCGGTGCAGCGCAACATGGAAGGGCCTCTCAAGGGTTATGCCAATGTCGATCGCTTGCATCGCCTTTTTGTCACGGCTCCACGTGCTGCCAAGCATCAAGCGGCGCTCTTTGCGATGCTCAAGCAAGAAGGTTTTGATGGGCTCATGCTAGATTATGGTGCCGAAGAAATAGTGGGCGTGGCGAACATGGATCGTTCTTTGGTGACCATGGGCGCCACGGACCGGCCCTTGTATCCACGTTATCTGCAGAGCCTGGTCGCCGCTGGGCATGCGCAACGGATCTGGGTTGGCGTTTGTTTTGGCGGCGACCCTTCGCCTGATCTGGTTAGCTTGGCCAAGACTGCGGATCTGGTAGCCTATTTTGTCTATCTCTATCAATGGGTTTATACCACGCCCCATCAAGTGATGACGTGGAGCCAAGGCTTAAGCAATGCCAATTGGGCATTGACCGTGCTGGCGCCATCAAAAACTGATCTTGTGATTATGGTCGCAGGCGTTGAATGGAAAGGGAATTTGCCCACACGATTAGGTTGGTCGCGCTGGCTAGAAATACAGCGCACAAGCAAAGGAACTCGCGACCCAGTCTCGCAAGAGATGAAAGCGTTCTTGCCCGGCGGCATTGCTTTTATGTCGGACGCTCAATCTTTTGCGGTTAAGCCAGCGGGTATCAAGCAACTTGGATTTAGAGGCACCAGCCTTTTGGGCCTGGGCCTCGAAGATCCCGCAATCTGGGCCATGTGGCCCAAGCTTAGGTAGGTGATGGACTCACGCAAGATCAAAGCGCTGGCGATACGGCTGGCGCTTGGCGCGGGTAAGTTGCAGCGGGCCAAATGGGGCAAGCGGCTGAATATTCGCTGGAAACAGGCCACCGACCCGGTCACCGAGGTCGATCACGCCAGCGAGAAATTGATCGTGGCGGGCATTCGCAAGATTTTTCCGACGCACTCGATATTGGGTGAAGAGGGCGGGGCGCAGGGCGCGGATGTTTTGGGGGCTGAGTACCTTTGGGTCGTGGATCCTCTGGACGGCACTGTCAACTACAGCCATGGCCTGCCCAATTTTTGCGTCAGCATTGGCGTGCGGCACCGGGGCAAAGCGCTGGTCGGCGTTGTGCACGCGCCCGCGCTGGGCGAGCTCTATGTGGCCGAAAAAGGGCGGGGCGCGACTTTGAACGGCAAGCGCATCCGCGTGTCGGACCAAAAAGAGCCCTTGCACGCCTTGTTGGCTAGCGGCTTTGCCTACACAGCTCGCGACAATGGCGAGAATCTGCGTGAATGGGTTGACGTGATGCGCCATTTCCAGGCCATGCGTCGCTTTGGCTCGGCGGCCTTGGACTTAGCGTGGGTGGCCAGCGGGCGCTTTGACGCCTTTTGGGAATACGGCCTCAAGGCCTGGGATTCGGCCGCGGCCAGCCTGCTGGTGCAAGAAGCGGGCGGGATCGTCAGTGGTCTGGATGGTAAGCCGCACCAAGACAATACCCCGATCGTGGCTAGCAACCGCCATCTTTACAAGCCTTTGATGCGCGTATTGCGCAGGGCTCAAAAACGCAAGTTGATCTGGCCGCCCCGTTAAGCGCGCCCTCTCACCGACGCCTCTCTCAGCTTTGGATACAAGCAAGCATGCCACTCGCAGTTTTTAGCAAAGTAAGCAAATATTTTGGATCGCAAGACATACTTAAAGACGCGGACCTGGCTGTTGAAGAAGGCCGGCGTATCGGCTTGATCGGCGCCAATGGCGCGGGCAAAACCACGCTCTTTAAGCTGCTGCTGGGCGAAGAAGAACCCAACACCGGTTCGATCTCACGCCAAAAGGGCCTGAGCATCGGGCATCTGTCACAGCATCCCAACTTCACGCCCGGGCACACCGTCTTGCAAGAGATGCTGACCGCCAAGCCAGAGCTGGCGGGCCTGCAAGAAGAGATGACCCAAGCCGAACACGCCATGGCCGATCCCGCAGTCATGAACGACCCGGCGCGCATGGGAAAGCTGATGGAACGCTATGGCAAGGTGCAAGACGCCTTTGCGGTGGCCGACGGCTATGCTTACGAGTCGCAGGTGGTGTCGGTGCTCAATGGGATGCACTTCACCAAGGCTGATTTTGACCAGCAGGTGGATAGCCTCTCGGGAGGCGAGAAAACGCGCTTGATGCTGGCCAAGTTGTTGTTGGCCCAGCCCGAGCTCTTGCTTCTAGACGAGCCGACCAATCACCTAGACACGTCCATGTGCGAATGGCTCGAGGCTTTCTTAAAGACCTTTCCGGGTTCTTTGATCTGCATCTCGCATGACCGGTATTTTTTAGATCGGGTCGTCACCGAAACGGTCGAACTGCGCAACGCGACCTTGACCAGCTATCCTGGCAATTACACCGCCTACAAAGAGTGGAAGCAAAAGGAAGCCGAGCTGCAGACCAAGGCGCATGACGAGCAAAAGTCCATGATCGCGCGCAACGAGGACTTTATTCGGCGCAACATCGTGGGGCAGAACACCAAGCAAGCCCAAAGCCGCCGCAAGATGCTAGAAAAACTGGACCGCGTCGAGCGGCCCGACACAAAGAAAAAAACCATCTCGCTGGCGTTCAATAGCAAGGGAGCCTCGGGCAAAGAAGTTGTCAAAGTCGAGGGCTTGAGCAAGTCCTTTGGCGAGCGGCGTCTCTTTGAGCCATTTGATGGCGTGATCTATCGCTCAAAGCGCGTGGGGTTGATAGGGCCCAATGGTTGTGGCAAATCAACCTTGTTGCGCATTCTTTGTGGTCGCTTGCCCGCTGACCAGGGCAAGGTCGACCTGGGTCATAAAGTTGAATTGGGTTACTACGACCAGTTTCAGTCAGATTTAGACACTTCGATCACCATCATGGACGAGATCTGGAAGCTTTTGCCTGGCGAAGGCCAGCAGACCATCCGTGGCGTAGCAGGTCGCTTTTTGTTCAGTGGCACGGACGCCGAAAAAAAGATCAGCAATCTGTCCGGGGGTGAAAAAGCCCGCGTCATCCTGGCCAAACTCTTCTTGATGGGCAGTAATTTTATGGTGATGGATGAGCCCACCAATCACTTGGACATTGATAGCCGCGAGTCGGTTGAGGAAGCTTTGGACGAATACGAGGGGACCTTGTTGGTGGTTTCGCATGACCGCTATTTCTTAGATCGCGAGACGGACGAGATATGGGAGATTGAGAACGGCGTTTTAACTCGCTATGAGGGCAATTACACCGCCAGCATGGTCGAGAAAGCGCGCTTGGCGGGCTTGAACGCTGAGGATGCGCCGCAAGAGTCCAAGCCCAAGCCCAAGGCTCAGCCCACCCCGCTTGTCAGCGAGGCCCAGTTGGACCGGGAAGCAGGCAAAGAAAAGCAACGCAAGTCGCGAGAGCTAGGCAAGCGGCAGCAAGATCTAGAAGCCGAGATCGCCAAGCTCGAGACCGCCAAAAAAGAAGCCGAGGATCAGTTTTTAGACCCCGAGCTCACGCGTCGTCCCGACATGATGAAGATCGCGTCTGAGAAGCTGGTCTTGATCAAGGATCAGTTAGAAAAAGCTTTTGATAAGTGGCAAGAGCTTGAAGAGCGCAAGTCTGTCACGGTGGAGTAAGCATGAACAAAGAGCCTAAAGCCCACGACCTGAGCGCCGAGCATGCCTTGCTGGGCCTGCTTTTGCGCCGATCGGACGCGCTTTTGGCCGAGTGCCGGGCTCGCTTGAAGGCGACTGACTTTTTTTCGGTGCATCATGGCCTGATTTATCAAGCCGCCTTGGACTTAGAAGATAAAAGTCAGCCCGTGAGCGTCACCACCGTTTTTGCGCAGCTTGAAAGCGAGCCTCAAAAAGGCCTAAGCGCCGGCGAGCTGGCCGATTACCGCGTGCTCTTAGAGCGTGGTGGCGTCGAAGTCGGTGATGCCCGAGCGTTGATGGACCGGATCGTGGTCCGATCGCGAGCGCGGGAGTTGGACCGCGTGCTTGAGCGTTTGCGTCAGGACTTGCGTGCCTACCCCGAGGCGCTGGTCGTGCATCTGGAGCAGGCGCTGGGTCAGCTGGTGCCCCTCGCGCGAGATCTGGGCCCCGCGCCCGAGACGGACCTGCGCGCGCTCTTAGAGGCCAGCACCAAGCGCCGGCGACCCACTGGTTGGGATAGCTTAGACAGCAGCGACCTTTGGTTTGGGCCGGGCGAACTGGCGTTGATCCTGGGGCGCACAGGCCACGGCAAGACTTTTTTCTTACTGAATCTGTTGCTGCGCTGGCTTGAGCAGGACCCAACCGAACACTTTGTCTTTTATAGCCTAGAGATGACCGCCGAACAGGTCGCGCAACGCTTGGCGCGTATGCGTCCCGGCTTGGCGGGCGAAGAACTGACCAAACGGCTAAGCGTGGTCTATTGCCCACGCTGGGATGCGGCGCGACTCTTGGCGGATGCCTTGCGGCGTCTGGCGCGAGGTAGTGCCGGCGCTGTTTTTGTCGATTCACTCACCGCACTGGCACCCCCGCCTGGAGCCAAGGTCCCTCAGCGGCGCGATCTAGAGTTGGCCGAAGTTTGTCGGCGTCTTAAAGACATGGCCGTGGCCTTGGCCTGCCCCGTGCTCGCGTCGGTACCCGCCAGCCGTGAGGGGCTTAAAGATGAGAGCGCCAAGCTACGTCAGCTCTTGGCCCGGGGCGCCGAATTTCATGAGGTGGATGTCGAGGATATCATCCGTAGCCGCCGCCCACGCCTAGAACACCTGCCCGAGCCTGGGCTTGAACAGCATGCGGACCTGGTCGTCGGTTTGCTGTCGCATTTAGCCGATTACCAAGAAGAATTGGACCCAGAACATCGCCTCGTCTTTAAACAACGCCCCTCCGCGCCCATCGAGGTCAATGCCCTCAAGCATCGCGGGGGCGCCTTGCATGGCGCCGAATTGGACATGGAAGCGCGCACGGGAATTATTAAATCATTGGCGACGTCGTAGGTCCATGGCCTGCCATGGACCTCAATAAAAAGAGCGGCCGTTCAGGCCGCTCTTTTTATTGAGGTGTATTAATTCGATCCTTAGATCTTGGTCACCGCAAAGTCAACGCGGCGGTTCTTTGAGCGGCCGGCTTCGGCCTTGTTGCTGGCGATTGGCGCGGTGTCGCCGTAGCCTTTGGCGCTCATGGCGTCTGCGGGAGTCTGCAGGTGGTCGATCAGCCATTGGCGCACCGCTTCGGCGCGTTTTTGCGAGAGCGCCAGGTTAGCTGCCGCTTTGCCCTTGTTATCGGTGTGGCCTTGGATCTCTACCTTAAAGCCAGGAAACTGCTTGATGATGCCGTCGATGGACTTGAGGGTGCGCTCGCACTTGCTCGCGTCGACATCCGCTTTGCCTTTTTTAAAGACAATGGGACCTTTTTCGTTCTGGACGCTTTTTAGCTTGGCGGTCAGTTGCGCACCAGCTTGATCGCCTGCCATTTGGCCGGCGGCCTTGGGGTCCTTGCTGATCTTGTCTGCCGCGTTGATGACTCCGCCCAAGTCAATCGCGGTGAGCTGCGCACTCAAGCCCAGCACAAGTGTGGTTAAGATTATCTTCTTCATGGATCGATCCTCCGTGGGTTAGGTTTCAAGAACTTTGATTATAGCTGTGAAAACGTTCTCGTCCAGAGGCAAGCTTTGCTTTAAGGCGCTTCCCAGCGGCCATAGACCCCGCAGGGAAGCACGCCCCCACTGACGATGGGCAAGCCGAGTTCGCCCTGACTGACGTGGCCTGGTTTGCCTTTGCGCATCGCTTGTAACAGGCGCCCCAGGACCAACGGGGACAAGCCAGTGGTGTAACTGTTGATCAAGATATAAAGAGGCTTGTCGCTGAGCACTTTGGCGCAGCTTTGCAAGAGCGGCCAGAGGTGCTTTTCTAATTTCCAGGTCTCGCCGCTCTTGCCTCGCCCAAAGCTGGGCGGGTCCAGGACCAAGGCGTCGTAGGTCGCGCCACGCCGGGACTCGCGCTCGACAAATTTGCTGCAATCATCGACCAGGTAGCGGATGGGCGCTTTGGCGACGCCAGAGAGCGCGGCGTTCTCTTTGCACCATTCGACCATGCCTTTGGCCGCGTCGACATGGCTGACTTCGGCACCCGCCTTGGCCGCGGCGATGGTCGCGCCCCCGGTGTATCCAAAAAGATTGAGCAGACGGATGGGCCGTCCCGCCGTGGCGATCTTGTCCATGGACCAGGCCCAGTTGGCGGCCTGCTCTGGAAAGATCCCCGTGTGCTTAAAGTCGGTGGGTTTTACTTTAAAGCGCAGGTCTTTCCACTTGAGCTGCCAACTATCAGGCAGCTCGCGCTTGCGGTCCCAATGCCCGCCACCCTCGCCGCTGCGCTCGTAGCGCGCGTCGTAGTCTTGCCAGCTTTTGCCATCCGCTTTGGGCCACAGCACCTGCGGGTCAGGGCGCAAGAGCTTGACGCCAGCCCAGTCTTCCAGCTTCATGCCGTCGCCGCAGTCCAGCAGGCGATAGTCGGTCCAAGTATCCGCCACCAGCAGGGTGGGCGCAGGATTTGTTTCCATCATTTCCTCATAAAAAGAACGGGCCCGCCTTTTGGGGCGGGCCCGTTCAGCATAACCTTTAAAAGAGCTTAGCGCACGACCGAGTTGGCCAACACCGCGCCCTTGGCGTCAGCCAAGGTCACAAAACCGTTGTCCGAGGTCGCCACGGCTTGCAACTCGCCTTGCGCGTTCTTGGCAAAGATCTGTTCGCCCTTTTTCACCAGCACCAAGGTGCCCGTGGGGCGGCTCTTCTCAAAGAACGAGATGCGAACCGTGTTGTTGCCTTCGTTCTTCATCACAGCCATCTTGTCGCCGTCGGTGACGGTCTTGAGGGCCATGGGGTTCTTGCCCGACCAGAACTCGACGCTGTTGAGGATCAGGCTGTCGACAAAGGTGCAGATGCCATAGACCGGCAAGATGGCGCCGATGATCAAGAACACGCCTTCCGAGGCCCACTTGTTGCCCAAGTCGCCATTCCACTTCCACAGCTTGCGGGTCAAGGCGAACGAACCGTAGCAACCTTGCACCGTAAAGGCTAGCGCCAAAACCAAAGCGATCGAGCGGATATTCTTCTTCATTCGTACTCCATAGTGATGGGTTATGGGGCGTTCTGTGCAAGTAAAGGTATTGTAGCTGCTATCTGTCTCTGCCACCCAAACGGACAATGGCAAATTAGGGGCAGTTGTTGCAATTGGGCCCGGTGCGCGTGAAAGAGTAATTGGTGCTCAAAAACACATAAAGGCCACGCCAGCTGCTCAAGAAGCCACCGCGGTTATAGCGAGGCCCGTAATACACTGCCGACAGATTTGCGGGAGCGAAGGACATTCCCAGCACTAAGGCCAAGGTCGCGATGGTGATGAGTGAGCGTTTGTTGATTTTCATAGTGCTCCTAGAGAAAGTAGAAGATTGAAACTAACCGCAATTGCAAGGGGGATTGGGCGCCACAAAACGAGCAACTATGAACACATAGGCGCTGCGGAAGCTGCTCAAGAAGCCGCCTCGATTGTAGTTGCCCCTGTAGGCCTGTAGATTTGCGGGAGCGAAGGACATTCCCAGGACGAAGGCCAGGGTGGTGATGGTTATGAGTGAGCGTTTGTTGATTTTCATTTGTGCCTCAGAAGAGAAAAAGAAATCAGCGCAATCTAGCGATCCCTGCCACCCGTGCCCACTAGCGCAAACTGGGTATACATAAAAGTATACAACCCGCGGAAAGAGCTCAAAAAACCGCCACGGTTGTACCGGGGATAGTAACCTGCTTGTAGATCCTTTGGAGCCAAGGACATTCCCAGCACAAGGGCCAGAGTGGCGATGGTGATGAGTGAACGTTTGTTGGTTTTCATTTCAGTTCCTTGATTTAAGAGAAGCGAGAAGGTTGTTAGCCGCGGCAATCGCAGGGTGGATTTGGTGCGATGAAACGAGAAACCATGAACACGAAATAGGTTCGGTAGCTGTTCAAAAACCCACCACGGTTGTAGCGGGGATAGTAACTTGCTTGTAGATTCTTTGGAGCCAAGGACATTCCCAGCACAAGGGCCAGAGTCGCAAGGACAGTGAGTGAGCGCTTGTTGATTTTCATTGAAGCCTCGAAAGAGAGAAGATTTCTGGGACTTACTATTGAACTCTGCCACCAGTTCTAATCGTCGAAAACTGGGTATACATAAAAGTGAAAAAGCCACGCGTGTTAGCCAAGAACCCGCCGCGGGCGTAGAGAATTTGTTGAACGCCTATCGCATGTAAATTCTGTGGTGCAAATGTTAGGCTTGCGAAGCCTAACACCAATAGACTACTTGCAATCAGAGAGCGTTTTCGGATATTCATTATTGCCTCAAAAGAGCATGTAATTTGTTAAGAATATACGGCATGCACGCTTAGGCGTCAACTTTTCAAAATGTGACAGAATAGATGATGGTTAAAGGGTTATTCGGCCTATTTGGCGTAAAATCTGGGCGAAGCGGGTCATGACAGGTTAAGATGCCTAGGCATTCACCGCTACGTTCAAAACTCGCCTTGATGGCCCCTCACTCGACGGTTCCCTTGCGCATCATTGACACTTGGATCCAAGGCCAATTGCCAGTCACCTTGACCCTGTTGGCTATATTTTCACTCTGCCATTTTTTGGCAAGCGCCCTTTCGCCGCAAGAAGTGCTGCGCTTAAAACTGACGCGGGCGCTGCTGGTCATACAAGCAGTCCTAGGATTGTGGGTGGCCGCAGGTGATCTAGCGCCTTTACCCGACGACCATCAGGTCATGCTCTTGTTCACCCGCTTGCTGAGCGTCGCGGTCAGCGTCGGCTTGGTCAACGCGCTCGTCTTTGGGATCTTGTTGCGCAGCAAAGTCTCGGTGCCCCAGGTCTTGAGAGACGTCTTGTTCTTGGTCTCGCTGATCGTGGCTTCTTTTATCCTGGCGTCCAAGCATGGTTTTGATCTTAAGACCATCATCCCCACCACGGCGGTGCTTACCGCGGTCATCGGCTTGGCGTTGCAAGAGACCCTGGGCAACTTGATCGGGGGCTTGTCGATCCAATTGGATAGTTCGGTTCGGGTAGGTGATTGGGTCCAGGTCGAGAGCCCGTCGGGGGCGCCTTTGTCGGGACACGTGGTGTCAATCAAGTGGCGCACAACCACACTTGAGACCAATAATTTTGACGCGGTGATCGTGCCCAACAGCATGTTGATGAAAGGTAGAGTCACCGTGCTAGGCCGGCGTGGTGGCGCGCCGGTGCCAGTTCGGCGCTGGATCTATTTTCACGTGGACTTCGCGACCCCTCCTGGTGAAGTGCTTTCTGTGGCCTCCGCTGCCCTCTTAAACGAAAAAATCCCCAATGTCGCGGTGGAACCTGCGCCAAGCGTGATCTTGATGAGCCTTGAGGATAGTTCTGCGCGGTATGCCGCGCGCTATTGGTTGCATGACCTAAGCACAGATGACGCCACCGATAGCGAAGTGCGGGTGCGTTTGATCTATGCCTTGCGTCGCGCGGGCATCGAGGCTGCGATCCCCAGCCAGAGCGTGTTCTTGACCGAGACGAACGCGGAGCAGCGCGCCGAAAAACAACGCCACGAGCAAGACGAGCGCGTGCACGCCATGGCAAAGATCGAATTATTTCATGACCTCAAAGAGCAAGAGCGCGTGAGCCTTGCCAAAGCGCTCAAGAGCGTGAGCTTCGCCAAACACGAATTGCTGACCCGTCAAGGCGACGCGGCGCATTGGTTGTATGTCATCATCCGCGGACAGGTGAGCGTGTCGGTCGCTGGCGAAAATGGCGAGGCGATCGAAGTGGCCCGCTTGGGCGCCGGTAGCTATTTTGGCGAGATGGGCCTGATGACGGGCGAGCCCCGTAGCGCGACCATTCAGGCGCTCACGCATGTTGATTGCTATCGTTTGGACAAAGACTCTTTCCATAGCCTGTTGGTCAGCCGGGACGAGATCGCCGAGAGCGTGGCCCATGTCTTGGCTAAACGCAGGGTAGAGCTTGAGCAGGTCAAGGGAGAGCTCGATGCCGTCGCGCGCGAGCATCGCCAGCGCGAAGCCGCCCATGATCTGTTGGGGCGCATACGCACGTTCTTTAGGGGCGCCGCCTAAAGCCATGACGTCCGTGGACCCCACAATGCCTTCGAGTGGCGATCTCAACACCTTGGTCAAACAGCTAGCGGCTGGCTTGGGACGCGTGGTGGCACGGCAAGAAGGCGACGCGACGCTGGTGGCCGTCGAGCGCGCGCGCCAGCAAGCCCGTGATTTTAGGCGCGCTTCAGACGCCAGCCAATTGGATCAATTGCAAACCGATCTGGCGGGCCTTGATAACGCCGCCCTGGTGCCGTTGATCAAAGCCTTCACGCATTATTTTGGCATGCTTAATTTGGCAGAAAAGGTTCGCGCGCATGCTTTACCTGCACCCCGCGCTATGCGCGCCGCCCTTGCCAGCCTGCCCGCCCACGGTGTGAGCGGAGAGCAAGCGCGCGCGTTCTTAGAGCAAGCCTTAGTCATGCCCGTCTTCACGGCCCATCCCACCGAGAGCAAGCGCCGCACCACGCAAGAGATTCTGCACCGCCTAGCCAACGCCGCAGAAGGACTCTTGCGCGGCAATGGCGAGCAACGCGAAGAAGCGGGGCGCGCGGTCGCCGAAGAGCTGGTCTTGCTGTGGCAGACAGATGAGATACGGCGCGATCGTCCCACTGTGTTGACCGAAGCCTCGCGCAATCTTTTTTATTTTGAGCAAAGCTTGGCGCAAGCCTTGCCAAGCCTTTATCGAGCCTGGGGCCGCGACGCGCGCGAAGCGTATCCAGACGCTAACTTTAAGGTGCCATCGTTTGTGCGTTTTGGAAGCTGGATCGGAGGCGATCGCGACGGCAACCCCTTTGTGACCGCGGATGTCACCGCGGGAGTCTTGGCGCTCACACGTGCCAGCGCGCTGCGTTTGCACCTACGTAGCCTTCGACAACTGGCGCGTCGTCTGGCGGTATCCACGGCCCAAGTCGACGTGAGCCGGGCCCTGCTCGCCAGCTTGCGCGAGGACAGCGTTCGTTTTCCAGAGCTGGGCCAGGCGGATGAAGTCGAGCGCTCTGCCGAGCCTTACCGCCTTAAGATCGCTTTTATGCGTCAAAAATTGAAGGGTGCCTTGCGCCACACGCGACGCTTCGCGCGCGGGCTTCGGCTCGAGGCGAGCGAGCGCGAGAGCGGAACCTGGTACTACCGGCGCCAAGAGCTCTTGGATGATTTTGGGATGATGGCGGACAGCTTGCGCGCGCATGGCGCGCCCGAACTGGCGGATGGTTTTTTAGAAGACGCACGACGCACGGCAGAAGTCTTTGGGCTGGGGCTGGCGCGCTTAGATTTGCGGCAGCACGCGATGGCGCACGAGAACGCCTTGAGAGATATTCTGGCGCGCGCGGGCTTGACCCAAGATTGGTGTTCACTGCCCGAAGCGGAGCGCCTGGCTCTTTTAGAGCGTGAGATCCCCGCCTCGCGGCCCTTGATCAGGCCGGGTGAGCTTTTGGACGCAGACACCGTCGAGCTTTTGCGTGTGCTGCGGATGGCTAAGCGCGCGTTGATCGAGCTGGACCCAGAATGCTTGCAGGTCTATGTCATCAGCATGTGCGAACGCGTCAGTGATGTCTTAGGGCTGCTCTTGCTCTTGCGCGAGACGGGATTGTACGAGCCCGGCGTGCAAAGCCACTTGGACTTGGTCCCGCTTTTTGAGACCTTGGCCGCGCTAAAAGATTCGACCCCCTTGATGGACGCGCTCTACAAGAGCCCCGCGTACCAAGATCACCTGCGTCTGCGCGCTAAAACCCAAGAGGTGATGTTGGGTTATAGCGATAGCAACAAAGAGGCGGGTTACGCCGCGTCGCGCTGGCACCTTTACCAAGCTCAAAGTCAGCTGGTGGCGGGCGCGCAAGACGCGGGCGTTCAGCTGCGTATTTTTCACGGTCGGGGAGGCAGTGTCGGCCGCGGTGGCGGGCCCACCCATCGCGCGATCTTGGCTCAACCCGCGGGATCCTTGGATCATGGTCTGCGTTTGACAGAGCAGGGCGAGGTGGTTAGCGATCAGTATTTTAGAGCCGAGTGGGCCCAGCGGCATCTTGATCTAACCGCCGCGGCGGTGCTTAGTGGCGCCTTGGGCGGTCAGCGGCAAGCGCCCGACCCTGCTTGGCAGGCTTGGATGGCCCTGGTCGCAAAGACTTCTTGCGACGCTTATCAAGCTTTGGTCTACGCGCATCCGCGTTTTGTCGAATACTTTACTGAAGCGACTCCCATCCGCGAGATACGGCGGCATCGCATTGGTAGTCGGCCTTCGTCGCGCGTCGCCAGTGAGCGCATTCAAGATCTGCGGGCGATCCCGTGGGTCTTTGCCTGGGTGCAATCGCGCATGGTCTTTGCGGGTTGGTATGGCTTAGGGACTGGACTAAAAAACGCGGGGGAACAAAAGGGCGGTCTCGAGGCGTTGCAGGCCATGCATAAGGCTTGGCCATTTTTTCAGGATCTCTTGGCCAACGCCCAAATGGCGCTTAAAAAATCAGACCTGGCGATCGCTAAACGCTACACCCACTTGGTGAGTGATGCAGCGCTGGCCCAAGAGATCTTTGGGCGCATCGCTACGGAGCACGCCTTGGCCGTGGAGTGGGTCTGTAAGATCGCGGGCGTGCAGGGTCTCTTAGATGACGAGCCCGAGCTGCGAGATGCTATCGATCGGCGCAACACGTATCTGGATCCGTTGAGCATGTTGCAGATCGAGGTGCTGCGGCGCTTGCGTCAGGCCAAAGACCTAAAGGCCGAGACCCTCTTAGAAGAGTCCGCGCTTTTGTGCATCAATGGGATCGCCGCGGGCATGAAAAACACAGGCTAAGGCCGGCTAAGGTCTTGGAGTAAAGCTTGGGTCAACGCGGGGGCCGCTAGCACAGCTTTGGATCCGAGCCCATTGAGCAGTGTGAGTGAGGCGTGTTGGGGATGTTGGCGAGCAAAGGCCTGGTGGCCCGTGGTGGTTGGACGCAGGCCCACACGGTGTCCCACGATTTGGTAGGGCAGGTCGACGAGCGCATCTAAGCCTTGTGCCAAACTTTGGCGCCCGTGATCGCTGACCCGCAAGCTCAGGTCCACGCGGTCGTAGGTCGCGCCGCAAAGGACCGTGCCGTCCGTTAAAGGCAGCAAAAAAGGATCGCCGTGAATCGCTAAGTCGATGGGCCACCCGGCCAAGTTCAGCTCTAGTATCTCGCCACGGGTGGGCGCCAAGCGCACGGGCGCGTTTAAAAGATCAGCGCGGCCCTCCGCGCCTTGTGCCAAGACTGCGCGGCGGGCAGTGAAGCCATCGACCTGAACGGTCGCGTCATTCAAAACTAAACGTTCGAGCGCGGCCTTGGTCTGGTGCCGCACACCCGCTTGGTCCAAATGTCGACGCAGCGCGGGCACCAGAACTTGCAAGTCCAGGTGGTAAGCGGGCGCGATCCACACACCCGTGATCGGATGGCGCAAACCCCGGATATTTTGTAACTCGGCTTTCGTGGCTTCACGCAAATAAGCTTTAAACTTCACTTCGTCGCAGCGCCGCAACCAGCGCTCGCTGCCAACGCCAGGGCGCTCAAGATGCAAAAGTTTTAGCTGGCGCCAAAAGCTTAAGCCAAGCTCAGCCTCAAGCTCTTTGTAGAGAGCGTCAGCGTGGGCAAGTTGTTCAATCGCGTTGGGTTGCAACGTAGCGCGCTGCCCCGTGACCGGCGCGGCGAGACCCGCCGCCACCGACCAAGCGCCTGCTTCGCCCGCGCCTAGCAGGCAAACCTGCCGGCCTTGACGCCAAAGGCGCCAGGCGAGCAGACAGCCGGCAAAACCATCGCCGATGACTAGGGTTTGATAGACGGGCATTGCGCTCTCAAGGGCGGAAGATTGTTTCCAAGTGTCCAATCTTGCGCTTAAAAACGTCAGCACGCACGCCGAAAAAACAGTTTATCCCCATCTAAATCAGGGCCCAAGACGTAGAATCGTTGTCACAGTTTTATCAACAAACTAAAAGGCGCATCATGCAAAAAAAATATCTAGTAGTGGCACTCTTACTCAGTTCGGCACTGACGCGCGCCGAGGGCAGCAGCCTTAGCCTAGAAGCTTATCTGGCGCAGGTCAAAGAAGGCAATCGGGGATTTAAAGCTCAGCAGGGAACGGACGCGGCGTTACGCCTGGCGGCGCTAGAGCCCCAAGCCATGCTGTCGCCCTATCTGAATGGGCAGATCAATTATTACGATGATCAGGCGGAGCAAGCCATCAGTTTTCAACCGCAGCGCACAACTGTCAGTGGTTGGGATCTGGGCGTTAGCAAGCAAATGGGTTTTAGCGGTACGCGCCTGAGCCTAGGCTATAAAGCTCAAAATCAAGCCCTCACGCTGGCGCCATTTTTTCCTACGCCAGGTGGCGTGGAGCCGACGTACTTTAACACCCAAGGCGTCTCGGTCAGCTTAGTGCAACCACTCTTGAAAGATTTTGGGGCGGCAGGCTATTGGACCGCTCAGCAAAAAGTGGACGCGACTTTAGGCGCGGCTCGAGCGATGAATCAGTTTGGCGCCGCGGCCACGCTCTTTGAGGCTCAATCGGCCTATGTGCAGGTGGCTTTGACACGCGATATCATGCGGCTTTTAGAAGACTCGCTGGCTAGAAATCAAAAACTCTTAGAATGGACCAAGGCTAAACTGGCTGATAATTTGGCCGACAAGGTGGACGTGTTGCAGGTGCTGGCCGCTGTCAAGCAGGCCGAGCTGGGCATTAACCAGACGCGCGAAGAGCTTAAAAAATCGATCGAGCGCTTTAACACGCTACGCGGGCGCGCGAGCGATCAGGTTGTCGAAGAGCTTGCTAGCCTGACTCCCGCGCAGGCGCTGCCCACGCGCGTGGGCGAAAGACTGGATAGCGTCGCCGCGGCTCTCGAGGCCAAGGGTCGCGACGCCAGCGTCCAAGAGGTAAAGCAGCGTTACATGCCCCAACTGGACCTGATCGGTTCGGTCGCAGGCACCGGCGGGGATAGGCCCAACCCCAATGAGACCCTGCCCCCCGATCATCCGACGTACATGGTGGCGCTCAAGCTGACGACCATCCTTGATCTGCCGCTTTACACCAAGGTGCTGGCGGCCGCGAAAAAGGCCGCTGAGACCAGCCAGGATGACTTGGCGCAGAAGCGATTGAAAGAGGCCCAAGAGTGGCAGTCGCTACGTACGCAATGGGATTCGGTTCAAGAAAATCTTAAGTTGGCGCAAGAATTAGAGGCGGTGCAAAGTGAAAAAGCTGAACGCGAAAAACGCCGCTACTTGGATGGGCGTACGACCAACTTTCAAGTCTTGCGATTTGAGGAAGATTTCAACCAGGCGCGGGTCAACACCTTGCGCTTAAAGGTGTTGGCGGCGATCCTGGTCGCCCAGGCTGAGTTTTATAATGGTGGGGGGATCCAATGGTAAGGCTTAAAAATATTTTGAAGCGCAAGCCCAAGATCGAAGCGAGCGCCAAAGAGAAGGCGGCGGATGAAGCTGCCATGCGCGAAGCGCCATTTTTGGCGCGCTTGAGCCTGACGCGCCCAATCTTTGTCACCAGCATTGTGCTGGCGACCCTTTTTATCGGCGTGCTCAGTTACAACAAGCTGGGTGTGGATCTTTTTCCTGAGATCGAGATCCCAGTGATCACGGTCATCGTGCCCTACCGTGGCGCGGGTCCTGTTGAGATCGAATCTTTGGTCGTGCGTCCGCTCGAAGAAGAGCTGTCCACGTTGGGGGGCATCAAGCGGGTGTTCTCTAGCAGCAGTGATGGCTATGGCGCTGTCACCTGTCAGTTTTTTAGCGACACGGATATGAAGAACGCCGAACAGCAGGTGCGCAACCGTGTGCAAAACGTGCGTGGCAAGCTTCCGCGAGAAATTGACGAACCCAATATTTTGCGCATCTCGCTGGCAGATCAGCCGGTGGTTGAGATCGGGCTCGAGGTGGATCTGCCCGCGGCCCAGGCGTTTGATCTAGCCAAAGAAGAGATCAAGAACCGTTTTGAGCAGGTGCCAGGTGTTGGCAAGGTGGATCTGATCGGAGGCCGCCGTCGCGAGATACAAGTCTTGCTTGATCGTGGTGTGCTCAAAGAAAAGGCGCTCTCGGCGGGTCTGGTCACGGGCCGTATCGCCGAAAACAGCAGCAACGTGCCCGTGGGCAAGGTGACGCGCAAGGCGCAGGACCTTAGCTTTCGCACGATCGGTGAGTACCGTGAGCTGAGCCAGATCGAGAACGCGGTGGTCAGCTTTTACGACAGGCCCGTGCGCGTGAAAGACATCGGTAAAGTGGTTGATGGGGAAGAGGACGCCAAAACCATGGCCTTTGTCAATGGCCGGCCCGCCATTCTCTTTAAGGTCTATAAACAAACTGGCATGAACACGGTGCAGGTGGTCGATGGCGTCTTAAAGCAGGTGGCTAAGCTCAATGAGCAGATCAAAGATCGACCAGGCAAGCCCAAGCTTCAGGCTTTACGCGATGGAGCGCTGTGGATACGCCAGAATGTTGATGACGTGAAAGAGACCATCGCCATTGGGATCTTGTTGGTCATCATCGTCGTCTATTTTTTCTTGGGAAACTTTCGCAGCACTTTTATCACCGGCTTGGCGTTGCCCAACAGTTTACTAGGCGCGTTCATCTTGATGAGCCTGGCGGGCTTCACCATCAACTTGATGACGCTGCTGGCCATGAGTTTGTCGGTGGGTCTCTTGATCGATGACGCCATTGTGGTACGCGAGAACATCTTTAAGCATATTGAGCGTGGTGAAAATGCTTGGCGGGCGGCGTTGCTAGGGACGCGCGAGGTTAACCTTGCTGTGATCGCCACCAGCGCGGTGGTCATCGCGGTCTTTTTACCCGTGGGCTTTTTGGGTGGTACGGTGGGAAAATTTTTAGGCCAATTTGGTCTGACCATGTGCTTCGCCATGATCATCTCACTCTTTGACGCGCTGACCATTGCCCCCATGCTGTCGGCCTATTTTGCGGGCAAGGCCGAGCACGAAAAAGGCGCGACGGGTTACAGCTGGCCTGCCGCGCTCGTGGGCGCCATTGCCACATCCATCGTGGGCGGTGTCGTCGGTCACGGCGCGGGTCTGGCTTTCTTGAAAGGCGCGATGCTTGGTGGCGCTCTAGGGGGCTTTGTCCCCCAGATGGTGGCGCCCTTCGAGCGGGTCCAAGATTGGTTGCAAGCTACTTACGGACGTATCTTGGATTGGGTGCTGGCACGGCGATTCACCACGCTGGTTATCGCGGTGCTGATTTTTGCGGGTAGTTTTGTCGCGGCCGGCTTTGTCTCAAAGACCTTCATTCCCGCTTCGGATAGCACCGAGTTTGGAGTTTGGGTGGAACTGCCGGAAGGCACGAGCTTGGACCGTACTGCCGAAGTGGCCAAGTTGGTGGACGTGAAAGTGCGCGCGCATAAAGAAGTCGACGCGACCTCGGTCACGGTGGAGGGCAACAAGGCCAGCATGTTTGTGAATCTGGTGCTGGGCAGCAAGCGCAGTGTCACCAGTCAGGATTTAAAGACCATCGTGCGCGCCGAACTGATGAAAGATTTTGCCTTTGCCAAGCCCTCGGTGGGCGACATTGACGTGGGTGGTAACAACGAAAAGCCATTTACTCTAGTGCTCAAAGGTGACGACCTGAAGGTGCTCTCGGTGTACGCCGACAAATTAAAGGCCGAGCTAAAGAAAAATGTCAAAGGGTTGGTCGATCTTGATAGCAGCTATCGCGAGGGCAAGCCAGAGTTTCAGGTTAAATTAGACCCCGCGCGCGCTGGTCGCTTGGGGGTGAGCACTGTCACCGCGGGTCAAGAACTGCGCGTGCTGACAGACGGCGCCGTGGCGGGAAAATTCCGCGACGGGGGGCGTGAGTACGATATTCGTGTGCGCCTAAAAGAAGAACAGCGCGATCTTGAAAAGGGGTACAACGCTACCTGGGTGCCCAATCTTAACTTTAATCTGGTGCGCTTGGCTTCGGTATCGACCGCCAAGCAAGCCAGTGGCCCCAGCGCCATCACCCGCCGCGATCGCTCACGGTCGATCGTCATCGTCGCTAATCTGGGGCAGGGCGGAGGTTTGGGCGATGTGCTCGAAGGGGCCAAGAAGATCATTCTGGCCAACCCCATGCCTGCCGGCGTGACCTATGATTTTGTGGGGCAGGCCGAAGACTTCGAGGATCTGGCCAAGAATATGTTGATCGCGATCATGTTAGCGATCGTGATCATGTACTTGGTGCTGGCTTCGCTCTACGAGAGCTTTATCACACCCTTCACCATCATGCTGGCGTTGCCCTTGGGCATCGCGGGTGCCTTTTATGCCTTGGCGTTGGTGGGCTTTTTAAGCGACCGCGGTTTTTTTGGTTTTCTCAATCGGTTGCACCTGTTTCATGTCACCCGCTTAGACGCCAGCATCAATCTATTTTCGATGATCGGTTTGGTCTTGCTCTTAGGGTTGGTGGCTAAGAATTCGATCTTGCTGGTCGATCTGGCGATGGAAAATCTGCGGGCGGGCATGGATCGGCATCAAGCGATCCGCGCCGCGGGGCTGGCGCGTTTGCGACCGATCTTGATGACATCGTTGGCCCTCTTTTTTGGGACCCTGCCTCTGGCGCTGGCCCTCAATGAGGCCGGTCGCTTCCGCAGTTCGATGGGTGTGGGCATCGCCGGGGGGCTTATCAGCTCGACCTTGCTGACGCTTGTGGTGGTGCCCGCGGCATTTGAATACATCGATGACTTTAGGCTCTGGTTTGAAGGTTTGTTCCGGCGTTTGGGCGCGCGGGACAAGAACGCTTAGAGGCACAAGAATAAAAAAAGAACCGAAGACCAAAGGTCTTCGGTTCTTTTTTTAGGACGGGGGTCAGCCTTGTCCGGTTACGCCGGATGGCCCTGCATAAACGCCAACAGCTCTTCTTTGCGGTGCATGGCGTCTTTGTAGCCCAGGCGCAACAATTTGCCACAGTAGCTCGACTCAAAAGCCAGGTAGGACAGCACCTCTTGACCACGCTTGCGGCGGGCACCAATGCCTTGTAAAAGGTGCCGCAGCATGAACGGAAAACGTTGGATGTTGCCGGTAGCAAGGGTGCCCAGATCCCGTGAGGGCATGATCGCCTCGATGGGAATCACACGCATGACGCCCTCGCGAGGCGTGTTGTCGCCGGTCATGCGCAGGATCGTGTCATTGATCTTGCGCGCGCGTTGCAAATCAGATTCAAGGCTGTCCAAAAAGACCCCGTTCATAAAAACGCCAGCGATATCCGCAAAAGAAATATCAAGATGCGCTTTTTTATCCAGCTGCGCGTATTCTTCGGGCCCCTTGCCGTGACGGATGCCGATGGCCAGAACACGTTGCGCGCCTAAGTGGATCGCTGGGCTGAGGGGCGAGAGCAGGCGCACCGAACCGTCGCCGTAGTAGCGGCCGCGGATCTCAACGGGTGGAAAAAAGACTGGCAAGGAAGACGAGGCCATCACGTGTGCGACGGTCAAAGGTTCTCGCAGGCTTAAATGATTATTAAAACCCCAATTTGGGACAGATCCGGGAGCGTCAAAAAATGTGACCGCGGACCCATTGTGATAATTGGTGGCAGTCACTGCAAAGCCGAGCAAAAGCCCGCTTTGCACATGCGCGTGTATTTTTTCAAAATCTACGTTTTGGGTAAGGATGCCCCGCAGGGGAGCTGTGTCCAGCAGATGGCTAGAGACAGGGCGTGGAAAGAAGCCGCCTAAGATCAAATCGCGAAGCAAAAAACTGCCCAGACCAAGCAAGGAAAGGCTATCCGATTTAAAAACGTGATCCACGGACAGTCCGTGCCAAAGATCCCAGAGCAGGCGCGTGCCCTCTTCAAAATTTTCGCTGTGGCTGGCGATCATGCTGGCATTGATGCTACCGGCAGAGATGCCTGTGACAATCTTAAACGGGCTGGTTTTTTCGGGCCAAATCTGGGCCAAGGCGCGCAAAACACCCGCTTGGTACGCGGCGCGCGCGCCGCCACCGGTAAGTGTCAGAGCTAAGGAGTTATCAGGCAAGCGGCCGCCAAGAAGAAACTAAACCGTAACGGCGGCCAAGGCAGGGTGGGACTCAAGCTCTTTGCGAAGGGCGTCAAGTCCACGCTGAAAGGCAGCGCCAAAGATATCGGGCGTTTCATGAAAGAGCTCTTCGAGCAAGACGATGGCTTTGTTTAGGTTTTCTGCAAAAGCGCGCAAGTCCGCTTCGCGATCGCGGCCCCAGCCAGCGTTGAGCTCATCCCAACGTTTACGCAGATACTCAATGTTCAGGCGCAATTCTTTGATGAATTGGTGCGGGCGTTCGACGCCTTTAAGCAGGTCCAAGCGGCCATAGATGTGATCGAGCATTTCTTCTAGGCTGACTCGCTTAGAAAAGTAAGCGATGTTGGGGCCTGTGCAAACTGAAGCCGTGAGCGAACCTTTGAGCCCTAAACGCTTGACCGCCCCGCCCGCTAGGTCGGCGCAGATGCAAGCTTTTTCAAGCGCGCGCGAGCTGAGGGCAGCCTTGGCCGTGGGCGAGAGGTCCGAGCGCTCTAACGCTCTCAGGCGCAGCTGTTGAAAGCCACGTGAAGCTTCACAAACGGGATGCTTGGTGTATTGATTATTAAAGAGCAGATAAGCCTGAGGGCAGGGACTGCCGGGCTTGCCTTGGGCGATACGTTCTTTGCGCACGTTTTCGCTGACGCTGGTCTTGAGCGCCCAAAAGGGGATGCCCAAGGGAGAGTTCTCGCTCAAGTGCACGTCGTCTTCGCCGGCGGCTTCTAAGAGCTTTAAATGTTCTTCGTCTACCAAAGTTGCTTCGGGGACCAAGAGAAAGGGCGTGCCCCAACCCACGCTGTCGACACCAAAGCGCTCGATCATGTAGCGCTGCTCGATAACCGTGCCCACGCCGCCTTGGGCGCTAAGCTTCTGCTCGGGACGCTCGCGAAAGATTGCGTGACCATGGCTGGCCAACGCTTTTTGACAAGAGGCGTAGAGGTCGTCGCTCAGTTCGGCACGGCGCTTGGCAAATTCGTCCAAAGCCAAAGGCAAGAGCTGGCCTTCGGCGGCGAAGGCGTGACCACCGCAGTTGAGCCCTGACTCAAAACGGAATTCGCTGATCCAGATGCCCTTCTTGGCAAGAAAGCGACCTTGGATCTCGGCGCTACGTAAGTCACTTACTTTTAGGATCACGCGCTTGGTGGGAGCTTGACCGTTTTGGCCTGGCAAGAAACCAGGAAAAGTTGTCATCATGCCATAGAGACGGGGATTGAGACCGGCACTAAAGACGAGCCCAGAGCTGATGCTGCTCTCGGCAAAGCCCCGCAGGGCGGCTTGGGTATCACTGCCACCCGGCGGAAAAGCGCGACCCGCACGATCGGTGCTACGATCAACCTTGGTCATGATATTGACATCGGGGGAGCCAGCGTGAACATACTGGCGCAATGCATGGACGGCCGCGTCGCGAGCCGTGCCTTGCGGAAGGATGCGCGCCTTTTCCCAAGCGCTGCGTGCTTCGCCAGGTGGCAAAAGACGAAAATAGCGTTCTAAGGGGCTACCTGCTTCTAAAGGAGAATTGCGAACTTCTTCGATCTGGGCTCGCAATAATTGGTCGACCAGATCTAGCCAGGCCTTGATGCGACGCGCCCGCGCGTCTTCTGCGTCGGCATAAATCGCTTCAAAAGGCAGCTTGTTTTGTTCGCTATGGTAACGGCGGCACTCTTCGAGCAGGTTGTCGTCCCCAAGGGACATAACGCTGTCGATACCAAAACGGCCAACCCGTAGGGGGCTGTCGACCGTAAAACCCGTTCCCATCACAGGGATATGAAATTTATGTGGTGAGGGCAATCTAGCCTCCAATGGCTCAGTGACTTATTATTAAAGCATGAATGGTTCATCCAGAAAAGACAAAGCTGAGCCTATGTCCCGCCCTGTGGTTTAGGCCTTGCTAGGCCTAAAACTGCTGTTGTGCTATATTTAAGGCCACTTTTGACCTGTTCCCCCGGAGGCGACTTTGAAGGCTTTAGCGATCCTTGGTTTGGCCCTGCTCAGTTTGAGCGCTTGTACCAAAGAGAACCCGCATGACAACACGCGGGTGCCCGTGGCGAGTAGCAATGAACCAGTATCCAATCATCGCTTTGATGGCGGTGAGAGCGACCCCTATTTAAAGCCAGGCGAGGCTGGGGGCGAGGGTGGTGAAAAAGGTGGAGGTCCCAAGGAATGACAAACTTGAGGCTGGGCACACGGCAGGGAATTTTGGTGATTTTTCTCGGACTGGGGGCAGTGGTGAGCAGTGCTTTGAGCGCCGCGGCGAGCGTGGTCGTATCAGCGACAGATCCTCGTGTACGAGCGCTGGGGCGGGTTGATATAAAAGGTGGCGCGTTGCGCATGGATTGGACCGCCACAGGCGCGGAGCTGGCCTTTGAGGGCAGTGAAGCCATCATCGCGCTCGACGCGGGCACCAATCTTTTTAATGTTTTCTTGGACCAAAAACTAGTCGCAGTGATCGGTCCGCAACCCATCAAAGGCAGTCCTGCTGCCAAGCTGTGGATTGCGCCCGTGCCTGGCGCCGAAGCTGGCTGGCGCATAAGCGCCAAGAAGGGCGCGCACAGACTGCGTGTTCAAAAACGCACGGGCCCTAATTTTGGCGTGTCCACGCTGAACGGTTTTCGCCTGAACGCCGGAGCCAAGCTATTGGCGTTGCCTGACGCGCCGGCATTGCGTTTGGAGTTTATTGGGGACAGCCTCACCAACGCTTATGGCGTGGAAGGCCCGGGTAAGGCATGCACAGATCTGCGCAGCTTTGAGAACAGTGACGAGAGCTATGCTTCACACGTGACGCGCGCTTTGGGCGCTCAAAGTCAGATCGTGGCGTTTTCGGGTTACGGTGTTGTGCGCAATTGGGGCGCGAAAACCAAGACTTCGGCCGACCCCTATCCGACGTTCTATCCGCGCTCAATCCTATCCGACGCGAGTACCCGGTGGGATCGCTCTCGCTTCAAGCCGGCACTCAGCGTGATCTTTTTAGGCAGCAATGATTTTAGTACCGAGCCAAAGCCAGACATCGAAGTCTATATCACCGGCTATCTCAAGCTGATTGATGCCGTGCGCGAAGGCCGACCGGGCTTGCCAATCCTTTGCCTGCAAGGGGGCAACTATGCGGACATGGACGGGGCGATCGAGACCGTGGTCAAACGGGATAGGGCTAAAGGGCACAACACGCAGCTATTTAAGATGACCCCTGGTCAGGATGCCGAGCTGGGTTGCGACTGGCATCCTATGGCAGTGGTCCATCGCCGTTGGGCCCCGCTGGTCACAGCAAAAATCAAGGTGATGCTAGCTAAATAGGGCTGGGTGACGCAAATTTCCAATACAATACTAATTGGTAATAATTCATTTGACGTTTTTGGGGACTTGGCGCAAAATTGATTTTGAGAATTAGATTCAATTAGCTGTCGCTGGGTCCCCATGAGCCCCTGGAATAACAAACAAGCTACCGAAACATTGGATAACCTGCGCCCCGGCTTTCAAGCTGCGGTGCTGGAAGTTCAGTCGGACAACCGACCCGCTTGTTTGCGCCTACAAGAGCTAGGCTTGGTACCGGGAGCCCCTGTTGAAGTCATCGCGACGGGTTCTTCAATTATTGTACGTGTGGGCGAACAACGCCTCTGTTTGGGACGAGAGCTTGCGCACGCGGTAAGCGTTCTGCCAACGTGTTAGCCATTCCGGGGCCATTCGGCCTTGGTTCCCTATGACCCTCGACCAACTAGAAGATGGAAGATCTGCCCAGGTGCTTGCGTTGCGCTTGGAGCCTTCGCGCGCCATGCGTTTGATGGAAATGGGCTTGATGGAAGGGGAGCGTGTGACGGTGTTGCGTCGCGCGCCACTGGGAGATCCACTGGAACTGCAGGTTGGAGATTTTCGTTTATCGTTGCGACGTGAAGATGCGCGTGGGATCGAGGTGCAACCTTGAGCCCGCGTTCGATCGCGTTGTTGGGCAACCCCAATGTGGGTAAGACCACGCTCTTTAACGCGCTGACAGGTCTGCGCCATCACACCGGAAATTATCCCGGTGTCACGGTGGAGTGGACCGCGGGTTCGTGGGTCTTGGATACCGCGACGGTCGAGCTGGTCGATCTGCCAGGGACTTACAGCCTTGCCGCCACCAGCCCTGACGAAGCGGTGGTCGCGGCCACTTTGCAAGGACAAGCGGGTCGCCCCGCTCCAGATGCCTTGTTAGTGATCGTCGATGCCAGCAACCCTGAGCGCAATCTTTATCTTTTGTCCCAGGTGCTTGAGCTTGGCGTCCCGACGGTGGTCGCGTTGAACATGGTTGATGTGGCCGCGGCCAAAGGTTTAGAAGTGGACGCTGGCGAATTGAGCCGCGCCTTGGGTGTGGAAGTGGTCGAGGTGCGCGCGGACAAGCGGCGTGGACTCGATGCGCTCGCGATTGCCGTGAGCAAAGCCATGCAAGCGGGTCTGGCACCCCCCGCCCCGGGATTGTCGAGCCCGGGCGACCAAGAACGCAGTGTGGACGTGATCCGCGGGCGCTATGCTTGGTCGCGTCGCATGCTGGTCAATGCGCTTCGTCGGCCCGCATCGCCATTGCGTACGCCCAGCGATCGCTTGGACACGGTGTTGACGCACAAAGTTTGGGGTACGCTGATCTTCTTTGCGCTGATGGCGACTGCCTTTCAGAGCCTCTTTACCTGGGCGCAGCCCGTGATGGAATTGGCGGAAAAGGCCGTGAATCAATTGGGTTCGACGCTATTGGCCGGTTTCCCGGCGAGCACTTTAAAAGACCTCTTGGCCGATGGCGTGTTTGCAGGCGCTGCGGGAGTTTTAGTCTTTTTGCCACAGATCGCTATTTTGTTCTTGTTCATCGCGATTCTTGAAGACTGCGGTTACATGGCACGCACCGCCTTTTTGATGGACCGCCTGCTCTCACCCTTGGGCCTCTCGGGCCGTAGTTTCATCCCGCTCTTGTCTTCTTTTGCGTGCGCGGTGCCGGGGATCATGGCCACCCGTACGATTGAACAGCGTCGCGAGCGTTTGATCACGATGCTGGTGGCTCCGCTCATGTCTTGCAGCGCGCGCCTGCCTGTCTACACCTTGATGATCGCGGCGTTTGTTCCGGCCCGGCGGGTGCTGGGTATTTTTAGCCTGCAGGGCTTGACGTTGTTGGGCATGTATTTGTTGGGCGCATTGGTGGCGATCCCTGTTGCGTTGCTTTTGCGGCGGCGATTGATCAGTGGGGTGGCCCCGATGTTCTTGATCGAATTGCCCAGCTACAAATGGCCAGACTTGCGCAGCGTCGGCCACCGGGTCTGGTCCCAGTGCAAAGCGTTTGTGGTGCAAGCGGGTAGCATCATCTTAAGCGTGGCAGTGCTGGTCTGGGCGCTGACCTATTTCCCCCGGCCCAGCGTTGAATTGAATCAAGCCTTTGACGCGCGCCGCGCGGCACTGGTGTCGATCAGCGACGTGAGCGCTCGACAGGTTGCAGACAAGGCGTTGACGCAAGAACAACGCGGGGCCGAGCTACGCCAGAGCTTGCTGGGTCGCATGGGTCGAGGCGTCGAGCCGTTTTTCGCTCCCTTGGGTTGGGATTGGCGTATCAGCATGGCCGCGCTCGCCAGCTTTCCGGCGCGCGAGGTGGTCGTAGCTACTTTAGGCACTATCTTTAATGTCGACGCCGAAAGTGATAGCCAAGGCCTGCGCGTGACGTTGCAACACGCCAAACGCGAAGATGGCCAACCCCTCTTTAATCTGGCGGTGGGCCTCTCGATCATGGTTTTCTTCGCCCTTTGCGCTCAATGCGTCAGCACCCTGGCCGTGATCGCCCGCGAAAGCGGTCACTGGGGCTGGGCCGTCTTTACCTTCACCTACATGACCACCCTCGCCTGGCTCGGCGCCGCCCTTACCTATCGCATTGCCATCGCCTTAGGGGGAGCTTGACATGACCCTCTCTGATTTAGCCGCCCTCGCGATTCTTACGGCTGCGACGATCTATTTAGTTCGTCGTTTTGTTCGTAATTTTCAGGGCAAGTCAGAAGCGGCCTGTGATAAGTGCGCGCCGCAAGCATCCAATAAAAAGTAGGCTGATCGAATTACCCGCGAGGTAGCGATTGAATAAAACGGTTATCTTGGTAACTCTTGTCGCCCTTCTTAATAGTTGTTCAATGCTTCCGGGTTACAACACTAGGGCAATGCTTGCGTCCTATGACGGCGCCGCTAAAGAAGGCTGTGAGAAGGGCGTACGGGCTATTGGACGTGACATTTTAAGTTATGAGAGTCTTGGATTTCGATCGATGTGGCGCGCCTTCACTTGGAAAAGCCCGATTGATGTCAGTGTGGATAGCGCTCCCCCCCAAGAGCGCCTAGATCAGATCCCGCTTGAGCAAAGGGGCGCCTACACAGATTGTTTTACACGCACCACCATCGACACTCGACGGATGATCGCGGCGCAGGGAAGGTTTCAAGGGCGTTTTATGTTCTGGGGTTTGGTGGTCGCCGTAGTAGGGGGTGTGGCTCTAGGACTTGCATTAAGAAATTCTTATGGGCATTAGGACTGGGCCTCGCGCCTGACCCTTCGAGGCCTGGGCTCTCCACCCCACCCATGCGCCAGGCACCTCAGGGCAGGCTTTCCGTCAAATGGGGATCGTGAGATTTGTGGGTGTTTTTCTAGTGTTTGGATTCGGACAAAATTGTTGCATTTTATATCGATTGATGTATCGTTGAACGATATCCTAATCGAGGAGGCAGTCGTGTCCGTCAAAGTTTCTTCAAAGTATCAAGTCGTGATCCCGCAAGAAGTCCGCAAAAATGCCCACATACACCCCGGGCAAGAGGTGGAGGTGATGGCGGTAGGGGAGCAAGTTGTGATTGTGCCGGTGAAGGGAATGAAAGAGATGCGTGGCATGTTCACAGGGACGCCCATGACCGGTTATCGGGACAAAAAGGATCGGTTTTGAATCTGGCGGACACTTGTGCGTGGCTTGAATATTTTGGGAACGGGTCCAATGCGTCTGATTATGCCGCTGTCCTCGAAAAGACGGACTCCTTGCTTGTTCCAACGATCTGCATTCAAGAAGTTTATCGTCACTACCTCGCATGGCGCAGTGAATCAGATGCTCGCCTCGCTGTGGCGCGTATGCGACGGTCTAAGGTTGTCCCCCATGATCAGGACCTTGGCATACTAGCGGCCAAGTTGGGACATCAGTACAAATTAGCTTTGGCAGATAGTATTGTGTACGCGAGCGCCCTTATCCATCAGGCGCCATTATGGACACAGGACTCGGCTTTTAAAGGGCTTCCTCTCGTCGAATACAGGGTGAAGAAAAAAACTAAAAGTGGATCATGAAATAATCTGCCCGGGCCACCTAGGGTCAGGCGTGAGCGTGG
>JANLXT010000129.1:0-6020 GCA_031365225.1 candidate division FCPU426 bacterium
GGACGCGGTACGCCGCGAGCGGGAAGCGATCCAGCATTTAAAACACGATGAAGAAATCCGCAAGAAGGCCTTGCTTGAGCGGGCGCTAGAAAAACGCGGCGTGCGGATCGCTGTGAGCGAAGGCCCCGACAAAGCGGCGAGCGCGAAGGCCAGCCGAAAGATCAGCGATGTGTTGCACGCCGCCGCGACCAAGCACCTTGAGCAGGATGTGGGTGGGATGCTCGAGACCGCGCGGCGCTACCTTAAGCAAGATCTGCTCTTGGACGCGATGCGGATCTGTCAGACCATCATCCAAAAAGACCCAACCAATAGCACGGTCAAGGAAATTTTGAAAGAGATCTACGTGAAGAAAGGGCTGTAGGCGAACAGCGATGCCAGATTTTATCCTGCATAGTGACTACAAGCCGGACGGGGACCAACCCGCTGCGATTGAGAAGCTAGTTAAAGGCGTAGAATCTGGAAAGCGGCATCAGGTCTTGTTAGGTGTGACGGGTTCGGGCAAGACATTTACGATGGCTAATTTGATACAACGTTTGGGCCGGACCACCTTGATCATCAGCCACAACAAGACGCTTGCCGCCCAGCTGTACGGCGAGTTCAAAGCTTATTTTCCAGAAAATAGGGTCGAGTATTTTGTTTCTTATTATGATTATTACCAACCGGAGGCCTACGTGGCCTCGACCGACACCTACATCGAAAAAGACGCCAGCATCAATGACGAGCTAGACCGGCTACGCCTTTCGGCGACACACGCTCTTTTAGAGCGTGAGGATACGATTGTGGTGAGCTCGGTCAGTTGCATCTACGGCTTGGGTGACCCGGATGTGTACCGGGGCATGTACTTAGTCTTTGAGAAGGGGCAGACGCTTACCCGCGACGCACTCTTAGGAAAGCTGATCGAGATGCAATACACGCGCGCGCCGATTGATTTTACGCGCGGCCATTTTAGGGTGCGCGGTGATCGGGTCGAGGTTTTTCCGGCCTATGGAGAAACGGTGATCGCCTTGGATTTTTTTGGCGACGAGATCGAGTCCATTCAAGAGCTGGATGCCTTGACGCTGACGTCCCTGCGCCAGCACGAGCGCTACGCGCTTTATCCAGCTAAGATCTTTGTGATGCCGCGTGGTGAGATCGAGCGCTCGGCCAACGCCATTCAGGCCGAATTGAAAGAACGTTTGGCAGAGTTTCGCCAAGAAGGGAAATTGCTAGAAGCGCAGCGGCTGGATCAGCGTACCCGTTATGATCTAGAGCTTTTGCGGGAAACAGGTAGTTGCCAGGGCATCGAAAATTACAGTCGGCATATGGATGGCCGCGAACCTGGCACGCCGCCCAAGACTTTGCTGGACTATCTGCCTAAAGACGCGTTGGTGCTGATCGACGAGTCGCACGTCTCTCTCTCGCAGATACGTGGCATGTATGAGGGCGATCGCTCGCGCAAGCTGAATCTGGTAGAGCATGGTTTTCGCTTACCCTCGGCCTTGGACAATCGCCCGCTCTATTTTGAGGAGTTTGAAGCGCGCATCGGGCGCGCGGTCTATGTCTCGGCAACGCCCGGTGACCTGGAGCTAAAAAAGGCGGATGGCGCCGTGGCCGAGCAGTTGATCCGGCCGACCGGCTTGATCGATCCCGAGGTAGAGCTGCGCCCCAGCCAAGGGCAGGTCGATGACCTGATGGGTGAAGTGCGCCTACGCGCCGAAAAGAACGAGCGCGTGCTGGTCACGACTTTGACAAAACGTATGGCTGAAGAGCTTACCCATTACTTCGCGGAGAACGGCATCAAGGTCGAATACTTGCATAGCGATATCGAGGCGCTCGAGCGCGTCAAGATTTTGCGCCGATTACGGTTGGGAGAGTTTGACTGTTTGGTCGGCATCAATCTTTTGCGCGAGGGCTTGGACTTGCCCGAAGTCAGCTTGGTCGCTATTTTGGACGCCGACAAAGAAGGCTTTTTACGTTCGGATCGGTCCCTGATACAGACCATGGGCCGGGCGGCGCGTAACGTTGAAGGGCGCGTGATCCTGTATGGGGACAAGGTCACGGCCAGCATGCAGCGCGCCATGGATGAGACTCGGCGGCGGAGGGATAAACAGCGGGCATGGAACACCGCTCACGGCATCACACCCGTCAGCATCAAGTCCGCGATCAAAGATGTGATGGGCAGCGTTTACGAACGGGATTATTACACGATCCCTGTGCCGATCGCTGGCGACGGTGACCCGACGATGCTGGACCCAGATGCGGTGCCGCGTATGATCGTGAAGATAGAAAAAGAAATGCGCGAGGCCGCGGCCAAACTAGACTTTGAGCGCGCGGTCGTGTTGCGGGATCAGGTGAAGCGCCTGCGTGATCTGCGGCCGGGTGAGTTGCCCATGGCCAGCGAGCTGAGCGAGATGAGTGGCGCTCCCGAGCGGGTCGCGCGCCGGGGGTCGGGGCCACGCCTGCGGGATCCGGCGGCGGGTGGAGCGGTGCACCCGGCGGCGTTTCGACGCTTTAAGCGGTAAAGCCGATGGCCTTGCAACAAGAGCTGGATCGGGTACCCGAGAAGCCGGGGGTCTACATCTACCGTGACGCCGCTGGCAAAGTGATCTATGTGGGCAAGGCGGTGAATCTTCGCCGTCGGGTCTTTCAGTATTTTCAGGATAGCCGTGGCCAGTCGCCCAAGACCGTGGCGTTGGTACAACGCATACGAGGGCTCGAGACCTTGGTCACGGGAACCGAAGTCGAGGCCTTGATCCTTGAAGAGAACCTGATCAAGCAGCATCGGCCCAAATACAATATCTTGCTACGCGACGACAAGCGTTACCCCTATTTAAAATTGACCGTGGATGAGGCCTACCCTCGGTTGTTGGTCACGCGGCGGCCGCACATGGATGGCGCCAAGTACTATGGACCCTTTGTGCGTGTGGCGGCCATGCGCGACACCCTGCGCTTAGCGCAACGGCATTTGGGTCTGCGCCAGTGTGATATCGAGATCGATCGCGCGTTGCCCCGCCCCTGTCTCTACTACGATCTGGGTCAATGCGATGCTCCCTGCGTGGCCTGGGGTGAGAGTCAAGAGGCCTATCAAGAGCATGTACGCCAAGCGCGCATGCTCTTAGAAGGCAAGAACACGGACCTGGTCGTTGACCTACGCCAGCGCATGGATCAGGCCGCGCGGGATCAGCAGTATGAGAAAGCGGCCCGTTGGCGTGACGCGCTCGATTCAATCGAACAAGTGCGCGAGCGTCAAAGGGTGGTGCTGGCAGAGCCGAAGGATGTCGACGTGATCGCGCTGGCACGCGAGCAGGATGAGGGCGCGGCCAAGGCGACGATTCAGATATTTTTTATCCGCGGGGGCAAGCTGATCGAGCGGCAGAGCTTTCGCTTGACCCATCTGCACCAAGCGGACGCGGCCGAGGCACTGGCCGCGTTCACCCTGCAATACTACGCAGGCGAGGTGGCAGTGCCCCAAGAGGTCATTTTGCAGCACGCCATTGACGAGCCGCAAGCACTGCGGGATTGGCTTAGCAAGAAACGCGGATCCAGGGTTGAGTTGACGTTTCCTCAGCGGGGAGAAAAATTAGCGCTGATCAAGCTGGTAGAAGAAAACGCGCGAGAGACACTGCGCGATGACCCTGAGCCATCCGCGCGCCGTTTGATCGCGCCGGCGAAAAATATCAGCGCCGCGCTAGAACAGCTTGAGAGCGTGCTTGGTCTGGCAGGCCTGCCACGCTATATCGAAGGATTTGATATTTCACACATCCAAGGCAGTCAGACGGTCGCCTCGATGGTTGTGATGCGCGATGGCAGACCTGAGCGCCGAGAGTACCGCACCTACAAGATCAAGACGGTAAGCGGCGTGGACGATTTTGCCAGCATGCGCGAAGTGGTGAGCCGGCGTTATCGGCGCCTTTTAGACGAGAATCAAGCATTGCCTGACCTGATCATGGTGGATGGGGGCAAGGGACAGCTGAGCGCGGCGGTCGAGGCCTTGCGTGAGTTGGGTTTGGAGCGCTTGCCAATTTTTGGTTTGGCCAAACGCCTTGAGGAGTTTTATCTACCGCAGCGCAGCGACAGCGTCCAATTGGACGGGCGTGCCCCCGGGCGGCTTTTGATCCAGCGTTTGCGCGATGAAGCCCATCGTTTTGCCATCACCTTTCATCGCAAGCTGCGATCGAAGGCGCTGGTGCGTAGCGCGGTGGAAGACGTGCCTGGGGTGGGTCCCGCGATGAAAAAACGCCTGCTGGGAGCGTTTGGAAGCGTCGCGGGGATCCACGCCGCGACCGACGCGGCACTTTTGGAGATCCCAGGGCTTGGACCAAAGTTGCTTAAGCAGTTGCGAGATCTACTAAAACACGATTCACCCGTGCCGGCAGGTAAAGCAAAACTATGAATTTGAGACGTCGCCTCATCGCTGTTTTTCGCTTTCGCAAGCTGAGTGTTCAGCTTGCGCTGGTGTCGTTGTTTCTTCTGGTGGTCGCCTTGACGATCTTTGGCGCGCTGGCGTGGTTGCTGGCCGCGGCGAGCCTTGAAAAAGAACTGGGACGGCGTTTGCAGAGTGTGGCAAGTCTAAGCGCGCGTGAATTGGGGCAAGCCGAAGCGGGAGCGCTTGTGCCCGGGGGCAAAGCGGCGCAGCTTGTGCAAGCCCGGGCCGCTGAGCTAGCGCGCTTGGGCGGTTTGCGGGCCTTGTTGGTCTTAGACAATCAGGGGCGCGTGCTGGTTGACAGCGCTGGGCTAGAGACGCCAGGCGAGCGCTATCCTTACACACGCTTGGATCCCGCCGAGTGGGAGCAGGCATTGCTGGGACACGGTTCTGTCACCCCGTTGTTTGTTGGTCGGGATGGCGGCTATTACAAGAGTGCCTTTGAGCCATTGCCGGGTCCACGCGGACGCCGGGCCGTCGTGCGGGCCGAAGCGAGCGCTGATTTCTTAGAAAGCATCCGTGATTTTGGCTGGTCGCTTTTGGGCTTGGGTGCCGTGAGCCTGGTGGGCGCGCTCCTTTTGGGCGTGTGGATGTCGCGTCCGCTGGTGCGTCCGATCCGCGGACTGATCGAAGCGTCGCGGCGTGTCGCCCGTGGAGATTTTAACGCTCGGGTCGAATTGACGCGCGCCGATGAGCTGGGTCAATTGGCGGAGACTTTCAATGAAATGGCTCAGGATCTGGGTGTGTGGGCGCGTCAACGCGAGCGCTTGGCCGCACTTGGCGAGTTGGCCGCGGGCGTGGTGCACGAGATACGCAATCCCTTGCAAGCGATCGAGGGCTTCGCGGCGCTCTTGCAAAACAAGCTCAAGCCCAAGGATCCAGCGCGCGCCTATGCCAAGGACATTCAGGCAGAGGTCAAGGTCGCCAATCAATTTTTGGGGGATTTTTTAGAATATTCGCGCGCGCGTCCTGCGCTGCTGACATTTTGCGATGTAGGGCTGGTCTTGGATGACGCGCTCAAGGTCGCGTTTCCGCGAGGGGCCCGCGCCCGATGGAAACTGAAGCGCGAAGGGGAGCGGCATTTGCGCGCGACCGTGGATCCTGGGCAACTGCGTCAGGTGCTGGTCAACCTGCTTAACAACGCGCGTGAGGCAAGTCCGCAGGGCGGGCCGATCCGCGCGGGGCTTGACTCGCAAAAAGGCCACTTGCGCTTGTGGGTCGCCGATCTTGGGCGCGGGATCCCCGAAGGGGATCTGGCGAAGTTGTTTTTGCCATTCTTTACGAGCAAGCCGATGGGGACGGGACTGGGGCTTTCGATCGCCCATAAATTGGTGGAAGGTTTGGGAGGGCGCATCGAAGTAAGCAGCCAATTTGGTAAGGGCAGCGTTTTCACGGTTTATGTGCCAGTGCGACCGAGCCGTGGGGAGGGCGCCGATGCCTAAGATATTGATCGTGGACGATAAGGCCAGCATGCGAAAAATGCTATTGGACGCGCTTCAAACGCAGGGGCATCAGGCCAAGGCGGTGGGCAGCGGCACCGAAGCGCTGATGGCCTTAAAAAAAGACGCGTTTGATCTGGTGCTGACCGACATGCGCATGCCCGATGTGGACGGCGTGG
>JANLXT010000162.1:0-12336 GCA_031365225.1 candidate division FCPU426 bacterium
GGTTCTTGCGATAGACCAGCTCGCCTGCGCTATTAAATACCTCTAAGGAGCGCTCGGCTTGCGGGTTGAGCACCTGGACGGGCTTGATCTGGGTTGTCACGGTGCCAAACGAATCTGTGTATTCCACTTTAAAGTAATAGATACCGCTGTTGACCATTTGAGCCCCGTCGTTGGCCCCATCCCAGATCAAGCTTCCCTCACCGAGACTGCGCGCGCCTTGCATATCAAGGCCCACGGGCTGCTCGCCACTGACCAAGGCATTGCCGCTCAAATTTAAGTCCGCGGGAATGTACTCGATCTGCCCTTTAAACAAGACCCGCACTTGCTCGCCCGCCTCGTTGTAAAGAGTAACGATAAAGGCCACGGGCATCGGAACTGGGGTTTGCGTGAAAGTGAACGTCTGCGTCTCGGTCGGGCTTACCGTAAATGTGGGCGTTGCGGTAAAGCTAGCGGTGACGGTGGCGCTGTAGCTCGGACTGGCGGTCAGCGTCGACGTTGGCGTCGCGCTAAACGTTGGCGTCGCGCTAAACGTGGGGGTCCCGCTGGGGCTGGCGGTCGCAGTCGCGCTGGCGGTCAGCGTGGGGCTGGCGGTCCTAGTCGATGTCGCCGTATTTGCAGGCGTGTCGCTCGATGTCGGCGTGACCGTTAACGTCTGGGTACGGGTCGCCGATAGCGTGGACGTCGCTGTCACCGTCCTGGTATCCGATGCAGTAGGGCTAGGACTAAAGCTGACGCTTGGTGTGGCAGTCGCGGTCCCCGTTTGCGTGGCGCTGACCGTGGGACTCGCGGTACGACTTGGGCTTGCGCTAGGACTAAAGGTCGGGCTCGGGCTATCGCTTGGCGTTGCGCTCGGGGTCACGGTGGGTGTGCCCGTGCGGGTTATCGTTGGCGAGACCGTGGGCGAGGCGATGGGCGAAACTGTGAAGGTTTCGGTGGCTGAATAAGTGACCGTGCTCGTTGCGGTAGACGAAAATGTCACAGACTGAGTTGCGCTGGGTGTGGCTGTCGCCGTGATAGTGCGTGTTGCCGATGGGCTATACGTCACCGACTGCGTCGCAGTGGGCGTGGCCGTGACGGTGATGGTTCGTGTTGGTGAAAAGCTTAAAGTCGCCGTTTCTGTCGCGCTCGGTGTCACGGTCAGCGTAATCGTCCGCGTTGGCGAAGGGCTATACGTGACCGATTGCGTGGCGGTGGGTGTTGCCGTGGCGGTGATGGTCCGGGTTGGCGAAGCGCTCAAAGTCACCGTTTCTGTCGCGCTCGGTGTCACGGTCAGCGTAATCGTCCGCGTTGGCGTCGGGCTATACGTCACCGACTGCGTCGCGGTGGGCGTGGCGGTAGGGGTGATGGTGCGCGTTGGCGTGGGGCTTGCCGTTGGCGTGGCGCTGGGGGTCGCGCTGGGGGTGATGGTGGGCGTCGCCGTCGGGGTCATAGTACTAGTTACGGTTCGCGTGGCTGTGGGGGTGTTGGTTGGGGTCATCGTTCGGGTCGCGCTGGGTGTCCCATTGACGGGGGTGGGCGTGACCGTGACCACTTGCACACAGACCTCGTTGGACGCTCCATAGTCATCGGTGGCGATATTACCAATATATCCGGTCAGGCAGGATGGCACGTAAGGCGTCGGGCTCGGGCTGTTGGTCGGCGACGGTGGCAAGGTCGGGGTCGAGCTCGGGGTCGCTGTGGGGGTCGGCGTTCCGCAAGGGACATAGGGACCCAACCAATTGATGATGCCGTTGAATAAGTCGTCATTGTTGGTCTTAGCCGCACCCACGTAGTTGTAACCAAACCAACCCGAAATGTCCCATGCGGTAAAGATCTGTCCAACCGTGCTTCCGCTCAAACCAGGCAACTGAGCGCTTCCTGACCATCCGGTAAGGATCGCTCGTGCGGTTGCCTCGTTGAATTGACCCGCAGCCACGGTCAAAAAGCTGGTGCCGTTCAATTGGGCGGGAGGCACTCCACCGGTATACTCGGTAAAATAGTTGGTGAACGATGTCCCGGGAACGCTATGAGGGCTATACGTCGCCGCGCCACCCGTGGACGAATTGCCGGTGGAGGCGGGACTGCACACTGTAAAGCCAGCGTTGAGGGCACCAATCGCCTTTAGCCAAGTTTGCAGCGCGTTATTGCGTGTGGTATAACCCGCGTTCTCACCGATCAAAAATAGATTGCCGTTGCACTCAAGGTACGGCTTCGCTTTATCCTGCCAACAGGTTCCAAACTCATCAAAATAGGGCCCCACCGGGCTGGGCGGACAACCCCGCGTGTTGTCGTTTAAAAAGCGAAAGTCCCAAACTTGGTCGTAGGCGAACCAGTTCTCGGTCGGGCACTGGTAATCCAAACTATTTGTACCCACATAGACATGGGTGACCGTGTGCCCCGCAGCAGTCATCATGGCAGCCATGTTATTCCCTGCGTCTGTTCCAACATCGGTGCCTGGCGGACCAAAATTGCTGCTATAAATCAGGATGCTATACGCGGCCGCTGTGACAGGCAGACCCAAGGCGCACAGCAGTATCAAGCTCAACGTCAAAGTCCGAGCCTGGGGCGTTTGGCATCGCAATCCGCCAAGCTTAGGGGACACCCGTCACCCGTCCCCAAAAACAGACATTACCATTGCTTCCGCTGATCGCGCCAGGAATGCTCCAAGTGACCCGACCACCACCAAAAATGCCGCCCGTATCCGATCCCAAGTAGGTCATCGACGGCGGCACGACATCCCGGATCACCCGGGTCATGGTTCCGTTGCTATCGTTGATCCAATGGATACAAAAGGTGAGTGTATCGCCCAAGGTCACGACGCTGCTCGGCGAACTTTTGACCAATGACATCTGAGGCGTTGGGGTGGGACTTGGCGTACGGGTGGGCGAGGGGGTCGCTGTCGGGACCGCGCAATTATTGAGCCCTGTGCACGGATCGACACCGCTGTTGGGGTCGGTGCTGACTGAGCTGGTGTATTCGCAGACCAGGGTCCCGCTCTGACTGAGGGTGAAATAAGGATCGTCATGCCAGGCCGTGTCCGTCCAATTGGTCTTGCTATAGTCGTCGCAGCCCACGTCAAAGGGGGTTGATCCGCTCCGCCAGTACCAGATCTCACCCTGCGCATAACCGCCAGCCGGGATGATGGCTGAAGTCCCCCAGGTCTGCACCAGCTTCCTGCTCGCTATACGGGGCGAGGTCCCGCATGAGGCGACCGTGGTCTCAGTGTGATTGGCGAATTGCGAGGCGGTCACATTGATGTACGTCCAATCATAATTAGCAAACTGGACCGAGGCATCGTTGGTCCAAGCGGTGACCTGCAGGGTGTTGAGATCCACCCCGACCGAGTCATAGTTGGTGATGCGGAATTTGAAGCGCAACTGCGAGGATGAAGGATCGCAGCTGCTGAGCGGCCCAGCAAAGGAGTTCATGATTTGCAGGTTCAGCTTATTGGTTGCCGCGGTGGCAGTGTTCGGGCTCAGCCAGAGCGCTAACAACGCCAACAAAAAGGCCAGCCGATATTTATTACAAAGCAACCGCATCAGAGCTCCACAAAATTAGCACAAAACTTAACAAAACCTTGTTTCAAGGCTTGGAGGCAATATTACCTCAGATCGAAACGGTTCGCCTGTCAAACTTCCCAGTAATAGAGAGCTGTTTGGGGGTAGATTTCTATCCCGCGAGATCGACTATTCAAATGCCGCCACGTCTTCGATACCGAAAGAGTATCGAAAGAAACAAAACTCAATGAATAAGCCAATTTACGCAAAATCAATTTTTTGGGGCATAAATATAACATAATTAAAGAATAACATTCAACATAATTCGACACTAAAAAGGCACTTATTAACATGTTATCCTCAGGTATACTGACCCTTATCCACAAAAAAAATGGCTCAGAATGGCGCCTACGCAATATACGCTGTTTTAGGGCTTTTTAATTGCTCTATCAACGAATGAATGAAAGCCAAAAAATAAGGGTAAAAATAGCCAAAACATGGGTAAACAGGCTTCCTTGCGCGGCGAGCTTGGCGTCGCCCCCAAAACGCTGGGCATAGACCCCCGCTGAAGCCAGGCACGGCATGGCGGCTTGAAGCAAGAGTACCCCGTGGCTAGAATCTGAAAAACTGTTGTCTTTAAAGGCTAAATATACGATTAGAGGCAGTAGCACCAATTTGACCCCCCCCATCACCCCAATCAGCCCCCAAGAGGCCGTCCTGAGGCCTCCTGCGCCCGCTAGAATGCATCCTGTGCAGACCATCGCAAGCGGTAAAGTGGTCTTCCCTAAAGCCGAAATCGGCTCCAAAACGGCCGCGGGGGGTCGAAACCCAATGAAATGCAGACTCAAACCAAGCCAAAACGCGACTGACTGAGGGTGCGCGATAACCCTAAAAAGCATTGTTTTATAATAATTTTTGTGGATTCCGCCCATTGAAAAAAGAGCGATACCAATGGAAAATATATAAATATTATTACTTAATATATATAAGATAGTTGATCGAACACCACTCTGGCCCAGCAACGCATCACTTAAAGGTATTGGTAAGAAAGAACTATTCCCAACGCTACAGAGAAATAAAAAAGTTCCAAGTTGCAGGCCGCTAAATCCAAAAACCCTTGCTATTAAATAGCCAATCAGCAAACCAAGCACGCTCATTCCAAATCCACCCACCGCGACCAGGCCATCACTCGGTCCAGCCCATGAAAACTCAAGACTAGCAATGAAAAAAAGGCACGGCATACATACATCGACAACAAGGCGCCCTAAACCGCTTGTGGCATCACTATTTATCAGCTTTGCCTGACGCAACCCGTAGCCGACCGCCATCAAGGCAAAAAGGCCGAGTAGCTTGCTTAAAAGAATCTCGTTCAATGTTAATCCTTTGGATTATGTCTAGACTAAAATAAGCTGTTATATAAGCATATTAAATATTTGTTAATGTTAAACATTAACAACGTTTTGGGCTAGCGCCAGCGCTCTCCTGCAACACGCAACATCAGGCGCACCCCCCGTTCGGCTGCTCCCCAAGTTTCGGCTGGCTGATCGAGCTCGTGGGCGACCAAGAGCAGGACCGCAAAGCCTTGGACATGATAGCTGTCCAACTCTTGCGCGTCGTCCTTGTTCCCTTCTTCGGCTAGGTCATCCATACAGACAGCTACCCCTAAGAACGCAGGGTCGACCTGTTGGCTTTTGAGCGCTCGAAAAAATTCATCTCGATGCCGATAGATCTTGGTTTCGATTGGGTTGTTGCTGGCGAGGCTACCAAAGGCGTCTTGATAGGTTTTCCAAGCGGTATCACGTTCTGGCCGAGGTGACCAAATAAGCAGCCGTCGGGCAGGCATCTTAGCGAACGATGGCCAGCTTGAGCGTCTTGCGCGAAAGCGTGCCTTGGTTAAGGTTAATGTCCAATTGAACCAAATAGATTCCTGATGCCCAGTTGCCCGTCACCACGCTCATACGCCCTGCCCCGCTGTAGTCAGTCCATGATCCCACCAGCTCACCCGCCTGATTAAAGAACTTAGCATTAGCCCAGGCGCCCGGATAGGGCGAATACGTCAAGATCAAGGGAGTCTTGCCCATCCATGGATTGGGGCCAATCACGGCCGTATCGGCGCTATGCCGTCCATCACCCGAATCAATGACCACCACCTGCTTGACCATGATCTCGCTGCGCTGTCCGACTACCGTGCTAGTCAACTTAATCGTGTAGCTACCCGATGCCACTGGTAACCCTCTGTTGTTTCTTCCGGTCCAAACAAAAGGCACTTCAGCTCCCGTCGTTCCATCCCGGACCCAAACTTTCAAGCCGCCGATCGCGGCTCCTGTCGTTGGATCAGTTTCGACGGCGATCACGTTCTCTTGTAAGCGGAAACCCGTTGGTTGCGCTACAAGTCCAATCAACGTTTTTTCAAAAACTAGCTCACCAGCACTATTATATACCGCCAAACTTTGTTCGCCTTGCACCGCCATCACCTGCACAGCTTGGACAAGTGCAGTCACCTTGCCAAACTGGTCGGTGAACTCTGCCTTAAAGTAGTAAGTCCCTCCGTTCACATACTGGCCGCCATCATTTTCTCCCGCCCAAAAAATAGAGCTTGCTCCCGTCGAGAGCTTTCCAGGCATGATCAATCCAACTTTTGTTTCACCCGACAAAAGTAAGGTGGATGTCAAATTGAGCTCGGTCGGCGCGAATTCAGTCGCGCCTTCAAAGAGTGAGCGGACTAATTCGCCCGCTTCGTTGTAAAGCTTTACCACCAAGCGTACGGGTACAGGTACCAGCGTTTCGGTGATCGTTGGGCTCTGCGTGAACGTGAGCGTTTGCGTTTGCGTGCTAGTCGCGGTACGGGTGCCTGTCGCGCTAGGGGTTGCTGTAGGGGTAGAGGTGGCGCTGGGCGAATTGGTGGCGGACGCGATCGCGGTATGGGTGGGTGTAGCGGTCCAACTAGCCGTCGGTGTAGCCGTGGGGGTCGCGGTGCGCGTCTCAGTCGCCGTGTATTGCGGGCTGTCCGTAAAGGTGGGTGTCGCGGTCAGGGTCGCAGTCGGGCTGGCAGTGATAGTCGCGGTCGACGTCAGCGTTCGAGTCACCGTGATGGTGGCCGTAGAGCTAGGCGACGCGGTCACGGTGCTGGTCGCGGTGACCGTGTTCGTGAAGGTGACCGTCATCGTCGGGGTCACCGTTACCGTGATCGTGCGCGTGGGGCTCGGTGTAAAAGTTACAGATTGCGTAGGACTATCCGTCAGTGTGGGAGTGCTGGAGCGCGTCGCGGATTGAGTAAACGTGACTGACTGCGTGCCTGTCGGTGTGGCCGTTGCCGTGATCGTGCGGGTGGGGCTCGTCGTGGTTGTCACCGATTGTGTCGCAGTAGGGGTCGCAGTCGCAGTAATCGTGCGCGTGGGCGTGGGCGTGGTGGTCACCGACCGCGTCGCGCTTGGGGTAGCAGTGGGTGTCCATGTTCTTGTCGCGGTGATCGAGGGGCTTGGCGTGATGGTTCGGGTAGGCGTTCGGGTCGGGGTGGGCGTCGTGCCACAGCCATTGTCAATATCAAGGGTCACCTGATTCGACTCGGCGTACCAAAAATTGGCCTGGTTGGTTACGCGCTTTTTGGTGCAAGAGATCGGGACCGCCAGCACGGTTTGGGTGTAGTCCGTGCCCAAAACATTGCCAGCGACTTCGTTGTAAGTGGTGTAAAAATCAGCCTTGGTATCGATAATGATGTAGAAGAACGCCCCCGTGAAGCCAGCTGGCACGCAGACCACTGCGGTGAAGGGGATGTAGGTGACGTTGCTGCTACTATCGAGGTAAGCGAATTCTTGGGTGCCGATGTTGGGAGCTAGCGGGGCCGCTGGACATGCCCCCGTGCCCGCCGACATGCCTTGATGCAAAAAAGAGTAATCCGTAGCGTAGTTGACCACGGCGTCCTGGGACAGCATGGCTCCCACGGCCAATGCCGCGCCATCATGTTGAGCTTCAAAGTGCACCGTCAGCGTTTGCCCGCCGGACACATTGGGGCAAACGTAATAGGGTTCTGTCCAAATGTTGCGTGCGCGCGCCAAAGGTGGGGGACCCGCCGCCGCCCAAAGCCCTGCCGTCCATCCGCAAAGGATGGCCAGCATCAACGCTTGGATCAGGCGACGACTTAGGGGCATGCGGTGGTATCCACGACGAGCTGCACGCAGGTATTGGTGCCCATGGTGACCGTGCCTAGATCCCAGCGTATCAGGCCGCCGGCGGTGCTGGCCGGGGCGGGCGAAGTCTGGCTCGAATAAGTCGTGCAGGGTGGCAGGGTGTCCCAAATGCTTACCGCAGGGATATCCCGGGTGCCGATGTTGTTGTAGCAGAGACTAAAAGTGGCCTTGTCTCCGGCACAGACTAGGGCCGGGCTGACCGATTTAGCGAAGGTAAAGTTGTAACAGGTGGACAACGTGGTGTACGAATTGACGATGTACTTGTCCCACTGTGTTTCCATGTCTTTGAGCATGTTTGAGTCAAAGGTGATCATCATGCGCCCATTGCCCGGCAGCAGTTGGGCCGCGTCATAAAAAAGCGAGATGGCATAGGTTGCGTCATAAACCAAAGGAATGCCGTTGCCCTTATTGGCAAGCGGCACGAGTCCTGGCCAGGTGCTAAAAGCAAGTGGTGCCGTGATCGTCGCGAAAGCCGTCCTAAACAAGGTCGGTGCGGTGTTGAGGACCGTGGTGCCGGACCAGCTGCCAGCGGCAGTCGGATAGCCGATGGGCACGCCCGTGACATTGGCGACAAATTGGACCAAGCCCTCATTGCGCGAATAAAAACCCTCGTTCTCGGCCTGTAAATAGATGTGGCCGCCTTGGCGCAAAAAATTGGTGAAAAGTAGGCCGTCGTTGTTTGCGCCAACATTGGTGATGGTGTCCTCGGCGATCAGGCCAGATGAGCCGTTCACCGGGATGAAGCGTATGTCCCATATCTGGCAAAAAGTCGCCAGATATGCGGCGGGTGACCCCCCAATATTGTCGGCGATCCCATCGGTATCGCCCGCGGGGATGACCAGATCAGTGATTGTGGGGCGTTGTGCCAGCGGCAAAAGACTCGTGACAGAGGTTAGCGCTGTTTTGACGTTGTTGGCCATGATCACGTTGAAGGGGTCGTCCGTGTAGATCAGCAGGATAGCGTCACCCGGCGTAGGCGGTGGTGGAAATGCGTGAACGGCGGACGAAAGCGCTACGCCTAAAATCACCAGAAACGTGAACAACGTCGCTGAACGGCGGCGTTGTTTAAGGTGCATGGATCGGTAAAAGTTTTTCACATCAACCATCCTCGAACGCGTAGGCGACAATAAAAAAATAAAAGATCATCGTAAAAGCACCAAGCGGCCACGGGCTGGCTTCGATACATCCCCGCCGGCTCGTTTAGCGCAGACCGTGTAGTAGTAAGTTCCGGATCCAAGATCCGAAAAATTGCTCGCGCTCACAAATCCGCTACGCCACCCTGTTGTCCAACCAGCACCCGCAGCTGTCAGTGGCATTGTTTTTATTTTAATCATGCTCACTGTGTAAAGACTAATATCCACGCTGTCCGCAGTCCCGCCCAAAAGAACAGCAAATTGCAAAGGCAAGCCACCCGAGAGATCGACAGGATTTGGCGCGGCGAATGCCATCTCTACTTTCAATTCACCGTTGCCGCCAAGCAGCGTGCCCCCAGGGCTTGGACTGGCGCTAAAAACCGGAATTGCGGTTGCGGTCCACGTCAGTGTGCTTGTGGGAGTGCTCGTCAAGGTAGAGCCTGGGGGCGCGCTCGTCAAAGAAGGCGACGCTGTCAGCGTCACTGTGATGCTAGGCGTCGTGCTACGACTAACGCTGGCGGTGTAGCTTGGCGTCACCGTCTTGGTGAAAACACTGGTGCTCGTTCGCGTTACGCTAGGCGTCCCGGTCGTGGTGCTTGATCTTGTCACGCTAAAGCTAGGCGTCGCGCTGGGGGTCGCGGTCGCGGTGGATCCTGCTGGCACCGTATGGGTCAACGTTGGGCTCACGCTACGTGTCGGCGAAGGGCTAAAGCTTGGTGTCGGCGTCCGACTTGTCGTCACGCTTAATGTTGGGCTGCGCGTGCCACTGGCGCTTGGCGATGCCGTCGGCGAACTGATCGGTGACGGAGAGAACGAGGGGCTGAGCGACGGTGTCGCTGTCCTGCTGGGTGTCGGCGTGATGGTCGTTGTCACGGTGCGGGTCGCGGTGACGGTGTTGGTAAACGTGCGTGTGGGTGTCGGTGTCGGTGGCATATAACGCACCTCGACGTCATCGATCTCCCAGACGACCGGGCCGGTGATGGTGTTCGAGCCCCAGAAGAAGCCCAGCGAGTCATTGAACTGCTTGGTGGTATAGGGTCCATAGGTCTGGACCATGTCATAGAGGTTCACCGTAATGTAATTCCAGCCTGAGTCGGGCGCGACGAAAGTGGTCTCGAAATGATTGTAGTTCGAGGTGATCGTGGTCTGCCGCACCACGCCCACCCGAAAGGTTCCCGCCACGCTGCTCTTGAACCAGAAGCTCAGCTGGTTATAGGGTGTCGCGTCCAGATTTACCTGAGTGGTCGAGGGCGTCTTGAAATACATGGTGGCGGAATAACCCCATCCAGTAGCGGCCTTGTTGCCCGTCACCTTAATGGAATAGGGCCCGGGTATATTGTAAAACGAAGCTCCGTTAAGAGAGCCCGTGGTCGTGACCGCGACACTTGAGCCATTGGTCGTGTCCGCGCTCGTCGCCCACTGTCCGCCCCAAAGGTTATAGTAGGCAAGGAGGGATCCGGTGGGCGGCGTGCCTATTTCAATGACGCCGCTTGGTATTGGCACCGGCGTCGGACCAGGCGTAGGCGTGCTGATATTGACGCAAACATCAACACCTTCTATCACGTTCCAGATTGGCGCTGCCAAAGCATTATCTTGCGGATAGGCATGCGCCACTTCCCAGAGCCCAATTCCTGGCATGCCTTTTTGAGAGAGCGCCCAAGACATCTTGCGGCAAAATGCCTCTTTGTTGTTTACGTAATGTGTCGTTGCCGCGTAAGTGTAGCGCGCCTCGTCTGTTTGATAGTTAAAGTCGATAAAGGTCCCGCTATTGAGCACATTCAATACAGGCGTGTCCCCACCTTGTTTGTCGTATAGCGGCATCCCAAGGATAAGCTTGTTAATAGGAAATGTGTGCCCCGCGTAGGATCCGGCCGTAAAGTGATTGACGGTCGAGGTCAGACAAAGTGGATACGCGTGCCCTTCACAATCTGTAAATAGACCACTTGCCGACATCGGCGCGTTCCAGCCTGGCGCAACATTCATATCGTAACCACCGTACATGGCGTAATCAACGTTGCTAGCGATGGTTGCCCAATTGATCCCGCAAATATTAGAACCCGTGCTTAAGAAGAAAGTAAGCTGTTTCTTTTGGCCTTCAAAGACACAGCCACCGCAAACGCTGGTGCGCGCTTGCATCGCTGTATAAAGCGCGCTCATGAGATTGGTGAACTGCGTTGTCTCGATACTTTCGCCCGCGTATTCATTAGGAAACTCCCAATCGACATCGACTCCATCGTATCCCAAAGTATCAACTTGGCTCGTGATCGCGGTCACAAACGCGGCTAGATTGGTGGCGTTCGTGGCACTTTTCCATGCGGCACGATAGTCTTGATTAGAACCATTGGCCCCTCCCAAGGACAGGATCGCCCGGGTTGAATTGGCGTGCGCGTTGAGGACAAGGGTGCTTCCCCTCGCGCCCGACATGTCCAAGCCACCTCCCGACACCGGGACACCAAAAGAATCCATGACATGCGTTAGTCGGTTCCAAGGAAACTTGGTCGCATTGCTAAGATTTAACGCATCGCCAAGTGGCCCCGTGGTGACCAAACCCTGCAGGTAGCCCATCACCACAAAACCTGGCTTCGCGAGCGCGACACTCGAAAAGGCCAAGCTTAAAAATGCCAACAGTACCGAAGCGCTTCGAATACGACGCAAGAAAACCCCTGTATAGTTTCAAATAATAAATGCTTAAATCGAATACAAGATGCTAGACATAACCATCCATTAACTTGGACATAATTTTAGCAACAACGTTCCTCTTTTTCCTTTCAATTTGTTATAAATTAGTGATATTATGTATTTGTTCACAGGCACCTTATATATAATTTTAAATGGTGAAACAATGGAAAGCAAGAAAAACCCAAGGAAACATGGTCAAATTCGTCCAAAACGTGAAAGTTTGGGCATTGCTGGTTTAGACGCCCCACTCGGTGGAGGTCTCTCGGCACGAACGTGCCTTTTGTTACTTGGCCAGAGCGGCTCTGGAAAAACCCACTTTGCCGTTCAATACCTTCTAGAGGGCATGGCCCTGGGGCACCGCGGCATCTATCTGAGCTACGGCCCTGTGGCCCCCCAGTGGACCAAGCGCCTGCCTTTTAGAGACCGCCTTGACGCCTACGAGAGGCGCTATATTTTTCAGTCGCAAGGGATTGCCGCTGGTGCGCTTGGTGCCCAGGCACTTGATCGCCTTGCGGAAAACTGGCGCGACCTCGACGGCGCTCACCCGCCGATCCCCAGCCGCGAGCCGGCGTTCGAACGCCTCGGCGAAGGCGGCATCGAGCGCCGCCCGCTCGCCGGGAAACAGCTCGCCGGCGACGACCTCCATCAGCAGCGAGTGGCGGAACTCCGAAACTGGTCCGTCAGGACCCTCGGAACGCTCGAGGATGCCGCTGTCGAGGGCCTCGCGCAGCGCATTGGCAAGGTCTCTGGGGGCGAGCCCCAGCGCGGCAGCGAGCCGCTCGTCGTCAACCCGGCGGCCGGCGGCCGCCGCAGCTCGGAGGACGTCCCGCGCCGGTCGTGACAGCCCGGCGACACGCGCGG
>JANLXT010000222.1:0-29128 GCA_031365225.1 candidate division FCPU426 bacterium
CGTTCTTCAAAATTGGTTAATTCTGTGACAGAGCCGTCGATATCAACGCGAACAACATTCTGGTCGCCTTCTTGGTCACCTGATGGAAAACAGTTGGCCTATGTTAACGGGCGTCAGGGTCACTACGACCTATGGCTGACCGAGGCTCGCTCCAAAGACAGCATGCAATTAACCGACTTTAAGGAATACACCGTTGGCCAACCACGCTGGACAGGCAATGGCGAAAAAATCATGCTCACCCGCTGGCAGCGTGACGAGAGCGATATCGTGACGGTGCCGTCAGGGCAGAGTCGGGTCGAGGGCGAACCTGTCACTTTCCCCCTCTTTGACTCCAACGGGATCACCAAGGACCGCCTTAGCTCGGGGGCAAATTTTAGCCCCGATGGCCTTAAGTTAATCATGAGTAGCGCGCGGGGCGATGGTCTCAACCTGGAAGTCTGGATAAGTGACGTGCTTGGCAGCGAGGCGCGTCAGTTGACCCAAGGGGGTGCTTACTCACCCGCGTGGTTGCGCCCCGGAACCGCCACCGCCATGGTCAGCGCCCCGTCGCGGCCAACACCTGTCATCGCGGCCACACCCCTCAGTGCCGTCGCGTCCGTGGCAGCGAGCCCAACCGGCAAAGCCTTGTTAGGCGCCACCTCGAGCACCGCGACAGCTAATACTGCGCATACGGGCGCTTCGTCGAGCGCAAATGTGACGAGCCTGCCGCATAGCACTCCACTTGCCACGCCGGTCCAAGTTAAAGCGTTACCGACCGCAGAAAAAATAGTCGGTGTGGTGGGCGTGACAAAAACCGCTTTGAACCCGTCCCAAACCGCGGTGGCAATCGCGGTGCCGATTAAGACCAAGGTGCCCGCTAACGGCGTGATCGCATCGCTCGTCCCGACCGCGGCGCCACCCAAAGCAGCCCCTTTGCGTTTAAAGGTCAAAGCTTCTTTTGACGAAACCACGGACAACTTAACCCTGGCTAGCTTAACCTCGCTCAACTCTGCCGCGCGTCGCGTCAAGCAATACGCAGGCGAAGGCGTACTCGTCTATGGTCCTTTGGACCGCACGCCCCTCAAGGCTCGCTACGCAAGCAACGAAGAACGTAGCCAAGCGCGCGCCAAGCAAGTGGCCGCGGCTTTGGCGAAAGCTGCGGGCCTAGAAGTAAAGAGCGTTCAAGCGATGCCCTATGCTCCACCCACCGCGGGTGGTGGCGGGCCTGCGAATAGCATTCAAATTTATGTTGAGATAAAATAGAATCGCCGGTGGGGCGCACCATGGTGTGTCCCTACGATCCTAACAATTTTTTAAACCCATGTTCGTCCAAGATTGCGACACCCAATTTTTGAGCTTTCTTTAATTTAGAACCAGCCTCATTGCCAGCCACAACATAACTTGTTTTAGCGGACACGGACCCCGAGGCTTTCCCTCCTCGCTTTCGCACCTCGGCTTCGGCGTTTTCACGGGTAAAGCCAAGCAATTCTCCGGTAAATACAAAAGTCTTCCCCTGCAGCTCTCCACTGGCAGGCGCTTCGCTCTCTAAAAGAACTGTATTAATCCCGCTTGCCTTCAAGCGCTTTAACCATGCGCGCGCAAGTTTGCTTTCAAAAAAACTGAATACACTGGCCGCGACAATCGGCCCAAAATCCGGAACTTTTTGCAACGCGTCCTCGTTTGCGCTGGCGATCGCATCCAAACTCTTGAAGTTTTTTGCCAATGCGTCCGCGCCACGCTCACCCACTTGCGGAATACCCAACGCGTGCAAAAGACGACCCAAGGGCCGCTGTTTGCTGGCTTGAATGGCAAGGATGAGCTTCTCGGCGCTCTTTTCACCCTGGCGCTCTAGAAGCGCGACGTCTTGCGCGCGCAACGTGTAGATGTCGAGTGGATCCTTGAGCAAGCCAGCTTCCATCAAGGCTTGCACACGCGCTGGCCCCAATCCCTCGATGTCCATCGCCGCTCGACTAGCAAAATGCTCAATCCGTCCCACGGCCTGGGCGGGGCAACGCAGGTTGGCGCAACGATAGGCGACCATGCCTGCTTCACGCGTCACGGGTCCATCACACGCTGGACACTTTTTTGGAAAACGCCACCGCTTGCCGCCACCCTGTTCCGCAACCGCCACCACCTTGGGGATGACTTCGCCTCCTTTTTCAATAATCACCTGATCCCCCAGACGCAGATCCAAGGCTTCTAACTGATCAGCGTTGTAGAGCGAGGCTCGGCTGATGGTGGATCCGCCCAACTTAACCGGGCTTAAAATCGCGACTGGCGTGATGACCCCCGTCCGTCCGACCGAGGCCTCGATATCCAGCAAGGTGGTCTGCGCTTGCCCTGCCTTAAACTTATAAGCGATCGCCCAGCGTGGGCTCTTGCCCGTTAAACCCAGCACCGCCTGATCTTCAAAAGCATTGACCTTGATGACCACCCCATCAATGTCAAACCCCAGGCTTTCCCTGTTCAGTTCCCAGCGTTTACAAGCAACCGTGACCGCACCCATGCCCTGGCAAAGTGCGTAATGTCCGTCGTGGGGTACCGCCAATCCTTTGAGCGCATTCAAAAACTCAAAGTGTGTGTCCCACGGACGCTCCTTAACCGCTCCTAAACTATAAAGAAAAACTCGCAACGGTCGCTTGGCGACCTCGACTGGATCCTTTTGCTTAATAGAACCCGCCGCACTATTGCGTGGATTGGCAAAGAGTGCCAAGCCTTGGGCTTCGCGCTCAATATTAATCGCCTTGAAGGCGGCGTGATCCAAAAAGACCTCGCCCCGCAGTTCAAGCGACTTAGGAGGCTGACCTTTTAGTTTTAACGGCAACGTGGCAATCGCGCGCAAATTAGCGCTGATGTCATCCCCGGTTTCGCCATCACCCCGCGTCGCTCCACCGACAAAGATGCCGTTTTCGTAGCGCAACGCGACTGCCAAACCATCAATCTTGATCTCAACCACATATTCAATCTGGTCGCGTTTTAAGATCTTTCTGACACGCTCATCAAACGCGCGCAAATCTTCTTCGTTGTAAGTGTTGTCCAGCGACAGCATGGGAAGGCTGTGCCGGTGAGGCAAAAATCCCTCACTTGGCTTTTCTCGTACCACTTGGGTGGGTGAATCAGGGGTGCGCAGCGCGGGAAAGGCCGTCTCTAGAGATCGCAGCTCGTCCAAAAGGGCATCGTACGATTGATCGCTGATCAGGGGCAGGGAACGCTGGTAGTACAACTCATCATGCTTGAGAATCTCTCGCCGCAAAACTTTGATCCTGGCTTTAGCGTGTGTCAGCTCGCTCGTCATACAGCCTAGCGAGCTCGCTTGGGCATCTTGACGCGACGGCGTTTTTCTAAAGCGTTAACCCGCCCAGCCAGATGGACAAGCGCTTCCATCATTGGATCTGGCAAATTTTGGTGGGCGAGCGACTCGTTCTCATCGCGTTTGCGGCGGCGTACCACGCGCCCAGGAATGCCTACCACCGTGCTATGCGATGCTACATTGTGCAGTACAACACTGTTGGCGCCGACGCGTGTGTCAGAGCCAATATCAATGCCCCCCAAGACTTTGGCGCCAGCGCCAACGACCACGCGATCACCAAGCGTTGGATGCCGCTTGCCGCTCTGGTTGCCAGTCCCTCCCAAGGTCACGCCTTGAAAGAGTAAGCAATCATCCCCAATCACCGCAGTCTCGCCGATGATAATACCCATCCCGTGGTCAATAAAAAATCGTCTTCCGATTTTTGCCCCCGGATGGATCTCGACTCCCGTGAGCAAACGCCCAAGTTGTGAAAGTGCACGTGCCACAAAAACAAGGCCCAACCCATGCAAGCGGTGGGCAAGACGATAAAGCCAGATCGCATGCAAGCCCGGATAAAGCAGAGCCACCTGCCAGGCGCTGCGGGCCGCCGGATCGCGGTCCAACACTGCGGTCAAATCTTCTTGAATGCGTCTAAACATCACTTTTCCTCACGGGCCATTTTTTCTATCTCGGCAATATGCCCTGCCTCTTCGTCGGCTAGATCTTTGACAAACTTGGTCAGCGCCTTATCCCCCGCAACCAACGGCAACATGTTTTGATAGCTTTCCATCGCGGCGCGCTCGTCTGCCACGCAGTCTTCTAAGATCTGGCGCATGCTCAATTCTTTAGGTTGGTAGATCTCTAAAATCTTGATCACCGGCACGCCCCCCAGCGCGACGATCTGCTCGCCCAGACGAGTGGCGTGCCCCATGCTCTCGCTGGATTGCTCACGAAAAAAACTCACCATCTTTTTGCGACGGGGACCCTGCACCCAAAACGACTGGTGCATGTACTTAACCACCTCGGTCATTTCACGTTCAAGGGCGGCGTTCATCTTTTTTATGACTTTTGTTTTATCCACAAAACCTCTCCTCGTTGACTTGGGTCGTTTTTAATCTTCTTCGGGTCGCGAGCTCTTGGGTCCCTGGCAGGTAGAACAAAGGCCGTAAATTTCCATGCGGTGCTCGGTGCGCTTAAAATCGAGCTTTTGGCTAACCTTGTCCTGCACCGCTTGGATCAAGGGGTCGACAAACTCTTGAACGGTGCCGCAACGAATACAAATCAGATGGTCTTGCGCGCCGTCTTCATTGAATTTTTCGTAGCAGGTCTTTACATGCAAAAATCTTCGCTCGACAGCAAGCCCTGCGTCAACAAAGAGCTTAAGGCAACGGTAAACCGTGCTGGCGCCTATCGCTTTGTCCAGCGCTTGAGCTTGGCGCGTTATCTCTTCGGCATTGGCGTAATTGGCTCCACGCAAAAAAGCTCGCAGAACCGTCTCGCGTTGTGTGGTTTGTTTAAGACCCGCTTGCTTGATGTACTCACGCAGGCGTTTAAGTTGCTTTTCCATTATTCCCTTTTATATTTGGCAACCACATCAGCAAGGCGTCTTCGTCATTGTCTGAATAGTACTTGGGCCTGAGCGCCACCGGCTCAAAACCGAAGCTTTTGTAGAGGGCGATCGCAGCGAGATTGCTGGGTCTGACTTCGAGCGTCGCTCGGCCACAGGCCTGACTTTGCGCAGTCTGCAGACAATGCCCAATCAAGGCCCGACCCAAGCCCTGCCGTTGACACTCTGGCCTGACCACGATATTTGTAAAATGTGCCTCATCCAACACCCGCCAGTATCCCGCATAGGCCTCGATACGGGGACCCTCGCTTGCTTGCGCTCGAACAACAAACCAAAAACACGTCTCGGGCCGGCGTAATTCTTCTTCGAACAGGGCCTCACTCCAAGGTGTAGGCATGACCAAGGCTTCGATCGCGGCCACTTCGGCAATGTCCCCCAAATGCAACGGCTCTATGCTTTTCGCTTTCACGCACCCTCGGGGTGCAAACGCCGCCATAACAATTCAGCTTCGGAGGCACGCAAGTACGCCGCGTCGACGTCTTTGTTCTGCCCCAAAAGAGGATCCATCCGCATTGCCTGCCAGGCCAACGTGGCCACCTGGGCCGAACGCCCCTGCCCTTGCGCGCTTGCCAAAGTCCACCGCGCTTCTTTGGGTGCTGGCGCTCCCGCGCCCAAGGCAAGCCGCGCGTGCGGCCACTGCAAGGCCTCCTCCCAGGCCCGTTCTGCCTGGACCATGGCCTCGGGCAGGACTAACCGCCAGACGCTCGATTGGCTTTGCCATAACGCACGATAGACCAAACCCCGTCGCGCGTCCAAAACCACCAAGACTTGCGCTCCCTCGGGGGCCTCAGGCCAAGCGCTCAAGGCCCACGCTTGCGTCGTTGGCACAGCGATCAGGCGCGTATCCCTCGCGAGAGTCAACCCTTGCGCAAAAGCCAAGCTCGTCCGCAACCCGGTGAACGAACCTGGTCCTTGCGAGACCGCAACGAGATCCAGCGAGTGAGCAGTCCAAGTTAAGCTCGTCAGGGCTTTGAGGACAAGTGGCGCAAGCGCTTCTAAACCTCGCTGAGGTACCGTCTCTTGCCAAGTACCCAGCAGCGCACCCTCTTGCGCCAAGCTCACGCTTAATTCAGTCGAGGCGCTATCCATGGCTAAGATTCTCACGGCTCTCGCCATTCCACGCGCCGCGTTAGCTCATCGACAAAATCAAGGCGCACATCCCAAGCGCGTTTAGGCGCCCACGCACCCAAGCGCTCGGGCCATTCGACCACACATACACCCGGGCCGCCCAAGACCTCTTCTAGTCCAAGATCCAAGGCCTCGGTAACGCCTGCAAGACGATAGAGATCAATATGGGCAAAAGGCAAGCGTGCGCCTCGATGCTCGTGCACGAGCGCAAAGCTTGGGGAACTGATCGTGCCAGGCGCTCCACCCAATCCTTGCCACAGGCCCTCGGTAAAGCAAGTCTTACCCGCCCCGAGATCGCCTCGCAAGAGCACAACATCTCCCGCTTGCAAGCGTGCGCCCAGGCCACGCGCCAGGTCCTGGGTTTGTTCAGGGGTGATGCTCACGAGCACGCCGCTTGTCACAGCCAATGATCCCAGCCCTGGTCGCTCAATGCCATTTTCTTGCCACCCTGAAGCGCGCAAACACCCTTGCCCTGTCGAACCCGCCCTATCTGGGTCACCGAGCAGCCCGCAAGGCGTGGACCATGGTGTAAGACTTGAGCCACTTTACGCTCGGGCACAGTGAACAAGAGCTCGTAGTCTTCACCCCCGCCCAACGCCCAGTGCAAAGGATCCTTGCGCAAAGCCTTGGCGACACGGCGCATGGCGTTTGAAAACGGAATAGCATCGAGGTCGAGGTCAATCGCGACCGCGCTCTCACGCGATAGGTGCCACGCTTCTGAGGCGAGCCCATCACTGATATCAATGCAGGCGCTGGCCAATCGTCGGCTTGTCAACAAGCGCCCAAACTGTACGCGAGGCAAAGGATTGCGGTGACGCGCTGCGACCCAAGCCATACTTGGAGCATCAATTTTTTTAAGCCCCCGCAATGCCGCTAAACCCGCAGCTGAATCGCCGAGACTGCCCGTGACCATCAACGCATCGCCAGGGCGCGCGCCAGAACGCCGTAAAGCGCGTCCTGGCGCCACTTCGCCCAGCGCCATGACATCCACGACCAAGGGTCCACGGCTGGCGGTGGTGTCGCCACCCGCGATCCGCGCACCAAACGCTTCGGCCCACGCGCGAGCGCCAGCCATAAGGTCGTGCGTCATCGTCGGGCGGCGCCAAAAAAGTTTAGGTAATGCGAGGGAGATCAGAACGATGCGGGGCTGGGCGCCCATCGCGGCGAGGTCTGAAAGGCTCGCCGCCACTGCGCGCGCCCCGACATGCCAAGGTTTCATCCAAGAAAAATTAAAATGTGTGCCTTCGACCATGAGATCGGTCGTGAGCGCGCTCACCATGCCTCGCCGCGGACGCCACAAAGCCGCATCATCTCCCAGCCCCAGTACCAAACCCGAGGATCCCACGCTACCCTGCTGGCTCTGGCGCAAGCGACTCAAGAAAGCGCGCTCACCGCCACCCACCGGAATCTTAGCTCTTTTTTTTGGGGCCTTTGGTCGCATGCGTCTGCTTGGAGAGAGCCTCGATCCGGGCTTTGGCTTGATCCCAGACAGCCGACGGATAATTGGCGATGACAGCTTTGTAAGCCTTTAACGCTTCGCTTGGCTTTTCTTGGGCTTCGTAACAAGCGCCGATGCTGGCTTGCGCGTCCGCCGCCAAAAAGCCCCGTGGCGCTTCTAAAATAAGCCGTTTAAACGCGTCACGGGCTTTGTCATATTGTTTTTCGGCCTGCCAGGCCTGACCGATTCCCGAGAGCGCTTCTCCCGACCAGTCGGTTCGAGGGTGTTCTTTACGGACACGCTCGTAGACAGTTCGAGCGGCGTCAAAATTGCCGCGCTCGCGATCCAGCTTGCCCATCTGCAACAAGGTATAGGCCCTCAGATCTTTTTTAGCTTCTTGGCCTTCAAGTCGTTGTAGCAAGGCGCCAAACGTACCCATGGCGGCGTCAAGTTGGCCCATATTCTGCTGGGCTTGAGCTAACTGGGTCATCGCTTGCGTGGCTTTTTCGTGCGATGGCCAGCGCTCAACCACGCTTTGGTAGTGAGACGCGGCATCCGCCATTCTATTGTTGAGCATCCCGTCGTCGCCCATTTTAAGGTGACGCGTCACGGCACGATCGGCGTTGCCCCACCCACGATCCTCGCCCCACTGATAGGCGAACCAAGAAAGTCCCAAGCCCCCCAACACGATCGCGAGCCAAAGCAACTGTCGACGAATAATGGCCGCGTCGCTCTCACGTTCACCGCTATTTCTTCCCTTGTTCTTTAATTCCACGTCCCCTCCAGATCTATTCAACACGTACGCTTAACTCGCCTTCGGCGCGTATTCCATTCTTGCTCATACCCCACGCTTTAACTTTATAGACCCCGCTCGGCACACTCATAAAAGCTGGGATCATGCTCCGAAATTTCCAAGCTCCATCGCTCGGATCAAAGCGCATGGGCAAGGTCGGCGCACCCATCACTTCGACTGTTCCAGAAACCCATGTCAATTCGGTCGGTGGTTCTGGCCGCGCGCTAAGCGTGATCGGTACGCCCGCCTCAAGTTGGGGCGGGTCGAGGCTTAAGCGCAACAAGTGCGCCGGAGGCTTGACTTGATGACAAGCTTGAGTGAGTAGAAGGGACCCCAGCGTCAAAATTGCAAAGGTTAGGCGTCCGCCGACACGCGATTTCACGCTGCGGAGGCCTTGTCCGCTTGACCTTGCTTGCCCTGCTTTTTACCCTTGGATGCCGATCCGGCCAATGACAATCCCACCAGCGTCGGCAGGATAAAAAATGCCAGCACCGCGATCGCAAGCTGAGCAAACGCCTGCAGGTTTTCGGACCCAAAAATATCATAGAGCGGCGCATAGAAAGCTACCGCCGAGACCCCGCCGACCAAGAGCAGACCAAACAGCACCAAGATCCAACGCGCCGAACTAACTTTGTTCTGCTCAATCGCGCGAAGTTCCGCCAAGTGATTGAGCACGCGCTCCTCTTCTGGCAAAGGGTTGGTGATGTTCTCTAGTTTCTCTATCCTTTTTTCTAACGAAAGGCGATTAAGGATCACCAAAGCGATCCACACCCACACAAAAAGGATGATCACGATGCTCATACCCACCAATATACTCTGATTCATTTTACCTCCAGGGGTCTTAGAAAATTTCTATTGTCCAACGCCTAAAGCGCCGGCCAAAGCCATCGGAATCATCTCTGCCAGGTCACTCGCCAATACGCCACGATCTCCCCCACGCGCAGCCCACACGTCCGCGGTACGCCCATGCAACCAAGCGCCTAGCCGAGCGGCATCGGCCGGGGTCGAGCCCTGCGCCAACAGAGCGCCAACCAAACCAGCCAAGACGTCCCCCGTCCCCGCGCTCGCGAGCACCGGGCCACCGGTGGCGTTGATGGTCAGCTCTCCCGCAGGATCACAAACTAAACTACCAGGCCCTTTGAGAAGCAGGGTCACCTGAGCGCTTTGGGCCAACGCGCGCGCCTCTGCCACCCGGTCTTGGCCCAAGCGACTCGCGCCATCCGCGCCCAACAAGTGTGCCATTTCGCCATCGTGAGGCGTCAGCACGCGGGGGGCAGCGACCCGTAATGCGGCGGGGTCCAAAACGCTGAAGGCATCGGCATCAACGACCATGGGCAAGTCCAAGCTTGCGTAGAGTTTGCGAATCAGCGCTTGGGTTTTGGGGGCGCGCCCTAAGCCAGGCCCCACAATAATCGCCTGTGCGTCCGTGACCGCATCCTGGATCGCCTGGGCTGCGCTCTCATCTAAGCAGTCATCTTTAGCTGACCCCACACCCAACACGACCGCTTCGGGCAAGGCGGTTTGGGCGGCAACTCGTAAATCCACTGGCAAAACCAGCTTAACTAATCCAGCCCCGCCACGATACGCGGCCCGCGCGCAAAGCAAGGCCGCGCCAAGGTATTGCGCGCTTCCCGCGACGATCACGACCACCGCTTTTTTCTTGTGTGTGTCCGCCGCACGCGCCGGCACGCTTGCGCGCGCGCGTGAGTCGTCATACCAGCGGGCTAAAGGTCCCAAGCGTGCTAAGAGGCCCAAAGGCATGCCGAGGTCCGCAACGACCAAGCGTCCAACATAGGCGCGCCCAGGATAGAGCGCCGAACCAACCTTGGCGCATTGCATCGCAAGTGTGACAGTGGCAAAAACGCAAGCTCCCTTCACTTGGCCTGTATCGGGATCCAAGCCCGAGGGGATATCCAGCGCCAGCACCGAACGTCCCGCGCTGTTGAGCGCGACAATCAAATCTGCCAAAGGACCAGTCACGGGTCCACGCGCACCTGAACCTAGCACCGCGTCCACGACGATGTCGGCACCCGCAAAAGCCGCCCGCGCCAAGGAGGGTCCATCCTCACCCGAAGCATCCAAAGTCTGTATGCCCGCCTGGCGCAAGGTGCGCAAACGCGCTAACGCGGTTTCTTTCATCGCGGCCTGACCGTACGCCAAAACCGGCAACGGGGTCACGCCTTGATTAAGTAAGTGCCTCGCCAAGGCCAGCCCATCGGCCGCGTTGTTTCCTTTGCCGCAAAGGATAGCGACGCGCCGACCCGCCAACGAACCAAATTCCCGTTCCATGGCCAAAGCGGCGTTAAGGCCCGCAGCTTCGATCAGCGAATCTTCGCTGATGCCAAGCTCCTGGACGCAGAGCCGGTCTAATTCGCGAGCCTGTTTTGAACTAAGCAGGTACAAAGAAGATCTCCTAGGCTATTTTTCAGCCCAACAAAAGAACTTGCGCAAGCGCGATCTCGCGGCCGTGGGTTAGGCTCAACTCAGTGCGCTTGACCCCTCGACCAGCGTGTGCCGCCGCCGCTTCGGCCAAGAGCCGTATGCCCGGTTTACCACTTGGCTCACGGGTGACTTCGATGCGATTCAACCACCACATGCCGCTCCAGCCATAGCCATAGGCCTTGTAGACGGCTTCTTTGGCGGCCCAACGCGCGGCAAAGCTAGCCCAACAGTCCGCCTTGGATCGACAATACGCGACCTCTGCCGGGGTATAGACTTTGCGCAAAAAACGCTCGCCGTGACGCTCGATGGCGGCTCGAATACGTGGCAATTCAACCACGTCCAAGCCCGTACCTAGGATCTCAGTCATAGAAAAAAGATTATCCCACAGGGATGGAAGAGGAGCAACAAGGCGAAACTAAGTGTTTTCAAGGCAAATAAGCGCTAAAAAAGACCTTTTCTCCCGCTCGAAAAGGTCGACTGGGTAGCTCAAGCACAGTTTCTTTACCTGCCCGGAGCACGCGCAGTCGTAACGTCTGGGTGCCCGGAGTCACGTCAAGACGCGCCAGATGGACCCGACCTGCGAAGCTGCGCCAGCTACGTAAATCGGCGACTTCCGTAGCAAGGGTGTAAATGTTCGTCCCCAAAAATGCCAAGATCTCACCTGCGGCGCCCGCGTCGCGGCTCTTTTTTTGAATGCTGCGGGCCGCCTGAAATTTTGTGATCATGCGCGTGGTAGCTTTCGCTAAAATCCCGCCCCTGCGTTCGTCTAGGTCACGCACAGCGATACTGGCGATATCTTGCACTAGGTCGGCAGGCGCTCGGCGCCCCTGCGCGTCTTCAAGCCAAGCTTCCGCCGCCGGCCCAGAACGTTTGACAAAGCGGGGCAGAGCTAGTTTGGCGTATTGCGCGGTGCCGTCGCCTAAGTTGATGGGAACAGTGATTGACTCACTTATCTTAAAGGGCGCCTGCCCCTCAAAAAGTACCACGATCGCTTCGCCGCGCTGGGTCGCCAATTCTTTAAGTGAAGGTCCCGCCGGCCTACCACCAAGGCGTTGAGAAAAAACTTGGACATCCGCACTTTCGTTCAGGCCCTTGGCCATGCGCGCAAGATCGCGGTCCAACTGCGCAGGGCGAGCGGTGGCGTAATGCTTGGCATAGGCCTGGGCCGCCTGATCCGCTTTTTTGTAATCAATGTAAGCGTCCCAAAGTGCTTGCCCTCCCTTGCTCTCGTAAAGAATCGCCGAAAGTGTTCGTACCAACGCGTCTTCTTGATAACTGGCGTTCGGATTCTCTTGAGCTTGCTCCTTAAGACGTTGATCCGCGCGCTTTGCCTCGACCAAGGCGGCGTCGGTTTGTCCCAACGCGGCATAATTGAGCAACGCTAAAGTGTGCACCAGCACCCGTTCGTGGACCTCGCCCCGGTAGGGCAGATCCATATCATTGCCTATAAACGAGAGGGCCTCCGCGCTTAGACTTTTTGTGTAAAGCGCGTCAATAAGCTGGTGGGCCGCTTCAAGCCGCTGATTGCTCTTTGCGTAGTCACCCTTCAGGTGCAACGCCCAAGCGCTGTCCATCAAGTAGACCAAGCGTGACTTGGCACCGTAGTCTTTGACGGCTTTGTCGGCAAGCTCGGCGCCTTCGCTATAGTGCCCAGCGGCCAGCTCGCGCTCGACCCCGACGCTGGGCAAGCTCACGCAGGCGCCCAAGCTCAATGCACAGGCGAGCAGCGTTATAAAAAAATAAGGGCGGTCCGACGATTTAGACAAGCGTATCCTTCAAACAAACAAGCCACCCCTCACGTCGCGAGGGGTGGCTTGTTAAAGCGGTAGGCTCTAGAAACCGAAGGAACCCTTCTTGATCACCTTCTTGATGTCCTTGGTGCCGATCCAGACTTTTTCGTTGGATTCCATATTCACCATCTCGAGATTGACTTGATAGGTGCGGGCCGACTTGCCACCCTTGGTGTCCACGATATTATCAATGTTGCCGATGATCATAAAATCAGCGCCTGTCTCTTGACGCAGGCGTTTCATGGTTGATGCCGCCGCATTGTTCTGTTGGTCTTCGCGCTCTTCACGGACATCACTGCGCTCTTCTTTATTGGCGACAAAACGCACTTGGCCACTATTGATCAGCTGCTTCTCTAGGTCTTTGGTGAAGGTCGTGACAGGAATGTGCTCGTCGCTACGATTGCGGACACTGCCAATAATCACGACAGGGTTGCGAGCACTGTTCGCGGCTCTAAAGTTTGCCAACCAGGGCCTGGCCACACAATCGGTAATCATCTCCTCGGCAGTTAAGCGCGAGTCGGTATCGTTCCAAGCGCCACTCAGGTCGGTCACGCTGTTAGGATCCACGCGATCCACCGAGGCACAGGCGCCAAGGCCAAAACAAGCTATCGAAGCGGTCAAAAAGACATGTTTAAAAGCCATCACGGACCTCTATGCAATGAAGGGGATTTGTCTAAAGCAATCTAACAAGGCAGTGCGTTGGTGGCAAGGCACCCTTAGCTTAAAGACGGGCAGCCTCGAGCCTAGGTTCCAATAAAAAAGCCGCCCGAGTGGCGGCTCAAGGTACCAAATAAGAAGGGGGTTAACGTACCAAAGCCACTTGCAAGACGCTGGCGCCGCTAAATCGCAAGGCGCCCTTCTTAACCCCTGGCAGCCCCTTGGCCCGACGCATGGCTTCTAGCGGGTCATTGGCACGTACGCGAACATGCCGCTCCCAACCTCGCCCAGCGCCAAAATGGCCCATTTTAACTATGCAATCGTAGAGGAACACGGCTGACTCCTTGCTCTATGTAAAGCAAGGCTTGTGCCAAGACTCCCAGCCTAAACACCTATCTCAAAAATCACTAATTTCATTGAGTTTTATCGAAACAGCCCAAGAGAATGCCGATAATTTTCTCCATTTTGTCTCATTTTAGAGACTATCTGTCTCATTTTCGAGATTTTCAATGCTTATCTTCAAGCGCTCAATTTTTCTGTAAAGCGTCGCCCGGCTTAGGCCCAGCGCTTTAGCTGCATCCACAACCTTGCGCCGGGAGGCCCGCAGTTGCCGAACGATTTGCTGGCGTTCCACCTGTTCTAAGGGTCCCAGACCCTCGACAACAACGCCCGTCCCCGAGGTTGCGGGTGCAACTCGGTCAAAATGCAAGTGGGCTGGTATGAGTAGCTCGGCATCATTCATGGCCGCGGCGCGCTCGATCACATTCTCAAGCTCGCGCACATTGCCTGGCCACGGCCACTGCCGTAGCGCCTCGAGCGCTTGCGGACTGATATCCCGAAAGCGTCGTTTAAATCGCGCGCTAAAGCGTGCCAAAAAATTTCGAGCCAAGATCGGGATATCGCTCGCCCGCTGACGCAAGGGAGGGATCTGTATCGGAACTACAAAGAGCCGATAAAAAAGATCCTCGCGGAACTCACCTGCCACCATCTTTCGACGCAGGTCGCGATGCGTCGCGGTGATTATGCGGATGTTCACGTGTTGAGTGCGATTGCCACCCAGGCGCTCAAAACTACGCTCCTGAAGTACTCGCAAGAGCTTGACCTGTATCGAGGCTTGCAGGTCGCCAATCTCATCTAAAAAGATCGTTCCTCCCTCGGCCATCTCAAAACGTCCAGGTTTTGCTGTCACCGCACCCGTGAAAGCCCCCCGCTCGTAGCCAAAAAGCTCGCTCTCGAGCAAGGTCTCTGGGATCGCCGCGCAATTGACCGCGATAAAGGGTTTGTCGCGCCGCGGGCTATTGCGATGGATCGCCCGAGCGACCAGCTCTTTACCAGTGCCACTTTCACCCAGCACCAGCACCGTGCTATCGCTCGCGGCAGCCCGCAACACCGTATCCAAAACTTCGCGGATGCCCGCGCTGTCTCCCAAGATCCCCGCCCGATCCAATTCTTGCGTGTCGGCACGAGCCGCGCGCGCGATAGAACGTGTCAATCCCAACAAGAGCTTTTCAGCGTCATCGGCGCGTAAAAAATCACGCATGTCACGCTCGAGCTCTTGCCCCACGCCCTGCTTCATATAAAGAACGCCAAGATTGTGCAATGCGTTTTCATTGCCGGGATCTGCTAAGAGCAGCGTTTTAAAGACTTCTGCCGCACGCGTCAGATCGCCCGCGCGAAAATAGGCGACACCCAAGTCGTTTCTCAAGGCATTGCGGCTGATCTCATCAGGCGCCAAAGCGAGCGCGCCCTCAAAGGCTTTAGCCGCCCCAAGATAATCCTGCGACGAGCTCAGCAGGTCGCCCTGCACGCCATAGGCCAGAGGGTTTTTAGGATCCAGCTGAATGGATGCTTTGATCTCTGTGTTCGCCTCATCCAACTGTTGCAGCTCGCGCAATGCCAACGCGCGATAAAGATGGCTTTGCGCCAAGACTCTCTGGGGCTCGCCCCCAAAAAGAGGGGCCAAGGGATGCCCCTCTAAACTTGGCTGAGTCCGCGCAACCAACGCAAAACCCGCAGCCGCCTGCGCATGGCGGCCCGCCGCAAAATCAGACGACGCCAACTGATGGAGCGCGTCCCACGCATCTGGATCAAGGGCAAGCGCCGCGTTGTAGCTCGCTCGCGCGTCATCCTCACGCCCCGCAAAAAAAAGAGCGTGGCCACGCCACGCTTCTAGCTTGCTGCTGGGCGCTTGCGCGCGGCTTGCCTCGTGCAAACGCGTGGCGGCGTCTAGATACTGGCCTCGATTAAAGAGTTTGAGAGCTTCAGTAAAGACCGGCTCTAATTTTTCTATGGGCGTGCCGCAGTCTGGGCAAAAGCGAGCCCGCTGCGCCGCACGTTTACCACAGCGCGGGCAATTCACTTTGACCTCGGACGCCGGGCAGTGGCTGTTCGTTTAGACTTGCGTCCAGCAGGCGGGGCGTTTTTGAAGGCGGCGGGATACTGGGCGCGAAGCCATGCGGCACGACTATCAAGAATGCGTAAAAGTTGAGGCTCGTCTTTAAATTCGGGGGCCAATTTTTGGTAGAACTCCACGGCTTGAACTGGTTTTTCTTCTTCTTCGAGCGCGTGTCCGCGCGCAAAACGTTCTTCAAATTGGCGCAAGCGTTGGCGCCCAGCTTCGGACAAATGGGTCACCCAGAGCAGGCCCCCCGCGTTAAAAAAAGCCAGCCATAAGACTTGGGCAAAATAGGGAGGAAAAGCCCAGGCCAGCAGCAGGCTGGTGATCGTCAGCAGGCCCCACTCGGTCGTGCGCAAGAGGGTCTGCGGCCGGGTCAATTCGGCTTTGGCTCGATCAGGCTCGTAGTCAAAAAAGCCAGTATGTCGGGGACGATTCGATTCGCTCACGTCTCTATGTTGCTCCTATCAAGCAAACTGCGCAAGTCTTCTTCGATTGCGGTCGCCCCAAGCTTTTCGACCCCAGGCAAACGATGCACCGTCTCGTCAGGATGCCAAAACTTATTGAAAACACTCGCGACGTCGCTCAAACTGCCCGCGGGCAAGCCAGTGGGTAAGCCCCAAGCCAGCAGCAGGGCACGCAAGGCGGCCGTGTCACCCGAAGGTGGCGGGCCCAGACGCGAGCAAAGCTGGTCTTGAAACAACAGGCCAAGGCCGACGGCTTCACCATGCAAGAGACGCTTCGCCACAGGGTCCACGCTCAGGGCGTTGACAAAGCTGTGCGCGGCAGCCGCAGGCGCATCCCCGAGCCCCGAGATAAGCGCGCTATCCACAAGATTTAACTCGAGACATACACGCTGGGAAGCAGGGTCGCCCGCGATGGCCTTGGCTCCGTGGAGCCGGGCTCTGGCAACGACGCTTTGCGCAAGCTCCCAGGCCACGCGCGAGCCAGGTTGACTGTCGTCCAAACCTAACGCCTGCCACTCAAAACATTTGGCCAAACTATCCGCTAAGCCCGCAGCCAAGGTACGCGCCGGCGCGGCTGCGATCAGATCCACATCCACCGCGCAGCCATAGGGCGCGCACTCTAGGTCAAGCACATCAAGGTACTCGCCTTGAGCGCTGTTAATCACCACCACAGAGCTTGCACATGCGCAGGTCGCCGCGATCGTCGGTAAGGTGATCACGGGCCGCTTCGCCAAAAAACCTGTCCATTTGCCCAGATCCATTAGTTTGCCACCACCCACGGTGATCACGCAGGCGCATTCGAGCGCCTCGGCAACCAAGACCTGGACCACTTCTTCACAACATTCCACGCCATCAGGCAAAGCCTTTAACCGAGTGTCGATGCCACGCTCTAAGAAGGCTTGGCTGAGAGGTTTGCGCCACGCTTTCAACCAACGTGCCTCACCGCACAAGAGCACAGGACCACCCAAGGCCTCTGCCCAAGCACCCGCCTGGTCCCATGCGCCAACGCCCCAAGCCCAACGCAAAGGGCCCACGTCTAAGACGCGGGCCCTTTGTTCAGACTCTGGTTTGGACAAGGCTTCTTGTTGACGCCGACGTCTCTCCCCAGCATTCATCGCTATCTCTCTTAGGCGCCAGCTCGATCTTTCAACGCCGCCTTGCGTGATAAACGTATCTTGCCCGATCCTGAATCCACACCGATGCACTTAACCAAGATCTCGTCGCCCTCGCGGACCACATCTTCGACCTTGGCGACGCGCTTGTCATCGAGCTCCGACACATGGCACAGACCATCGACATTGGGCAGGATGTTGACGAAAGCGCCAAATTCCATGATCTTGACCACTTTGCCAAGGTACGTCTTGCCCTCTTCGGCTTCGGCTGTGCTATCACGCACCGCTTGCACCGCGGCGCGCATCGACGCGGCGTTCTGGCCCACCACTTGCACAGTGCCGTCGTCGCTGACTTCGATAAGCGCTTTGTGTTCTTCTTGAATGCGCTTGATGTTCTTACCGCCTGGTCCGATCAACATGCCGATCTTCTCTGGATTGATACGGATCTTCTCGATCTGAGGCGCGTACTCGGACAGGCCCACCCGGGGCGCGGCCAAGCCACTGTCCATGCGATCAAGAATGTGCAAGCGCGCGACCTTGGCCTGCTCTAAAGCTTTGGCCAGGATCTCGCGGCTTAAGCCGTCGATCTTGATGTCCATTTGAATGGCAGAAATACCATCCCGGGATCCCGCGACTTTAAAGTCCATGTCGCCAAAATGATCTTCGAGCCCTTGAATATCCGTCAAGATCGCGAACTTGCCTTCTTCTTTAATCAGGCCCATGGCGATACCGGCCACAGGCGCCGTGATAGGCACGCCTGCGTCCATCAACGCCAAGGCGCCACCGCAAACCGAGGCCATCGAGCTAGAACCATTGCTCTCGAGGATCTCGCTGACAAGGCGCAAGGTGTAGGGGAACTGATCATGGGGCGGCAGCACGGCTTTGATCGCGCGCTCGGCCAACATACCGTGGCCGATCTCGCGACGTCCCGGGCCACGGTTGGGCTTGGTCTCGCCCACGCTGAAGCTAGGGAAATTGTAGTGCAAGCTATACTTTTTGTAGCTATCGCCTTCGAGCTCTTCTTGCAGGGATTCGTCACGACGGCTGCCCAAGGTGGCCACCACCAAGGCCTGCGTCTGGCCTCGGGTGAAGAGCGCCGATCCATGGGTACGTGGCAAAACGCCCACTTCGACATCAATCTGGCGGACCTGGTCCATGGTGCGACCATCGGGGCGCTTGCCGTCAAACGTGATCATGTGACGGACGGCCTCGATCTCGATATTCTCGAACACGGTCTTGATGTCTTTTTCTTTGCCCTCAAATTGCGTCTTGAATGTCTCAAGCGCTTCTTTGCGCAGAGCGTCCATGGCGTCCTGACGGGCGTGCTTATCAGGGTTGGCGTTGGCCGTCTTGATCCTGGCGCCAACCGCCGCGCGTACCGCGTCGTTCACCGCCGCGTCCAGCACCTTGAGCTTGACCGCGCGCTTGGGCTTGCCAGCCTTAGCGATCAGGTCATTCTGCAGGGCGATGGTCTTGCGGATCTCGTTGTGCGCCAGGTCCAACGCGTCCAAAACAACAGCCTCGGACAGCAATTGCGCGCCGCCTTCAACCATCATGATGGCGTCTTGGGTGGCAGCCACGACTAGATCCAATTGGCTGACAGCCATTTGAGCAAAGGTCGGGTTGACCACAAAGGCGCCTTCGACCATTCCAATTCGCACGGCGCCAATGGGGCCAGCAAAGGGGATGTCCGAGATGCAAACCGCGGCGCTGGCGGCGATCATGGCGGGAATATCGCTCTCGTTCTCTTTGTCTGAGCTAAGGGTGATCAGGCTCAGGCTGACTTCGTTTAAGAAGCCTTCGGGAAAGAGAGGCCGCATGGGACGATCGATCAAGCGACAGGTCAAGATCTCGCTATCTTTTTGGCGACCTTCGCGCTTAAAAAAACCGCCTGGGATCTTACCCGCGGCGTATGACTTTTCGCGGTAATCAACCGTCAGGGGAAAGAAATCCTGGCCTTCTTTGGCTTCCTTGGCCGCGGTGACAGCGGCCAGGACCACGGTGTCCCCGTAGCTGACCAAAACTGATCCGGCGGCCTGCTTGGCCAAACGACCGGTCTCAATGGTGAGGGCGCGACCGCCCAGATCGATACTTAACTTTACGACTGACATGGTGTTCCTTTCGACGGTGTTCACAAATTTTAGTCCGCTCCCCAGAGCCCCTTGGCTCTGAGGTGTCTTGCTTTTCGATCGTGAGCGCTACTTGCGCAGGCTGAGGCGATCGATGACTTTCTTGTAGCGCGTCAGATCGTTGGCTTTTAGATATTCCAACAATTTGCGTCGCTGACTTACCAGCTTGAGCAATCCTTGACGGCTGTGATGGTCTTTTTTGTGCGTCTTGAAATGCTCGGTCAAGTAATTGATCCGCTCGGTCAAGAGCGCGACCTGGACTTCGGGCGACCCCGTGTCCTTGGTGTGAATGGCGAAATCCTTGATCAAACTGGACTTGCGGTCCTTGAGCAGGGCCATGGTTCTCTCCTTGGTTTAAAGACGCCCTTGACCCAGGTCGGCGCCGGAGGGGCGCGCGTCCGAGTCAAAGGTCACTACGCGATCAACGCCACGCGCCGTCGCGCCAACACCTTGCGAACCGCCGCGACATCCATCGCAATCGCGTCTCGCAAGGCTTCCACGCCCGAAAATCTCAGTTCCGGGCGAAGTTTTTTCACGAAGTCAGCCTCCCAGGTCTGGCCGTAGAGCTTGCCTTCGAAATCAATCAGGTGCAGCTCGATCTTGAGCGCTCCTTTTTTTTCAACGCTAGGCCGCTGACCGATATTGGCCGCGGCGCGTATCCACGGTCCGCAGGAACCATTGGCTTTGACCCAGCGAGCCCAAGCGGCCCACACACCCTTGGGCGGCAGCGCCTCTTGGGGGCTTTGTAGATTGGCCGTCGGAAAACCCAGTTGGCGACCCAAGCCGCGACCCCGAACCACCTGCCCGCGCACCATGAAAGCTCGTCCCAGCATCCGCTTGGCGTCTAGCATCGCGCCCGCCAGCACCGCGTTACGGATACGGGTGGAACTGATGGCTCTGCCTTGGTCCAGCACCGGCCGGGCCAGAGTCACACCCATGCCCAACGGGGCGCCCCAGGCTCGCAAGGCTGCGACATTGCCGCGGGCCTGCTTGCCAAAAACAAAATCCTGTCCCACGACGACATGTTTGGCGCGCAAGCGCCCCACCAAAATTTCGCTCACAAAGCGTTCGGCTTCGAGCCTGGCCAGCGCTTTATTGAACGGCACAACCACCACTTGCGCGATACCACTGGCCTTGAGCCGCTCAAGTTTTTCTTGCAAGCTGATCAGCTGCGGTGGCGCGTATTCTGGCGACAGCACACGCTCGGGCGCTTGATCAAAGGTCAACGCGGTGGCACGCAAACGCTTCGTCCGCGCCAAACGCAAGGTCTGGCCTAAGATGGCTTGATGGCCCTTATGCACGCCATCAAAGACCCCGATAGCCAACGCAGTCGGTCCACCCAGACGCCGCAATCCGAGAATCATCTTCATGCGCTTGGAAAAACCCGTTTAGGTTGAGCCAACCACGCGTTGCCCTGGGCGCGGGTCTGTGCCAGCGCTAGCAAAGTCCCGTCAGGACGCGTTAACCGCCAAGCCTCTTCGTCACGCTCGACCAAGACTGGAATGCCTCGGCCAACTTTAAGGGCTTCTTCGGCGCTTAGCCGACGCTCGGGCAAATGAATCAGAGCGCGTTCCGAGCCCAAGAGCCCCGCCATCAAACTTTCTTTGTCCCAGCGCGCCTCTGGCAAAGCGTCTTCGATATTCCACGGTCCAACGGCTGTTCGGCGCAACGCAGCCATGCACGCGCCCGTGATCGCTCGACGGCCAGCTTCGGCGCAAAGCGTGCGCACATACGTTCCCGCGCTGACGCGCACCGAAAAGTTCAGGTCGGGCGCGGACCATGCCCCCAGGCTAAGTTCGTGCACTTTGATCGGCCGCGGTGCGCGGTCCACCGTCTTGCCTTCGCGCGCCAACTGGTGCAAACGCACACCGTCCACTTTGAGCGCCGAGACCATGGGCGGCACTTGTTCTTTGAGGGTCCGCACGCTGAGCAACACTTCGCGGGCGCGTTCCTCACTTAAACCTGCCGCGCCAACTTGCGCGATGGGGCTGCCCCAGATATCCTCGGTGTCTGTTTCTAAGCCAAAGCGACACGTGGCGTCGTAGCGCTTGTCATCCGGCAGCCAATCCAACCATCGGGTGGCTGAGTTCACCGCCAAGACAAGCAAGCCCGTCGCCTGGGGATCCAAGGTGCCCGCGTGCCCAATCTGACGCGTGCCCAAGATCTTGCGCATACGGGCCACCACATCATGACTGGTGTGGCCTGCCGGTTTATCTATTAAAAGCAGTCCAATCATCGTTCAACGCTTTCGTCAGGTCTCGCAGGGCCTGGTCAAGTGGGCCTTTAAGCGTGGCCCCGCTGGCTTTGCGATGTCCACCGCCCCCAAAATGACCCGCCAGATGATTGACGTCAAAGTCGGTCTTGCTGCGCAGGCTAACTTTCACCTGCCCATTGGAACGTTCCCGGGCCACGATCCCCACCTCGACACCCGCGATCGCGCGGATAGCCTCGGCCAGGCCTTCGGCGTCCTCTTCGGCGGCATCGCAGGCCTTAAAATCCGACTCGGACAATCCCACCATGCCCGCTTTGGCGTCATGCAAGAGGGTCATGCTTCCCAACGCTTTTGCCCAGAGCTTGACGCTCGCCAACGAACGGGACTCGAAAAGTATACGGTTCACACGCTGACTGTCCGCGCCAGCGCTCAGAAGCCGCTCGGCCAAAGCAAACGCCTCGACATCACTGTTGCTGTGCCTAAAACAACCGGTGTCATAAGCCAACGCCGCGTACAGGGCGGTCGCCATGGGCGCGCTGAGGGGCACCTGCAGAGCGACCAAGGTCGCTTCGGCCAAGAGCGCGGTCGCGGCGGCTTTTTCTTCGATCCAGGCCCAGCGACCAAAAGGGCGCTCGCTGACATGGTGGTCTAAAACCGCCACGTCCACGCCCGGAAACTTTTCGAGCGCCCCGCCCAAACGAGCGGCTTCGGGAGCGTCTAACGAAAAAAGAAGGTCCGGCTTAAACCCCGCGGGCGCCTCAAAACGGTTCAAGCCTAAAAAATCATACCGTGGGAGCGCGACGTCCGCGTTGAGAATGGCGACCCGCTTGCCCAAGGTCGCCAAACCTTCGGCCAACGCCGCTTCGCAACCCAGCCCGTCTCCATCTGGATTGACGTGAGTCACAAAGCCGATGGACGCCGCATCGCGCAAAGCCTGCACTAGGTCTTTTGGCGGGGTGAAGCTCATGCGGGGTCGTTTGGGGTCGGCGTCTTGGCGGCCTCAGCCCGCTCGCGTTCTAACTGCCGCAAAATTGTCAACGCCTGCTCACCCTTCTCAAGGCTCTCATCCAATTTGAAAAAGAGCTGCGTGCTTACTTTGATCTCAAGGCGTCTAAAAATTTCACGCTGCAAAAAAGGCGTGGCCGATCGCAAGCCGGCGAGCGTGTCTTTTTTACGTTTGTCGTCCGCGCCAAATAAGCTAAAAAAGACCGTGGCGTTGCGCAGGTCATCGGAGACCTGCACTCGTGTCAGAACCACCGAACCAATGCGGGGGTCATTGATCTTTCGTAGCAACAATTCGCTGATATCGGCGCGGATACGTTCCGCAACCCTGTCCGCACGCTTGAATTCCATCAGAGCTTCTGAGCCACTTCTTCTCTGCCGATGGCTTCGAAGGTGTCGCCTTCTTTGATGCCACAGGAGGCATCCAAGGCGATTCCGCACTCTTGACCTTCGACCACTTCGCGAGCGTCGTCTTTAAAGCGTTTGAGGCCGAGGGCCTTGCCTTCCCAGACTTTTTCGCCCTCGCGTGAAAAGCGCAGTATTGCGTCCCGGGTGACTTTGCCACCGGTGACCATGCTTCCCACGATAAAGCCGCGGGGCAGTTTAAAGATCTGTTTGACCTCGCCTTTGCCCAATTGGATCTCACGGACCACAGGCGCGAGCAGGCCCAGCATGGCACCCCGCACATCATCCACGGCTTGATAGATGACGTCATAAAGGCGCACTTGCACGCCTTCTTTTTGGGATAGCTCAACCGAACCAGGCGCAGTCTTGACGTGGAAACCGATGATCAACGCATCGGAGGCCGCCGCCAAGATCACATCGCTCTCGTTGATGTTACCAACGCCCCCATGGATGACGCGGGCGCGGACCTTGTCGCTCTTGATGTCTTCGAGCGTGCCGCGCAAGGCTTCGACCGAACCGGACATGTCCGCTTTAATGACGATGTTCAGCTCTTTCATATCGCCGGCTTGAATACGATCAAATAGATCCTCAAGGCGCACGTGTCCACGGTTGGCGCGATCGCGGTCCTGTTGAACCTGCTGACGTTTGCTAGCGATCTGGCGAGCCAGCTTTTCATCTTCGACGGCCAGCACTTCGTCGCCCGCGACGGGCACACCACTCAGCCCCAACAATTCGACAGGCGTGGAAGGTCCTGCCTCTTCTAATTTTTTACCGAGATCGTTGATCAACGCGCGTACACGCCCCACGTGGTTGCCCACCAAGACGGTGTCGCCAACCTTGAGCGTGCCTTTTTGAACCAACACGGTCGCGACGGGTCCGCGGCCTTTGTCCAACTTGGCCTCGATGACCACGCCAATGGCGCGACGGCTAGGATCGGCCTTCATTTCCATCACTTGGGCTTGCAGAGCCAGCATCTCGAGCAACTCGGTGACGCCCTCGCGTTTTTTGGCGGACATCTTGACCATGATGGTGCTGCCACCCCAGGCTTCGGGCATCAAACCGTGCTGCCCCAGTTCTTGCATCACGCGATCGGGATTGGCGCCCTCTTTGTCGATCTTGTTGATGGCCACCATGATAGGCACACCCGCGGCTTTAGCGTGGTCGATGGCTTCGATGGTTTGAGGCATGACACTGTCATCGGCGGCAACGACCAACACGACGATGTCCGTCGCTTTGGCGCCACGCGCGCGCATGGCCGTGAAGGCGGCATGACCGGGCGTATCTAAGAACACCACATCGCCACCCGGAAATCCCTCGTGCTGGGGCAGATGAACTTTGTAGGCGCCGATGTGCTGCGTGATGCCACCGCTTTCGCCAGCGGCCACCTTGGTATCTCGGATCGCGTCAAGCAGTGTGGTCTTGCCGTGATCGACGTGCCCCATGATGGTCACCACGGGGGCGCGCAACATGAGTTTGGTCGGGTCATCTGCTTGGGCACCCAGCATTTCTTGGCCGTAAAGTCCCTCGTGCTGAACTTCAAACCCATAATCCAGGGCGAGGGTCTCGACCACATCGTTTGGCAACTTTTGGTTGACCGTCGCCATGACCTTGTATTCGACCATCAGTCGCTTGATCATTTCGCTGGCCTTGATGCCCATGGCCTGAGCCATTTCTGAGATGGAACTGCCTTCGGGCAACGCCAAGGGCTTGAGTGGTTCGCCTGGCTTGACGAGCGATGTCATCTCGGTCGTGACGGGCGTCGGCACAAGCTCAATCGCTTCGCGCTTTTTATCTTTTTTGTAGGCACCCTTCTTCTTGGGCCGAGTCGGTTTGGTGTTAGCAGCGGTCGGCTTGACTTTGGATCCACTCGAAGAACTGGTGACGATGGATGCGGCATTGATGCCAGGCGACACCGGGGGTGGAGTCACGACACCGGCACCGGCAACCGCAACGCCACGCGGGCCAGCGATCGGGCGCGCCGTGGGGCTGATGCCACGGTCGGCGGCGCTACGACGCTCACGCGGTGGAGGGGTATCGATGATGACGACGCGCGAACGATCGCGGCGAGGGATTTCCATGCTGACCGAAGTCAACGCACGCGCAGGTTTGGGTGGCGTGGGTTCCGATCCTTCGGCGGGTTTTTCTGCCCCCCCGCCCTCGACGGGAACAGGCGCTTCGCTAGGCAAAGCGGCGACTGGCTCAGCCTCGACAGGCTTGGTCGTGATTTTTGCTTTTTTCTTTGGAATCGCAAATTTGCTTGGCGCGGCCTTGGCCACGTCCGCTTCTTTGGGTTGCTCGACTTTCTCTGCCACTGGCGCGAGTTCAGGCTCCGCCTTTGGCACGGCTTTTACTTTAGGAGCCGCCGCTTTGGGCTTGCTCGCCTTGGGAGCGGCTTCGCCCGCCGGGGCCTTGCCACTATAAAAAGCGGATAGCTCTTCGAACATGCTGTCTTCGACCAGCGAAAGGTTGCTGTGAACGACCTTGCCCCGCCGCTTGATCTCTTCGCGCACTTCGGTCGCGTCTTTGCCCAATCGTTCGGCTAACTCAAAAATTCTGATCTTCATATCCTCTTCCCTCATCCCAGGGGAGCCAAACGCCCCCTGGGTCTTTACCATCCCGTGTGTTCGATCAGCCCTCGACGTCCTCGCCACGCATCAAGCGCTCGGCGACATCGCGGATCTTCTCGGCTGTCTTTTCGCCCACGCCTTCGATCTTGCACAGCTCATCCACACTGGCCTCAGCCATCTTTTGTAGATCATCAAAGCCGGCGTCGATCAAGAGCTGGGTGATCTTTGCGCCCACACCTGGCAGCTCAAAGACGTCTTCTTCTGTGCTCGCGCTTCCTTGGGTGGCCAGTTCGCCAGCGGCCTGTTTCAACTGCTGGTCGGCATATTCTGCCTCGCTCATGACATCCACTTTCCAGGTTGTCAGCTTGGCCGCCAAACGCACGTTCTGTCCTTTTTTACCGATGGCCAGGCTCAATTGATCTTCGGGCACCACGACCACGGCCCGCTTGGCTTCGTCATCCACCACCACGCGTGAGATCTTGGCTGGCGAAAGCGAGCCACTGATCAGTTTTACCGGGTCATCGCTCCAGGGGATGATGTCGATCTTTTCACCCAGGATCTCGGCAACCACGGTCTGCACGCGAATGCCTTTCATGCCAACGCAGGCGCCCACAGGGTCTACCTTTTCGTCAAAGCTTTGCACGGCCATCTTGGTGCGCACCCCGGCCTCGCGAGCGACAGCCTTGATCTCGACAATGCCTTCGGCGATCTCGGGCACTTCTAGCTCGAAGAGTTTCTTGACCAGCATGGGGTGCGTGCGTGAAGCCACGACCTGGGGCCCGCGTGCCGACTTGCGCACTTCGGTGATCAACACTTTTAGACGATCGGAAGTCTGCACTTCTTCTTTAAAGATCTGTTCTTTGGGCGGCAGCACCGCCTCAACGCCGCCACCAATGTCCAAGATCACGCTGCGTCCGTCCATGCGTAGCACTTCGGCCGTGAGCACGTCATTGATGCGGGTCTTAAACTCTTCATAGACTTTTTCGCGCTCGGCTTCGCGCACGCGCTGCAAGACCACCTGTTTGGCGGTTTGGGCGGCGATGCGGCCAAATTCAACGGGCGGCAAGGCGACTTCGATGTCCTGCTCGAGGGCGGCATCTGCTTTGACTTTGCGCGCTTCGGCAAGGGTCATCTCGTGATCTACATCGACCACTTGTTCGACCACTTTGCGGATAGCAAAAGCGTGGAACTTGCCGCTATGCTCGTCAAAGTGCACGATGATATTTAAGTTGGCGCCATAGGCTTTACGGCTCGCCGAAGCCATCGCGGCCTCAAGCGCCTCGATCAAGATCTTCTTGTCGATACGCTTGCCTCGTTCTAAAGCCTCAAGGGCTTCTAGGATCATGGAACTCATGCTTTCCTCCACGCGCATTTAGCGCTGATTGTCGTCCAGGCAGCGGCAGGTGCCGCGAGACCAAAGGCGCGAAAAAGTCCCCTGAACAAAAAAGGTGGGCCTAGGGCCCACCTCTCATCGACAACCAGTCAGTCTGTCAACGGAAAGAGTCTAACAGAAAAGGGCCTTTAGGCGCAAGGATGCCCAATCCTTAATAATATCGAAGTATAAAGCTGCCGCCCTGATAAATCGTTTTATATCAAAGCTTTTTTGACTCAAGCCAGCCCCGGGTCTAATACCACCCTTGAGCCCGCTCAAAGACCTTGTCCAAATGGCGAAACTCGTAGCCAAGCTCTTTGCGTGCCTTAGAACAGTCGAAGTAACCGTAGTAGTCGATCAGCTGATGCGCCTTGGCCCGGGTGAAAAGCGGCGACTTACCATCCAGCATTGATTTCAATGCCAGCGCACGACCCACGATCTCAACAAAGCCGTGTCCCACTTTAATGAACGGCGCTCGCCCGCCCGTCAGCGCCGCCAAGCGCTTGAACAGATCCAGATTGCTGATATTTTCGCCAGACAAGATATAACGCTGCAAGCTCTGGCCCTTCGCCTCGGCAAGCACATGCCCCTCCGCTACATCGTCCACATCCACATAGCTATGCCCACTAGCAAACCAAACCGGCGGCGCCTTCTTCATATATAAAAGAATAAAATCGTTCGAAGGCGTCGGCCCCCAGTCCCAAGGCCCCAGCACGGTGGCGGGATTCACAAACACCACATCCAGCCCCAGCTCTTTGGCCAGCCCCAGCGCCTGCCGCTCCCCTTCCGCCTTGCTGGCCACATACGCGTCGATCGGCTTAGAGTTCCAATCCGCCTCGGTCATCATCTCAGTTGGCGTGCGCCGGCATCCCACCGCTGCGACCGAGGACGTATAAACGACGCGCTTCACCCCCGCCTTGGCGCAAGCCCTGAGCATGTTCAGCCCGCCCTCGGTATTGGTCCGCATCATCAACGTTTCATCCGCCCCGCGCGTCTTAAAGACCCCCGCCACATGAAAGACCCGCTCGCAGCCCTCAACAGCCTTCGCCAAGCTCTCCGGGTCCAAGACGTCGCCGTAAACCAGCTCCACGCCATCAAGCAACGAACCATCCGCCTTCTTGAGCGAATCTAAATTGGATGTCGTGCGCACCAGCAAACGCAACCTGCGCCCATCCGCCAACAAGCGCCGCGTGAGCGCGTTGCCGACATGGCCATTGGATCCGGTGACGAGGGTCAGCATTTGCACGCCCCTGCTTTTGATGGCATCTACGAGCGCTTCTTTTTAGGATGAACCCACTGCCCGTTTTTCAAGCTCGCCAACAACTCTTTTGATTTCCAAACAAGGTGGACTCTTCCATTTGCATCGATCTTTGCGGCGTATGGGGGGTCTTGCTGACTTAAAGACCGGATGATCTTTGGAATGGCCTTCAAAAATGAAATTGCCATTTCTGGACCGCTCACCTGCCCGGTACTCAAGGCATATAGCCTTGCAGACCCTTTGGCAACAGCTGCGAGCTCGGGTGCACGCACCATTATTTTTTGATCTTTGGTGAGGATAATCCAGCCTTTGGCGCCGACCTCGGGGATCCAATCAGCATCTGCGGCGTCTGGCGTAAAATGGTCGTCGTGCAATTCAATAAGATAGCCCGCTCGCCTTAAGGCCGACGCAACAACGTTGTGCCCCAGCGAGCGATCAAGGAAAAAAACCAGTGGATTAGGCGGCGCGGAGTTCGAATCGGATGACTTCATCGATATCCTTGCGCTCGCGGCGGTAGTCTGCCGCAAGGTCATCCATGCTCTCGCCAGCCATATAACGATCTGCCACCACTTTGGTGGCGATACCGGTGCCCGCAAGCACAGGACGACCACCAGAGATTGTCGGATCCATCAAGATAGAGCGAGGTTGCATCGACTCTGGAACGCCACTACGCACATATGGGAACAATCTAAATGCCAGACCCTTTTCATCCCACTCAATACGCTTTAGATAAGCTTTAATCAGCTCTTCAAATGCAACTTGCCCGCCTTCGCTAACGTTTAAGAGATCTCCAAGCGAACGGACAAAAAGATTCGCGCCATCAGTCTCAAAACGCTGACTAGCCAAGGGCCGTTTCGAATCAAGCTGATCTTCCACATATTTTACTGCGCGGCGGATTTTTGCCAAAGGAATCTCGTGCTCGCTGCGGATGCTATTAAGAACATGAGCTTCAACCAGGTTATAGAAGCTCAGCAGATATGAATTGGGGTTGGGAACGCGGATGATGGATGGAACGCGCTTGTCCGAGCTCCTGAGCCTAGGCGTATAGCCATACACCCAAGTACGC
>JANLXT010000238.1:0-5624 GCA_031365225.1 candidate division FCPU426 bacterium
GACAAAGTCACACGGCTGGAGCGCTTAGCCACCTGGATCGCCGAACGCATGGCGCCTGAGCAGGCCACGCATGCGGCCCGCGCTGCGCGCCTCTGCAAGAGCGACCTGCTCAGTTTAGTTGTGGGCGAGAAAGAGTTCACGAGCCTGCAGGGTGAGATGGGCGGCATCTATGCCCGTCTGAGCGGCGAGAGTGAAGAGGCCGCCCAGGCCATTGCTGAGCATTATCGTCCGCGTTACAGCGGGGACCAGGCGCCAACGTCCGTGGTTGGCAAGATCGTGGCCCTGGCGGATAAGATGGACGAGCTCGCTGGCCTTTTTGGTATTGGCATGGTCCCCACGGGCAGCCAAGACCCCTATGCCCTGCGCCGCAAAGCCGCCGGCATGATTGTCATCTTGGGACAAGTCGAGTCTGAGCTTTCGCTTAAAGAGTTGTGCGAACAGGCGGTGGCTTTGTTTGGCGAGCGTTTGACGGTGGAACGTGGCCTCTTGCTGACTCAGTTGTTGGACTTTTTGCGTGGCCGTCTTGAGACGGCCTTGATTGAGCATGGCCATGACGCCGAGCTGGTGCAGGCGGTGGCCGCCAGTCGGGGCGAGTTTGTGCGCGAGAGCTTTGCCAGAGCGGCGGCTCTCGATAGCCTGCGCGAGCGACCCGATTTTGATCTGGCGACCCAGGCGTTCTCGCGTGTCACAAACATATTGGCTAAGGGCGCAACGATTCAAGCAGTGGATCCCGCCCTCTTGCAAGAGGGCGCCGAGCGTCAATTGCATGATCGCTTTTTGGCGGCTCGGCCAAGCGTTGAGCGCGCTTGTCAATCCGGGCGCTATGAACAAGCGTTTGCGGTTTTGGCTGAGCTGCGCCCGACCATCGACGCCTATTTTAATGAAGTGATGGTCATGGCCGACGACCCACGGGTGCGCACCAATCGCCTCTCGTTTCTTTCGCAGATGGCGCAAACAATTCAACTGATCGCCGATTTTCGTAAACTAGCCAAAAAATAATAGGAGAAATCATGGCCAGCAAAAAGATAGTTAAGACGAAGAAGGTCAAGAGCGGTAAACAAAAATTTGTCTATTTCTTCGGCGTTAAAGCGGGCGCGGAAGGTGTTGGCGTCAGCAAAGAGATCTTGGGTGGCAAAGGCCTGGGTTTGGCCGAGATGATTTCGATCAAGCTGCCGGTGCCTGCTGGTTTTACAGTGTCGATTGATGCTTGCGCGCAGTACTACAAAAACGGCAAAAAGTTTCCGCTGGGCATGGAAGGTGAAGTCCTAGCCCACGTGAAAAAACTTGAAAAAGAGACTGGCAAGCGGTTGGGCGACGCCCGCGACCCGCTTTTGGTGAGCGTGCGTTCTGGCGCCGCGCGGTCCATGCCTGGCATGATGGAGACGATCCTTAACTTGGGATTGAACGACGTCAGTGTTGAGGGTTTGGCCAACAAGACCAACAACGCTCGATTTGCCTACGACAGCTACCGTCGTTTTTTAAAGAAGTACAGCAGCACCGCGATGGGGCTAAGCAAAGAGCCCCTCGAAGATATGTTGCATGACATGAAAAAGAAGCGTGGTGTTAAGTCGGACACCGATCTGAACGCCGACGACTTGAAGCAGCTCTGCCAGATGTACAAAGATTTTTACAAAAAGAATATGCACGGCAAAGAATTTCCGCAGGACCCGATTGATCAATTGTGGGGCGCGATCAAAGCTGTTTTTGGGTCTTGGGAAGCGGACAAGGCCGTCACTTATCGCAAAGTCGAAAAGATCAGCGACCTCAAGGGGACCGCGGTCAACATCGTGCAGATGGTTTATGGTAACAAAGGCGATAAATCTGGCACGGGCGTTTGCTTCACACGCGACCCTAACACCGGCGAGAACATCTTCTACGGGGATTGTCTGATCAATGCGCAGGGCGAGGATGTGGTCGCTGGTATCCGTACCCCCATGAAATTGATCGCCCTAGAGAAGCTGCTGCCCAAAGCATACAAGGACCTCTGCAAAGTTCGTCTAATCCTAGAGAAGCATTACAAAGAGATGCAAGACTTAGAGTTTACTATCGAGGACGAAAAGCTTTACATGCTGCAATGCCGTACTGGCAAGCGCAGCCCTGCGGCGACGTTTCAGATCGCGGTGGACATGGTCAAAGAGAAACTGATTACTAAAGAACAGGCCTTGAGTCGTATCGCCCCTGAAGATATCGAACGCCTTTTCTACCCTGTCATTGACCCAAAAATGGACAAGAAAGAATTGGCCGCTAAGCGCATTGCCGAAGGAATCAACGCGGTCCCGGGTGCTGCCAGTGGCAAGGTTGCTTTTACGGCGGCTAAGGCCGAAGCCATGGCAGCGAAGGGCGAAAAAGTAATCTTGGTTCGTAAAGAGACCAGCCCTGAAGACGTGGGTGGCATGGCCGCCGCCGTCGGCATCTTAACTGCCACGGGGGGGAAGACCAGTCACGCGGCCGTCGTTGCCCGTGGATGGGGTAAATGCTGCATCGTGGGTTGCGACGCATTAAACATCAATACTGCAAAGGGCAGCATGGTTATTGGTGGGCAGACAATCCGCGAGGGCGAATATCTGACCTTGGACGGGACGACTGGCACTGTTTATTTGGGTGTCATGAAACTAGAAAATCCCGTGCTACCACCGGCCTACCAAACGATTATGAGCTGGGCCGATGGTGTGCGGACCTTAAAAGTGCGCACTAATGCGGACACGCCAGCCGACGCCAAAAAAGCCATTGAGATGGGCGCGGAAGGCATTGGGCTGTGCCGCACCGAGCACATGTTCTTTGAGACCGAAGAGCGGCGCCTCGCGATCCAAGAAATGATTGTGGCCAACACGGTTGAAGCGCGCAAGAAAGCATTGGCGCGTCTGCTTCCGTTTCAGCGCGAAGATTTTTATGGCCTCTTTAAGGTGATGGTGGGCAAGCCTGTTACCATTCGTCTGATTGATCCACCTTTGCATGAGTTTACGCCCAAAGATGACGCCGGCGTGGCCAAGCTAAGCAAAGTGACTGGACTGACACCCGAGGCCATCTGGCATCGTTGTGAGCAGTTGCACGAGAGCAATCCCATGCTCGGGCACCGTGGTTGCCGCTTATGTATCACGTATCCTGAGATCTTGGATATGCAAGTGACCGCGATCATTGAAGCCGCGATCAAGTGCGCAGCTGAAGGTGTGCGAGTTGAGCCAGAGATCATGATCCCGTTGACCATGGATCAAAAGGAGCTAAAGATTCTAGAAGTGCAGACACGCTCTGTTGCGGATGCATTGATTAAAAAGTCGGGACACAAAGTTGCGTACATGGTTGGGACCATGATCGAGATACCACGCGCGGCGTTGCTCGCGGACAAGATTGCCGAAGTGTCTGAGTTCTTTAGCTTTGGCACCAATGATCTGACGCAGATGACATTGGGATTGAGCCGTGATGACGCTGGACGTTTTCTACCAGACTATGTCATGGCCGAAAAAGAGGGAGGCAAAGCGATCTTTAAAGACGACCCCTTTGTCAGCTTGGATCAGGAAGGTGTCGGTCAATTGGTAAAAATCGGTATTGAGCGCGGACGTAGCGTTCGCAGTAAACTAAAGATTGGTATTTGTGGTGAACACGGTGGCGAAGCCAAGTCGGTCAAGTTTTGTCACAATGCTGGCATGAACTATGTTTCTTGTTCACCATACCGTGTGCCCATCGCTCGTTTAGCGGCGGCCCAGGCAGTGATTGAGGCTAAGGCCAATTTCAAGAAGAAAAAGTAATTGATAGTGTTTGTTGAGACGCCCAGCCATTGGCTGGGCGTCTTTTATTTCGCCATACGATACAAGCGGATGGGCTTTTCTTCTCGGTCTCGGTTCTAACGTCGAATTGACGGAACCGTCCTTAGATGCTAAAGTTTCGGTCTTCATGATGATTCGTTCTTCAAAGCAAGGTTTTTTTGTCAGCTTGTCAGGCTTCGCCTTGGCACTGATTTTTCTGACCTTTGAGTCAAAGGCCAGAACTGAAGACGCGCCACCACCCCCTCCTCCTATTTTCGCCCCAGAAACGGTGGATACGCTTGTAGCCCCCGGTGCGCCAAGTGACTTGCCAGTGAATCCATCGCCAACACCGCTGGCAGTGGTACCTGTGCAGGATGAAAACGCGCCCGCCGCACCGCAGATCTCTGACGACCAAATGATCCGCAACTACATGGAGATCGCGACTCAGCTTTATCACGCCGAGGATTGGGAAGGCGTGATAAGGCAGACAAACCAAATCTTAGAGCGCTATCCAAAACGTCACCTTTATTGGGTGCGATACTTTCAGGCTTTGGCCCAAGAGCATTCCAACATCCTTTTACCTGCCATTGATAATTACAAAAAGGTGAGAGAGCAGGCACCGCGTAGCACCTATGGTAACGCCGCGTTATTTAGGCAAGGACTATGTGAGTTACGCGCGGGTCAGGAGCAAGAGGCGATTTACACCTTGCGCGATGTTATCGAGACGCATCCGCGGAGCGAGTATCGTTTGCAGGCCTATGTTCACCTAGGCAATCTCTACAGACGTATGCGCGAGTGGAAAGCCGCGACCACGATCTATCGAGATCTCGCTAAGGTTTATCCAAACACTTCGTGGGCATACACATCCCTGATGTATTTGGGCGAGATCTATGCTCAACAGAACAAGAATGCGATTGCAATTCGTATTTATGATGGCGTTCGTCAAAACGAAGCCGTGCCGATTAACTTTAGGGCCCAAGCGCTGATGCGTATTGGTGACCTTTATTTGGGTCAAAAAGATTGGCTTGAGGCTATCAACACTTATCGGAGCACCATCCGTGATTTTCACGCAGTTCCTGGGATAGCCCCCTTGGCCGAAGAGAAGATCGGTATGGCGACTGAAGGGCGACGCTCGGATCGGTTGCCTTATCGGGTTGTCCGAAGTGGCCCTGGCATCAAAGCCGCTCCGGCGGATGAATCGTATCGCCTTAGTAAAGACAACGAAATTGTTCCGTATGAGCAGTAGCGGTTGCGCGATGGCCTTTCCCCTCCGCTCTGTGAATCTGATGCGTTTATGGGTTCTTTGTTTGGTCTTGGTTTTTTCAAGTGACCTTGGGGCCAAATCAAGAACCGCCAACACAAAAGATAAGAAGAGCCGGATGGCGTCCATCACCGGGAAAGTGCTTGTGAAGGGCCGCATTGAAAAATTGAAGGCTAAATCAAAACGATTCAATCCCTACGCGGGATCTTATGGCGCCGAGAAAGCACAAGCAGAACTACCGCAACAAATGATTATCTATATTACGGGGTTAAAGGTTGCGCTCGCGGGACAGGCGCCGGGACACCTTGGTCAAAAAGCAAGAAATTTCACAGAATCGATTGTGCCCGTGGTCGGCGGGGGACAAGTTGTTATTAGCAATGAAGATACTGTCCAGCACCACATTCGTAGCAATGGCAAGCCTTGGGATTTTAATCTTTCACCTCGAAATCCTGGCGAGACGGTGACTCGAAATTTTGTCACGGCAACTCAAAATGGACCAGGTGTGGTTCCCGTCTATTGCGACATTCACAGCAACATGCGCTCTCATATTTTGGTCATGGACAACCCCTACTACCAATTGCTACCTGAGATTGGCGGAGAATTCTCCCTGAAGCGGTTGCCAG
>JANLXT010000245.1:0-3980 GCA_031365225.1 candidate division FCPU426 bacterium
AGGCGCAAAATTGCGTGAAAGTATGTCCTAAAGAGATCCCGTTGACCGACGCGATCGCCGAGCTGGGACGCGAGACCACCAAGCAATGGTTTAAAGATACTTTCTCTCGCACCAAGTAACCGAGGCAACCGTGGTCAAAGATCGCAAAAAAGCAAGTTCGAGCGGGCATCCCTCCTCAAGCGCCTGGGGCCTTTGGATGGCCATGGTCGCCGCGGTCGCTGTCTTGGCGTGGGGTGCCTGGTGGGTAGGCCAGCCTCAACCCGTGGTCCAGACGCCACCGCCCGTGCAAACGATGCCGATCGCCAACCTTGCGCAAGAGGCACCTAGCGGGTCGCCCCAATCGATGGCCCCGGATTTTAGCGCCCCCGATGTGGCGACGGGCAAAGTAATCACGTTATCTGGATTAAAAGGGAAAGTCGTCTTGGTGGATTTTTGGGCCACGTGGTGCGGTCCGTGCCGTATGGCCATTCCGCATCTGATTGAGCTGCAAAAAGAGTTTGGAACTAAAGGTGTTCAGATCGTGGGGGTGTCGCTTGATCAAAAAGGCCCCGCGGTGGTGAAGCCCTTTATGAAATCGTGGAAGATGAACTATCCCACCATCATGGACGCCGACGGACAATTGGCCAGCCAGTGGGGTGGTATCCGTGGCATCCCCTCACTTTTCTTGGTCGATAAAAAGGGGAAGATCGTCCAAAACTTTGTGGGCTATCAGCCGAAAGAAGCCTTGCTTGGACCCATCAAGCGCTTGTTGAATGAGAGCTGAGATCCAACTCACCTAAGGACCGAAGCCTGGCGTGAGCCAGGCTTTTTTTAATATGCCCGAGCTACCCGAAGTCGAGACCATCCGCCGAGGCTTAGAACCGCGCGCCAAGGGGCGCGTTATTCAGCGCGTCGAGCTGCGCCTAAAAAAACAAGCGCGCGGCTTGCCGGCATCCAAGTTTGAGCGCTTGCTGGTGGGTAAACGTATCGTGGCGTTGCGGCGGCGGGCCAAGTTCTTGCTCTTTGACCTCAGTGAGGGTTGGACCCTCTTGGGCCATCTGGGCATGAGCGGACAGATCAGCTATTGGGACCACAAGAAACAAGAGAACCCGGGTTTTGACATCTCGCCGCACACAGGTCTGCAACGCGCACTGGGCCAGCATCCCATCGACAAGCACACGCACATTGTGCTGCATCTGGAACACGGGGACCGGATCCAGTATCGGGACATACGCCAATTTGGATACATGCGCTTAGTGCGTACCGTGGATGTCGCGGCGCTGCCTTCGATAAGTCGCCTGGGACTTGAACCCGTGGGCGCTCGTCCTGCTGACCTTGTCAAGGCGCTCGCGGACAAGCGGGGGATGATCAAGGCGCTCTTGCTCAACCAAAGCGCGATCGTGGGATTGGGCAACATCTATTGCGACGAGGCGCTTTTTGCCGCCCAAGTGCATCCACGCCAACGCCTGCAAAGGCTGACCGCGTCAGGCAAATTGGCTCTGGCAAAGGGCATCATCAAAGTACTGACCAAGGCACTTAAGAATGGCGGCACCAGCTTGAGCGACTACCGGGATGCCGAGGGTCGCCAGGGCCGCAATCAAGAGAGCCTGACCGCCTACGGGCGCGCTGGCTTGCCATGCCTGCGTTGCGCGAGCATACTAAAGAAGATCCAAGTGAGCCAACGCACCACTGTGCACTGTCCCCACTGTCAAAAATTGCGCTGAGCGGCGAATGCCATGCAGATAAAGATTAACGGAGTATTTGAGGACGTGCCCGCTGGCACCGATGTGGCGGCTCTTTTGGCGCGTAAAGAGATCCGCGCCGACACCGTGGCGGTTGAGCTGAATCTTGATATTGTGCCCCGCGACAAGCGCATGGGGGTCATGCTTAAAGAAGGCGACCAGGTCGAGATCGTGCGCTTTGTCGGCGGTGGATCGGGCACTGGCGCGATTGACACCCCTCTGGTCATCGCGGGCAAATCTTTTAGCAGCCGGCTTTTTTTGGGTACGGGCCGCTATCCCTCGTTTGATACCATGCGGCGCTGCCACCTAGCCAGTGGCGCGCAGATCGTCACGCTGGCCGTCGCGCGGCATCATCTGGGCACCGCCCAGGCAGACGACATCCTAGATTTTATTGATCGTGAAAAGCTCACGCTTTTGCCAAACACGGCCGGCGCGTATTCGGCTCGCGAAGCAGTGCGCTTGGCAAAATTGGCCCGCGAACTCTTGCGTACCGACTGGATCAAGCTAGAAGTTCTTAGCGATCCTCAGACGCTATGGCCCGACACGGCCGAAACCGTCTTGGCATGTCGCGAATTGGTCAAAGATGGTTTTATCGTCTTGCCTTACACCAGCGATGACCCGCTGGTCGCGCGCCGGCTCGAAGACGAGGGCGCGGCCGCGGTCATGCCTTTGGGATCTATGATCGGTTCGGGCCTAGGCGTGCTGAATCCTTTTAATTTAGATCTGATAAAAAAACGCGCCAAGGTCCCGGTGATCTGTGACGCGGGTGTGGGTCAAGCTTCCGATGCCGCCTTGGCAATGGAATTAGGATTGGATGGCGTGCTCCTGAACACCGCGGTGGCCCTGGCCCAGGATCCCATCGCCATGGCGCGGGCCATGGGCCTGGCGGTTGAGGCTGGGCGCCTAAGCTTTTTAGCTGGGCGAATCCCTAAGCGTGATTTGGCCACGCCATCTTCACCTGGCGCTGGTAATTTGGACAAATGAAGCGTTTTTCAGGTTCTTGGGTCGTGGACCCGCGCCCTTGCCTCGGCCTATAATTGACCCATGACAATTAAACACAAAGCCCCGACCCAGATGTTTGAGCTAAGCCAAGAAGACCTTCAAAGCTTGGTTAAGTTTGGCGTCGAAAAAGAATTTAAGAAAGGCGAAGAGGTCTTTGCTGAAGGCAGTGACCCCGACACGCTGTGGTGGGTTAAAACGGGACGGGTGCACATGACCAAGTCCTCGACCAGCGGCTCTGAATCGTTGGTGGCTTTTTACGGTCCTGGCCAGAGCTTTTGTGTCGCGGCGCTCATCATCCAAAAAGAATATCCCTGCGCCGCCCGCGCGGCCCTCGATAGCACGGTTATCGGGGTGCCAGCCGCTCGATTTAAAAAACTTTATGACACATTACCCAGCTTTGCTAAGCGCCTGCTCACTGAGATGGCCCCTCAATTTTGTAAAGCGCATTGTGATTGCGCTTTAAACGTAGAGAGCGTGGATATGCGTTTGGGCGTCACGCTCTTGCGCCTAGACAAACAATTTGATGGCGGCGACATCCCCTTCACCCGTCAAGAGCTGGCGCAGATGGTCAACACCACCGTCGAATCTTGCATCCGCACCTTGTCTGCCTGGACCAAGAAGGGCTGGATCGAGGGTAGCCGAGGTGAATTGAGAGTGGTGAATAGGGACGCGATCGAGCAAGAAGTCGTCGAAATTTAAAAAATATTAAAAAAGAGGCCGTCCCCTCAGGGGACGGCCTCTTTTTTTGTCTCGTTCATCTAAAGACGGACCAAGGCTTTCAAAAACCACATCGCCACAAAAAGAGCGTTCCATACATGCATTTCTTGATACAAACGGCGGATTCCGGCAAAGCCTGGGCTGTGGTCAGGGGAGTCACGCCTTAGCTGCAAGAGCCAGATGGAGCGGGCTAAAAAAAGAGCCAGCGCGCCGGCGGGAACCCAGGCATGCGCTACGGCGGCGCCAAAGAGGATCGCCAGCAAAGGTACGGCGACAGCGGTGAGGGCGTAGCGGGGCGCACTGGGACCCTCGATCCAAAAGCGGGTCAGCAAGGCCTGGCTTGGAAAGTAGAGCGCGGGCCAAGCCCAAAGCTCAAACGCGGTCAGATTGCCAGGTCCCCAGGCCAAAAAACCCAAAAGTAGACAGGGGACCGTGGCCAGCAGATGCGCTAACGCCACCAAACGCGTGTCGAGTGGGACCAGCTCTAAGCGCAATACAAAAAGCAGTGCGGTGAGGCACGCCACCGCGGTGAGCGCCGCG
>JANLXT010000253.1:0-2434 GCA_031365225.1 candidate division FCPU426 bacterium
TTGGCAAAGGCGGCGCCGGGCGCATAATTTTCAGTGATTAGCGAGGCCTTCGTAACCCAGGTGCCTTGGGTCGCTGCGGATGCGCTAAACGGCATCCATAACGATAATAGGAATAAAATAATCTTCACGCTTGCCCCAAAAAAATATCGAACACAGCCAAAATACTAACACGAATCGCAGAATTACTAATTTACAATCCGAACTTTAAACACCAACTTTATCCGAGCTATTCACGAGTCAGCAAAAGATGAAAATCATAAGCCGCGCGCCAGTACCCTGGCACGCGGGTGGCTCGGTCTTTGATGTCTTTAAACACATAATAGGCCTTGGGGTAACGCCGGCCCTCGGTGATGGCGTCTTCGATACGGCGCTTGGGCGGCTTGCTACCTTTGGGTCCACGATCACGGGGCGCGAAGCCCAGATGCCAATTGCGCTGACGAGGCAGCCAGCCCAAGGCTCGCGCGCCACGCCCCAGCCCGGCGCTCCACGCTCCCTGAACCTTTAGACCCGCCTTGGCCACCAACAGCTCTAAGGACGGTCCACTATAAAAGAACGTGTGGCCATCTTGGCTCTCGGCAGGCTTGCCCCAACCTTGCAGATAATCTTTGTAGCGCGCCCGATCCACCCCGCCGTTGGGTACGGCCATCCAAATTTGCCCGCCTGGCTTGAGCACTTTGCCGCAGGCCTTTAAAAGACCCAAGGGATCGAGTTCGTGCTCTAAGACATTATTAAGATGAATCACATCAAAGCTAGCGGCCTTAAACCCAGCCTGCGCTAAAGTTCCCTGCCGCACATCCAAGCCCAACGTCTTTTTGGCGTAGCACACGGCCGAGGCGCCATAGTCCACCCCGCTGACCTGCCAAGCGCAGCTGTCGCGAACGCCCTTGATAAAAAAACCTGTGGCGCAACCGACATCCAAGAGCTTGCCCGTGGGCGCAATCGCTTTCAGGCGTCGCGCGTAAGCGTAACCTTTGCCCAACTGGTCCGCCTTGCCAAAGCCAAAGTAGATGGCACCATAGTACTCGCTCAGTTCGGCCAAGCTTGGCAAAGGCCACAACACCGTCAAGCCACAGCCCTGGCAGCTTAAGAGCTGGCGTTTATCTTGGCGCATGAACGACGCCCCGCAATATTCGGCAAAGTTTTTTTGGCCACAGGCGGGGCAAAGCGGCTTGGTCTGGCGAACAGTCATCGAGCACCCAAATTTAAGAGATCAAGCTGATCTTGATAGGTCACTGGCCCTGGGCCGCGATCTTGTCTAAGAGCTGTTGGGCGATGGCCAGCGAGGGATCCATGGCAAGGGCCAAGGCTAATTTTGGCCGAGCCTCGCCCAAGCGGAGCATCTGGCACAGGCTGATCCCCTGACCCAGGTAGGCCTCGGCATCGGTAGGATCTCTGCGTTCTAACCGCTTGTAGACCGCCAAACTATCCTCGTAACGCGCCGCCGAAAGATAGAGCTTGGCCAATTGGATCAGCGCCGCGCGATGGCGGGGCTGGGCTTGGGTGAAGCGCGTCAAAGCCGTGATCGCCTCGTCGGGGCGCTGTTCTAAGATAGCGATACGGGCCTTGAATAGGTCAAGGCGAGCGTCCCCAGGGGCACGACGCTCAGCCTGTTCTAAAAGTGACTGCGCCAAATTGAAACGGCTCTTTTTAAGGCACTGGTCAATGCTCTCGATGAGCAGGTTCAGGCTAGGCTCCGCCTTCGAGCCACCCACGCTATCAAACGCTTTCCACTGGGGACCTAATCCCGCCTGTTGTTGAAACGCCAAAAAATTACTGACGCTCAAATTGCTCTCTTGCGCCGCGTCGTGATAGAGCCAGCGCGGAGCCGAATACTCTAAGAGGGGCAGATCGTCATTGAGCAAGGGCCCCTTGCCAGCAAAGGCCAGCATGCCTTGCCCGTCCATCAAATAGTTTAACGCGAATGAGAGCGGGCTGGCGATGGGCACGCCGGCCAAGTCCCGCGCGATCTTAGGATCGGCGAAAAGCCGGCGCAAGCGCGCGACATCCATGGGGTGGGGCGCTTGGCTGCCGATCAATAAAAAATCGCCGCTGGCGCCGCTGACATCCTCGGCGGGCGGCACCATCCACAGACTGGCGTGGGGAAAAGACTTGGCGAAAGTACGCAAGAGCGCTTGAAGATCGGCGGGGCCCATTTTGTAGCCGTGGATCCACTGGGTAAAGATACCGCCCGGCGCCAAACGCGCGTTGACAATGCTGTAGAACTCACTTGTAAAAAGATTGGCCACGCCCTTGATCCAAGGATTGGACGGCTCGGACATGATGTTGTCGTAAAGCGTGGGCGTGCGCAGTAAAAAGTTTCGCCCATCCTCAAAATAGATATGAAAACGCGGATCGGCGCCCACATCGCCATTGAAGCTCTTAAAAAGTGGCGCGGCCTCATAGACGGCTGGCTCGATCTCGACACAATCAAGGC
>JANLXT010000287.1:0-3552 GCA_031365225.1 candidate division FCPU426 bacterium
GCCTTGACGATCCGGATTTCTTTAAAATTTACGCCCGTACCCGACTGGTCCGCCAATAAATTTCCCCATCCGTCGCTGAGCATGACCCGGGTCTTGCTCGACCCACCATCGACGCCTAAAAAACAATGAAAGTGCCCAGGATCTACTGGCATATAAAGCCCTTTTGGATGAGTGTTCAAACGTATTAACTGATTAAAAGCTTATTCATCTTACGCTAGCCAAGGGACTTAACCAAGCCCAAAAAAAGGAGTCCGCCCTTGGGGGCGGACTCCAAAATTTGACGCTTCAATCAATGATTACTTGCCTTCTCAGCGCCCAACCCAGTGTGCGAGCGCACCAGCAGTTCTTCAAACTTCTTGTGATCCGGCTTGCCCCCCAACAGCGCTCCAATCCATGCCGCCAAAAATCCTAACGGAATGGACAAAATACCAGGATTTTCGAGCGGGAAAATTGGGGCGTGCTGTATCAAGTGATGCACCTTGGAGTCAATCGCGTCGACACCCATGATGCTGGGTCCCAAAATAATCAACCCTAGCGACGCGAGCAAGCCGACTCCCAAGCCAGCCACGGCCCCTGTGGTGTTGAAACGTCGCCAAAAAAGCGACAAGACCATCACAGGCAAATTAGCCGAAGCTGCCACCGCAAAAGCCAACGCCACCAAAAAAGCTACGTTGGCGGCGGGACCTAACAAGATCGCGATACCCATGGCTGCGCCACCAATCACAAACGCGGTGATCCGAGCGACGAGCACTTCTTCGCTGTGTCCGCGAACTTTGCCATGATGGATCACGTTGCTCCAAAAATCATGAGCAAAGCTGGTACTGGCGCTGATGGTCAGTCCCGCCACCACCGCCAGAATCGTCGCGAAAGCGATTGCCGAGATGAACGCAAAAAAGATATCGCCCCCCAAGGCTTGGGCTAGCAAGGGCGCGCTCATGTTGGTCCCACCATTCGCCGCGATAAAATCACGTCCAACTAAAGTCGCCGCGCCAAAGCCTAAAAATGTTGTCATGATATAAAAAAGCCCAATCAGAGCCATGGCCCAAACCACGCTGATACGGGCAGTCTTAGCGTCTGGCACCGTGTAAAAACGCACTAAAATATGGGGTAATCCGGCGGTGCCGAGCAAAAGGGCCATGCCTAGGCTGATCATCTCGAGCGCGCCATAGGGTGGCTTGTACTTGAGTCCGGGCTGTAGAAAATCTTGGGTGACAACGCTAGCGTTTCCAGCCGCATCGGTCACGGTGTAGCTGACATGGCTGATCGCCTCAAAAAATTCAGTAAAACTAAAGTGGAATTTTGCCATCACGAGAATCGACAAAAGCAAAGTGCCCACCATGAGCAAAATCGCCTTGATGATCTGAACCCAGGTCGTGGCCAGCATGCCGCCAAAAACCACATAGACGATCATCAGCGTGCCCACGCCCACCACCGCCTGATTATAAGTGACGCCGGTGTCTTTTAAGAGCAGGCTGACCAACGCACCAGCCCCCACCATCTGGGCGATCATATAGAAAGTTGAAACCGTCAACGTAGACAAGCTTGCCATCGCTCGCACGGGTTTAGGGCTAAAGCGGTATGCTAGCACGTCGGCCATGGTGTACTTGCCAGCGTTGCGCAGGGGTTCAGCCACCACAAACAAGACAGTGAGATAGGCCACCAACCACCCCACGCTGTACATAAAGCCATCGTATCCATTGAACGCGATCAGTCCCGCGATGCCCAGAAAACTAGCCGCTGACATATAGTCGCCCGCGACCGCAATGCCATTTTGCCATCCCTTGATCGAGCGACCCGCCGCGAAATAATGTTGGGCGCCTGTATTACGTTTGGCCGCCCAGTAGGTGATCACTAGAGTCACCGCCACAAAACCACCGAACATGAGCATCGAAGCATTCATCGTCGGGCTCCCTTCTTGCTCTTGAGCAATGCCGCGCTTTGAGTGTCAAATCCAGCAGCGACTCTTAGATAAATGTAAGCCAGGATCCAAGCCATAAAAAACTGCGAGAGCGCAAAGAGATACGCCAAATTCACCTGCCCCCAAACCTTGGTCGCCATCAGACTCGGTGCGTAACCTACCAAGACTGGTAGAGCAAAGTAATAGATAACGTAAAAGATGACCGCCGGGATGATGAAGCGGGTCTTTTCCACCAAAAAAGCTTTAAATTTAGGGTCTTTAGCGAAGGTTTGCCAGTCGGGCAATGCAGTTTTCTTTGCGGCCATATGAGTCCCCCAAGAAGCCAGAGTGATGCCTGCGCCATTCTATGGCTCGGCACCCTGTCTCGGCAAGTGGTAAGCCTGCCCAAGGGCAGAAAATACTGTAAAATAGTGCTGCCCTTCATTTTGCGAGACAACAATGTCAAAACGAGCGATGCACCTGGGAATTTTGACGGGCGGCGGCGATTGTCCGGGTCTCAACGCCGTCATCCGTGCAGTGGTAAAGAGCGCGATTCTACAGCACATCAAAATCACTGGTTTTAAGGATGGGTTTCGAGGCCTGGTCAATAATGACCATGTCTCTTTGGACTATGATCAGGTTCAGGGTATCCTCACGCAAGGCGGGACCATTCTCGGTTCCAGCAACAAAGATGACCCTTTTGCCTTTATTGACAAGCCTGGCAAAGCTCCTCGAGACCGCTCCAAGCAGGCCCTCAACAACTTGTCAAAAGCCGCTGTGGATGGCTTGATTGTCTTGGGTGGCGATGGCTCGCTGACCATCGCCGACCGCTTTCGGCGCCTTGGGGTGCCGATTGTGGGCGTACCAAAGACCATTGATAACGACCTCGTGGGCACCGAACTAACCTTTGGTTTTGATAGCGCCGTCAGTACAGCGGTCGCAGCCATTGACCGTCTGCACACAACAGCGGCAAGTCATCACCGAGTGATGGTGACTGAAGTGATGGGTCGCCGCGCTGGTTGGTTGGCTTTGGCAAGCGGATTGGCGTCTGGCGCAGATTTGATACTCATCCCAGAACTTAGTTCTAGCCTGAAGGGCTGCCTAAAGGTCCTTGAACACCGCGCACGCCAAGGTCGCCGATCGAGCATTGTCGTGGTCGCCGAAGGCGCCACCCCTTTAGGAAAACTACACCGCCGCGTCGTCAAAAATAGTCCCGACCCCCTGCGCCTTGGAGGCGTCGCGGAGCCCTTGGCACGGGCGCTTGAGCTTGCGTCCGGCATCGAATGCCGTAGCGTTTGTTTAGGACACGTCGTCCGTGGGGGTAGTCCTACCGCCACGGACCGCAATCTGGCCACCCTCTTTGGCGTGGCCGCCATTGAGCTCGCCAAACAAAAGAACTACGGTCGCATGGTAGCTTTGAAGAACGGCACCATCAGCGATGTCCCCCTGGAGCTTGTCAGCCATCGCGTTCGGATGGTGGACACAGAGCATCTGTGGGTCAAAGCAGGTTTGGCCACGGGCGTAAGCTTTGGATCTAATTAAAGTGATGCTTTACTAAAGCAGATAATATTCTTTATTTACATGGGTTTTAATTGATACTTAATTCAAAATATCAGCAAGAGTCCCGTCTTGCGTTAGCACTCGGCATCGCGTCT
>JANLXT010000025.1:0-4731 GCA_031365225.1 candidate division FCPU426 bacterium
GCGAAAGTGAAAGCGATGAGTTGATTGCCCATGACAAAGACGAAGCCTTGGTCAAAGGGCGTGTGCGCCGCGAACAACCTCAAATAACCCGTGACCTAGAGCTACAGTTGCGTCGGGGTCAGCCCAAGCGCGTGTTGGTCAATGGTAAGAAATTATCGCCGTTTTCAAAGATCTTTGGGTACATGACGGTGGTGCTTTTTGTTCCCGAAGACCTACAACTGGTTAAAGCAGGCCCAAGCGCGCGACGAGCTTACATGGATGCGCTCTTTTCTCAGGCTTCGCTTCCCTATTTAGAAGCGCTGCAAAAGTATCAACGGGCTCTTAAACAGCGCAACGCCGCCCTGCGACAAGTCGCCGAAGGTCAGGCAAAATGGGATGCGGTCGAAGCATGGGACGAAGCCTTGGTCGGACCTGGCGCCCTGCTCTGCATGGTTCGCCGGCAGGCTTGTCGAGAGTTAGAGCCCTTAGCCGCCAGCACGCAGACCCGAGTCGCTGGTGGGGACGAGGGCTTGCGCTTGCGCTATCACAGCGGCGTCGATCCTGAGGCGGAAGCGCGTGACGATGACGAGCTAAGACATCGCTTTCGATTGCGCCTGCGAGAGCGCGCGAACGAAGAACGTGCCCGGGCCACGACCTTGGTCGGGCCCCATCGCGACGACCTAGAGCTTTTACTTAAAGAGCGACCTGCAAGACTCTTTGCCAGCCAAGGCCAACAGCGCACGACAGCCCTGGCGTTGAAGCTCGCCGAAGTCAGCTATCTCGCGCAACGACTTGGAGAGAACCCCATCCTTTTATTGGATGATGTCTTGTCAGAGCTAGACCTCGATAGACAATCGCGTTTGCTGGGATTGCTTGATGAAAAAGTACAAACCATCGTGACGAGCACGCACGCGGATGGATTGGCCTATCGACCCGACGAGGTATGGCAAGTTAAAGCGGGGGGCTTTCAACGCGCATGAACCAGCTCACTGGCAACGAACACTTGCAAAGCATAGGTTGGGACATTAGCTTTCAGTCTCAAATTCAAGAAAACGAACGCGCGTTGCGTCCGGGGCGTGTCATTTTTGAATCGCGTGGGATCTACAGTGTCATGCTGAGCTCTCAAGAGACCTGTTTTGCCGAGCCGCGCGGAGCTATGCGCAAACACGCGCATGGTCGAGCGGACTATCCTGTGGTTGGGGATTGGGTCTTGTTGCAACCCCGCCCTGATTTGCTCACGCGGGGCCGCATCGAGCGCGCTTTGGTAAGACGAAACGCATTGACCCGGCGCGAAGTCAGTCGCGGGGAAGAGGGTAAACGCGAAGCACTCACCCAAGTGCTTGCCGCCAATGTCGAACTCGGCGTGATCTTAACATCGATGAACGAGGATTTTAACGAGCGCCGTTTAGAACGTTATCTTGGCTTGGTGCGTGAATGTGGCGCTGAGCCGATCTTAGTATTGACCAAAACAGATCTGCAAGCGGATGGTGGAGTCGAAGCACTCGCCTGGACGCGCGCCTTGGCTGGGTCAACCCGCATCATGCTGGTGTGTGCGCCGCGCAATCAAGGCGTCGCAGAGCTCTTAGAGCAATTGCGTGGCCGAAGCAGTGTTTTATTGGGTAGCAGCGGTGTTGGCAAAAGCACCCTGATCAACGCGATGCTGGGCAGAGAAGCGATGCCAACCGCCGAGATCCGCGACAAAGACGGGCGCGGGCGTCACACCACCACAGGGCGCCATCTATTGCCACTGAACGGCGGGGGTTGCGTCATCGACAGTCCCGGCCTTAGAGAATTAGGTTTGGTCGATGGCAAGGCCGCCCAACTGATCTATGACGATATTCAGGCGATGGCCAGCGACTGTCGCTTTAAGGATTGTGCGCATGACGCCGAGCCCGGCTGCGCGGTGCACGCAGCCGTGGACGCGGGCAAATTAGACACTGGACGCTGGCAGGCCTATCTGGCTATGCGCAAAGAAGAGCGCGAGCACGAACGCGCTCGCGAAAAAAAGAATCGACGAGGGAAGGCATGAGCCAAGTTCCTTCAAAAGACCCGCGTCCCTTAGAAGTGCCCTATCGCAAGCCACCGGGCACAGGCACCCGTACGCGATTAAAAAAAATCGTGGACCTAGCCCAGTCAATTGCTGCGAGCGCCAAGTTAAAAAATATCGGACTTGTAGAACAGCCAGCACAATTGCGCTTGGTGGGGCATTGGTCGGATTTTGTAGGCAAAGAGCTTGCCGCCCTTTCGATGCCATTAGGCTTTAGAGATGGCGTTTTAAGCGTCGCGGTCGCGAGCCCGCTCATACGGCAAGAACTTCATTACCGCAAACCACAACTTTTAGAGAACGTGCGGCAACTGCTTGGTGAAGGACTGGTGAAAGATCTGCGTTTTGTTCAAGGGCCCTTTGCGAAGCCAGCAGTAAAACCATGAGCGGGCTAAACTCAGCTTCGACCCAACAACGCGGAGCGATGCTCGCTGTTGCCGCGGCGCTTATACTGCCGAGCTTGGTGATTGACACAGGGGCTGCGCATGTCTTTTGGACCCCCGAAGCCTTGGCCGCGCGCTTGTTAGCCCCTTTAGCTTTGGCGGGCGCCTTGGTGGCGTGGCCATCCCAAGGACCATGGAAAGAGCCTCGCGCGCGCTTAGGACTACTTATTTTTGGCGTCTGGGCAGCCTGGTTGATGCTTGCGGCTGCGCTGTCACAGCGCCCTCGTTTAGGATTTGATACTTTAGTCGAATGGGCAAGCTATCCCTTGGTTTTTGCCGCGACGTGGCGAGTGAGCGCTAGCGCATCCGCACGCCGGCGCCTGGTCACCCTGATCTTGGTGGGGGGTGGTATTCACGCACTCTATGCCTTAGTACAAGTCATGGGACTTGATCCATTTCCGTGGAGCATTAGTTTTGGCGGACGTGCGGGTGGCTTTTTAGGTAACCCCAATTTTTTAGGAGGTCATCTAGCGTTGCTTTTGCCCTTGGCATTGGCCTGGGCATTGCGTCCCGGACTTAGCACCCAGGGCGCGGCCTTGACGTGGATCAACGTAGGGTTGATGGGATTTGGGGCGCTGGCCACGCAAACACGAGGAGCATGGGCTGGTGCGGTCGTGGGCCTGGGTTGGATGTTTATACAAACCAAACGCTTCACACCAGAGCTTTTGGGAGCGCGCCGGCAGGCGCTCAACACTCTCGGGGCGGTCGCGCTTGTCGCCTTTGGGACCGCTTGGTTCGCGAACCCACAGTTAGCGACCCGCCTCACCGATGTCTTTCTTGGACGCGATGTTGAAGTTTCTCGGCGGCTTTTTTTGGCGGGACGCACCACGCGCTTGGCGTTGGAGCGACCATTTTTTGGAGTTGGGCCGGGGCAATTTCGGATTCATTTTCCCCAGGTGCAAGTGATAGGGATCCCGCACGATGCGTTGCAAAAGCAAGACTACATTGTCACAGAACACGCACACAATGATTGGTTGCACATGGCCGCCGAGGGCGGCTGGGCCGCCGCGGCATTATGGATGGCGCTCTTGATCTGGTTTTTTGGGCGCGCCATCAAAGAGCCAGAGCTTAGTAGCGCAGATTCGGATCGTGCGCTTTTGTTTGGTGGCGCGGGTGGTCTTTTAGCGTTGCAAGTGCATGGTTTGGCCAATTATCCATTTTTACTGTGGCCCACGCAGATCTTGGCGTGGGGACTGGCCGCACTTTGTTTGCGAGCGCTTTGGCAAGTACCCGCTCCTGCGCCGGTTTTAAGATCTAAAAATTGGCCGACGGTCCTCACGCTGATTTTTGCCGCTATCGCGGGTTGGGGAGGGATTCGAACGATGTTCGCGGATCACATGTGGTGGATTGGGGAAGGCGAGATCAATCTGCGTCACCAGCAGGTCGGCATGACTTGGTTGGGCAAAGCAAGCTCGTTGGCACCTGACGAAGATCGTATTTGGGCGTTGGGTGGCGCAACGTTGACCAAATTAAGCGAATACGAAGCGGCCATCCGCGCGGACAAAGAAACGATGCGCTTGAATCCTTACGACAGCCTTAGCCGTTTGCGTTTGGGACAAAACTTAATTATTTTAGGTAAGTTTGATGAAGCCGAAACATTGTTGGTAGAGCTTGGACGCTACGCGCCGAACTTAAAAGAAGTCTGGCATCCCCTGGCTCAGGTCTTGTTCACCAATAAAAAATATCTGGGCGCGGCGGAAGCGTACAATTGGGCCATTTTTTATCAACAAGACCCCACCAACGCCTACATCAACCAAGCGGCTTGTTATGGATTGACAGAGGACTATCCCAAGGCGCTCGAAGTCTTAGACAAGGCTCAGATCCTCTATCCGCTCAACGCAAAGATACAGATCAATATGGCGATCACAGCCCTGCGTGTAGGCGACAAGGCCCGCGCCCAGCGAGCTTATGAACGCGCTAAAAAAATCGATCCCGAACAGGCGGAGCTTGGTATGCTTAAAAAGGCACTTAATAAATGATTCAACAGCAAAACAGACAACGCTTGGGGATGCTTGCCAGCGTGATCTTTTTATTGTGCCTTGCTGTCTACCTGCGTGGATTGAATCCCGCATTTAGAGCGGATGACTCACCCGAGACCATTGCCGCCAGCGTCACTTTGGGGATACAGCATCCACCCGGGTATCCCTTGCACACGTTGAGTGGTCGTCTCTTTAGTTTGTTGCCCCTTGGTGCGCCGGCCTGGCGGCTTAATCTGATGGCGGCCTTTTTTGCCGCCGCCGCCGCCGCGATCGTGGCGTTGTTGGC
>JANLXT010000156.1:0-2641 GCA_031365225.1 candidate division FCPU426 bacterium
GTCGAGCCTATCGTAGTCGACGGCGCGATCATATTCGTTGAGCGATCGACCACCTTGCTCAAGGAAATCCGCTTCGATTGGGAAGAGGATAAGCAGCGGGCTTGGGAGCTGACCGACCTGCACGAGACTATTTTGGCATCGGGCGTCAAGCAGATGGCCTATCAGCCGGTTCCCGATCCTCGATTCTGGATTGTCCGCAACGACGGCAAGATTGTGACTCTCACCTATTACCGCAAAGAGGATGTTTTGGGCTGGACGCAGATCACCACCGATGGCCTGTTCAAGTCGATCGCCATTATCCCGCATCCTGACGGCGATAGAATCCGCGTCAATGCGATCGTTTCGCGTGAAATAGACGGTGTTACCCAACAGACGTTTGAATACTTCGATGACAAGGCGCCGGAAAAGCTCGGCGCGTCCTGGCCGCACCGCAACAGTGATAACGTACCGTTGGCGCAACTCCTTGCCGACAGCGCCGTAGTGGTGACGCCGCCAGCTGGGACGACGCGAATAATGAACCTGACGCATTTGTGCGGTAAGCAGGTCCGTTATTTCGTCAACAACGCAGCGCGGCCAATGGTGACGGTGGACGAGTTGGGCGCGATAGACCTGCAATTCCCAACCGTGGCCGGCGATGTTGTCGAAGTCGGCTTGCCATTTAACCACGTCATCGAAACCGTAAGGCCGGAAATCCCTGACGCGCCGACTATCCAGGGCATACCTAAGCGGTGGAGTTCAATCTCTATCCGCGTGCTCGACAGCGTGGCGGCCAAGATTCAAGGCGTGCCGGTGACATTTACCAAGGGGGGCAATCCGATGGATGGGCCGCCTCCGCTGTTCACCGGCGACAAGATGATTACCGACTTTGGCATTACGCCCGAAGGCAAGGTCAGAATCGAGGACGACTTGGGGCCGTTTACCTGCTTGATGGTGTACGGCGATTTGAACGTAGGTGAGCGCGCATGATCCAACCGCGCTTGATTGATTTCCTACCTGCGCACATGGGCGAGGGCAGGGAGAAGGATGGCGAAGCCAAGCTGCGCGATGGTGTCGCGTGGAGCGCGGTTCAAGGCGAGCGGCTATTGGGAAGCGCCGGATTGGTGTTTGTATTCGGTCCCGAGCGCGGCATGGGCCACGCTTGGGTTAATTGTTGGCCGAGAGACAGGCGCTTGATGCTTTGGTTCAGTAGGACGATTCGGCAAAAGCTCATGGAGACGGTTCACAGTTATCGGCTGCACCGTGTCGAGGCAACCGTAATTGCCTGGGATCAGCAAGGACGTGACTGGATTGAGAGCCTTGGCTTCGTGCCCGAGGGGCTCATGCAGCACTACACGCCGGAAGGCGACCACGTTTTACGTTATGCGGTGATTTTTAAGGAATATTTACCGCAGAGAAAAGAGGCGGCCCATGGTTGACGGCTTCGACGACCGCCGGGACCCGAGAGATCGGCTGTTTTGTTCCACTGGCGCGGAGATAGCAGCGGCGGTTATCGCGGCGGTATCGGCGGTTGCAACTGGTGTTAGCACCGCGGTTTCGCAATCCAACGCCGCCAAGCAAGCCGACGCCGCGGCCAAGCAATCGGAGCGCGACGCCGAGCAGGCCCGCGTGAATGCCGAAGCTCAGGCGCAGGACCAGGCCCGCGAGAGCGAGCACGTCAGGGACCGGCAGAAGGTGATGATGGCGGCGAGTGGTGTGCAGCCGATCGGCAGCCCGCTTGAAGTCATGCTGGACAGCGCCAAAGAAGCCGAGCTTGAAGTTCAGCGCATCAAAAGCGGCGCGCAGCAATACGGCAATATGAAGCGCTACGAAGCGGCTCAGTACAAAAGCCAAGCCAGCGGCTACCGCACCAGCGCGGCGATCTCAGGAGCAACGGGTGTGCTGGGCGGGCTCTACGCCGGATACGGCGCTTATAACAAGGCAAAGCCGAAAGCGGTGCCGTGAGGTGAATTATGAGAGCTAATATTGGGCTAGGCAGGGGCGAGCAAGTCACTGCGGCCGGAATCACCAACTACGCCTTTACGTTTCCGATTGAGTCCCAGGACGACATCGCCGTTTATCTCGGCAGTACCAGGCTAAACAGTGGTTTCGACTACACTGTTTCAGGTGCGGGCGCGGACTCGGGCTTTTCCATTCAACTCACCAACGATCCGGGGGCCAATCTCAACTTGATCGCGCTTTTGGAAGTGCCGATCCAGCAATTACTCGACCTCGTGCGCGGCGGCGGCATCCCGGCTGAAGCTTTGGAAGATAAGCTCGACTTGATCGTCGAGACTTTGCAGATGTTCCATGAGCGCTGGCAGCGCACCATCAAATTAAGCGATTACTCGCTTGACGAAAATATTACTTTTCCCGATTACGTTGCCGACCAGTGGCTCAAGTTTCACCCGACTACGCGGCGAGTTACGTGAGTTGGGATGCCGCAACGGAGTTTTGCGTCAAGCTGACGTCCCAGGAGCAAACGGCGGGCAGGCTGTCCGCGGGGTGGACGTACAAGCTACCGAAGGAGGCGCAGTGGGAATATGCGTGCCGGGCGGGGACGACGACGGCGTTCAGCTTCGGAGCCGATGCATCGCAATTGGGCGATTACGGGTGGTACGACAAGAACGCAAGGATCGTCGGCGACGAATCTGCGCGCGGTGTA
>JANLXT010000193.1:0-1852 GCA_031365225.1 candidate division FCPU426 bacterium
GTGAACGATGCGCTGGCACAAGCATGGGTCCGGCGTTAAGATGACCTTTGCTTTCTTTGGGACGCTATGAAGATCATCTCCGAAAACACCGCTGTCCACCCAAAGCAGGTTCCTCTTGGTAAGCGCAATGCCACCTATCAAGTCTTGCAAAGCCTGCTTACCAATCGCAACAACCGCCATCGTGAAAAGAGATTTATCGTCGAGAGCGTCAAGGCTTTGGAGCGCTTGTTAGAAAGTCATTGGCCCATCGAAAGCCTGTTGGTTCAAGAAGGCGTCAGCAACGCACTGATCCGGCGACTTATGGGTAGTGCCAAGCCTGAGACGATCTACCAGGTCAGTCCCGAGCTGATGGTAGAGTTGAGCGACAAAGATCAAGCCTCCGAAGTCTTGGCGGTGGCGAGGATCCCTGACCTGAGAGCCACGGCGTTGCCAGTCTCAAAAGATGGCGCGTATGTCATCGTCGATCGACCCAACAGCCCCGGCAATTTGGGTTCTTTGATTCGCACGGCGGAGGCATTTGGCGCCAAGGCGGTCCTGACCTATGGCCATGCAGTTGACTTTTTTGACCCCAAAACGATTCGTGCGTCAATCGGGTCGGTCTTTTCTATCCCGCTTGCGCACATGGACTCGAACGTGGACTTTGATGCATGGCAGCGTTTGTTTGAAAACGCGGGCACCCCGACGCAGTTGGTCGCCTTGGACGAAAACGGCGATGTTGAGTGTGGAAAATTAAAGTCAAAAGGCGTGCGTATCGTCGTCATCGGCAACGAGACCGATGGCTTGAGCAAGCTCTTTAAAGAACGCTGCGACATCAAGGTCCGCATCCCCATGGCGGGCCGCGCCACGTCGCTGAACGCGGCGTGTTCGGGGTCGATACTCTTGTACGAGCTGCTGGCGCGGTGAGCAAACCCTCCCTCGAAGCCCGTCTCACTGCTATCAGCTCGCCAGCCATCGTGCCGGGTTTGGACCGCACGCGCGCGATATTGCGGCGTTTGGGACAGCCCCAGCGAGGCATGCGCATCGTTCATGTCGCAGGTAGCAATGGCAAGGGTAGCGTTTGTCGGATCTTAGAGAGCGTGTTGCTGGAACATGGTCAGCGCGTGGGGCTTTTTACTAGCCCGCATCTGGTTGATTTTAATGAGCGCTTTCGAGTGGCTGGGCGCATGGCGTCTAACGCGGCGCTGTTGCGGGCGGCGAAGCCCTTGTGGGGGGCACTGCGCGAACAGGCGGGAGCCAAAGAAGGGGCGGTGACTTATTTTGAGGCGCTCACGGCGCTGGCGTTCTTGTATTTTAAACAGCAGAAGGTTGAGACGCTTGTCTTAGAGACAGGCCTTGGCGGGCGTTTGGACAGCACCAATGTCATCGAGCATCCGTGGGCGACTGTCGTCACCAGCATCAGCTTAGAGCATACCCAGATACTGGGGGCCAGCATCCCGCAGATTGCTTTCGAAAAAGCCGGCATCGCCAAGCGTGGCGCCCCCATGATCAGCAGCGCTATGGGCGTGGCCTTAGGCGTGCTACGGCGCGAATGGGCCAAGCGCAATCCTGGATCAAAGCGTGGCTTTGTGGTGGCAAGTTGGCGCCTGCATAAAGCGCAGGTTGAACTGGCCGAGGGACGGCAGAAGATCGATCTGACGGTGCTGGGCGTGCGACGCGAGTTGAGCTTGCCGCTCTTGGGCCAGCACCAGCGCGAAAATCTGGCGTGCGCGTTGGCAACTTTGCAGACGCTGGCGGGTCGTGGTTTAAAGCTTGATGAGAACGCGTTGCGTTGGGGCGTGGCGAAGGCCACGTGGCCCGCGCGCTTGCAGGTGATTGGGACGAAGCCCTTAACGTTTTTAGATGGCGCGCACCA
>JANLXT010000205.1:0-1181 GCA_031365225.1 candidate division FCPU426 bacterium
ATTGGGATCGATGGCGTTTGTGCCAGCGCCTGAGAATCCAAGATGATAGGTGTATGCGCCACAAGGGCCGCTGCTGGGTGCCGGGCTGGGTGTCGACGAAGGTGTGGCGGTGGCGGGTGTCCATGATGGGGTGGGTGTCACCACAGGACTGCTTGTCGCGCTGGGGGTGCTGGTGGCCGTCATCGTGGGGCTGGGTGGCGGCGCTACTCGCCACAAGAAAGGCATGTCTTCAGCCGAATAAACCGTCTCGGACGCGCCAGAATTGGTGCTGTAGCTCCCGAAAGAATTGGTCCCATCGTAACTCATCGCGTCATACGGCGCGCTGGCGACGGTGTTCGATTGAAAGATAGTGCTATAGCCCGGCGCGCCGGTACCAGAGGCGTGCAACGCCAGTCGGTAGGTATGGCCGCTCAGCAGGCTGATGGTGCTCGGCAAGGCCACTTCGACCCAGATCGGTTTGAGTGGCGCCGATCCGTTGGTGACCAAAGCCCCGGTGGTAACGGTCAGGCCATTCAAAAGATCGTAAAGCGTATAGTTCAGATTACCGCCGGGCGAAACACTGGCGCAGCCCGAAAGATAGACCGCCAAATGGCTGGCATACCAATTGCCACCCGTGGGACGCAGCACTTGGCTCGCGATATTTGTGGTGTTGATCGACATCGGCCCACGCACCTGATCGTAGCTGTTTCCCCACCAATTGTTTGATGCGTCGCCAAGCATAAACAACGCGCTCCAGGGGCGATCTTCCCAAGTGACCGTGGACCGCAACAGAACATTGCTGGCCATGTTGGGCGCCTGATCCAGTGGATAAATCGGAGAGTTGGATTTCATGCCAACGCGGAAAGAGGCGTTGTTACTGCCCCCGATGGTCCCGCTCGCGTAATCCACAACAAGGTGGTAGCTAGCGCCATCGCTTAAAGAAACCGGCGGTCCAAGATTGACGGTCATCCAACCTGGCCCCGCGGGGACAAAAGTCCCGCTACCCAAACTGCCGGCCACAGGGCGCCCCGCGCCATTGTCCGCCTTGATGCTCACGCGATACGTGGGCGCCGCCAACGCGCTTAAGACCGCCACCTGGACCTTGCTGACGGTGCGATTGCCGACCTGGGTGAAGCGCTCAGAAAAAGCCGTGCTCGCGGTGCCCAGTTGATAGGTCCACAACGAATCCCCCGCGTTGCGGT
>JANLXT010000224.1:0-1895 GCA_031365225.1 candidate division FCPU426 bacterium
CATTCAAGGCACCTACACCCACGCCCAAATGGATGTCATGGCGGTGATGGCCGCGTGTCTGCAAAAGGTAGGCGACCCCCTCGGCGCAGAATTGGCCACCTACTTGCCCGCCCAAACCGCCTTCACCTATGGGGGGCGCCAGGTGCTTCAACGCTGGCAAGTCAAGCCAGTGGCAAAACTCAACGCGCTGGCAGGTCTTCGCCATCGCGGTTTGGATCTGGTCTCGACGCAGCAGTTGTTGTTAAAAAAGATGCTCTAGCGGTCGTCCCAATTATTTATTCCAAAATATAAAACTAAGTATGCCAAAACTACTTTCTTCGTTTGATTCCCGACAAGAAAAAATCCCAACCTTGCTCTTTGTTCAAGCGCTTTAAAGTCAATTTAAGTGGCGCCAAACGCGCCTCGCTGCTGCCCTTTTTTCGGCGAAGCTTGATCAGGCGTCGTACCGACACCGGGTCCGTTTGGGCCTCAAGCGGGATCCGCTCAAATTGTTCGCGGGCCTCATCGTGACGGCGCAGACCATAGTACATATTGGCCAAAAAATTACGACAATCGTGATAGGCCGGATCAACTTTGAGCGCTTCTAAGAGATGGGCCTCAGCACCTTCTTGTCCCAGCCAAAATTTGCTCGCTCCCAAACCCAGCAAGGCCTCGGCCCCTTTGGCGTTGATCGCGTTGGCCCTTCGATAAAAATCAAGCGACTCTTCGTACATGCCCAAACCGTACCATTCACGCGCCACGTCCAAAAGCACGCGCTCATCCGCCTTGCCTAGGTGCAGCGCTTGATCAAAAGCGAAACGGGCCTCACCATAATTAGAGAGCAAAAGATGGATACGTCCCAGGCCCCACCAGCACTCGTCATCCTTGGGGTCGATCGCCAACAACTCTTGAAAGAGACGCCGCGCCTGCGGCAAATCGCCCAGGTCAAGCCGGGTGAACGCTAGACCTAAGGATAATTTGCGATCATCCGGGTAGCGCTCCACCCCGCGCTCAAAGACCTGCAGGGCTTCTTCAAGCTCAAAGCGCTCCCAATGCCGGAAGCCCTTCTCTTCGAGTTCTTTGCTGCTCTCAAATTTTCCGTCCATGGCGGGCCTCCCTTAGGCCTTCACATCAAAACGATTGACCATGCTTTGTAGCTCACGTGCCATCTCGGCTAATTGGGTGCTGGTCGCGGTCAACTCTTGCATGCTGGCCGTGGCTTCTTGGGTGCTGGCGGCCACTTCTTGCGTGCTAGCCGCGGTTTGTTCGGCGATGGCGTTGATCTCTTCGATGCGCTGGGCACCCAAGGCGCTACGCTTGACCTGATCACGCGCGGTGATAGCGATCTCGGCGGCTAACTTGCTGGTCTGCTGCGAAGCTTCGATGATCTGCCCCAAGCCGTCCCCGACGCTGTTGATCAGGTCACTGGCTTGATCCACACCCTCGCTACCACGCTGCATGCTCGCGACCGCGGACTGGGCGCCCGCCTGCATCTGCGCGATCATGGCGGCGATCTGATCGCTGGCCTCGGCACTGCCCTCCGCCAATTTGCGCACCTCTTCGGCTACGACCGCAAAACCGCGTCCCGCGTCGCCCGCTCTGGCCGCCTCGATCGCGGCGTTGAGCGCCAATAGATTGGTCTGATCCGCGATGCCGCGGATGATATCCACCACTTCGCCGATCTTCTCGCTTTTGTCACCCAAGTCATAGATCGTGGTCGCGATCTCGCTGATCTCTTTAGACAGGCTACCCGTCCGGACCACCGCGTCCTGCGCCAGCGTCGCGATGGTTTGAGCGATCTCTAGCGCGCCCTGACCCGCCGCCGTGGTTTCTTCGGCTTTGCGCCGATTGAGCGCCGCCGAATCGCTGACCCCCTGCATGATCGTGTTCAGCTCACTGGTGCGGGCGCTCTGCTC
>JANLXT010000108.1:0-9876 GCA_031365225.1 candidate division FCPU426 bacterium
CCCAGGACCCCAATCCTTTGGGTGCCTGGGGCTCCCAAAACCGCCGCGCGCTGACCACCACCCCATCTCGGCAGGCGACCACCGGCACCGGCTTGCCATCGCGATCATCCACACCGTGGCGTTGGCGGTCACGAATATAGATATTAAGCGCAGGGTAACCCTTGGCCTTGGGTCCGTCATAAAACCTAAAACCTTCGGGCGAGTAAGAAAGCGCGTAACTGTCGTCACGGTAGCCTGGTAACGGAAAGACCCATTGCCAACGATTGACGGGATCGGAAGGCTTGTCGTCGATACAGACCTGTGGCCACAGCTCTTTAAAGCGTACGCGGGCCTCTTTGCTGTCTAGCTTGCCATCCCAAACCGCCTGCTCGACTTCTTCCCACAAACGTACGGCTTCGCGCTGGGGTTCTTGCACATAGCGGGTGGTGGCGCCCCCTTGCGCGCAAAGCGCCAGGCCGAGGCAAAGTGTAAGCCAGCGCATCATGGGCGGCGCGCCTCGACGCGAAACCAGCGTCTTAGACTAGCGTTGGCGCCCGGTCGCAACCCCGCGGCGCGCATGGCTTTGCGCACCCGCAAGGCCTCGGCAGGCGTGTGGATGCCACTGGCAAATAGAAACGCTCCCGGCTTGAGCATCGCGCGCAACTGGGGCATCAAGGTCTCGAGCACGGGTGTCACCAGATTGGCCAGCACACCGTCAAAGCGCTGCCCACGCAAACGCGCACCAGGAAACGCACCCGCGGTGACAGGAAACTTAGCTTTGGGCACGCCGTTCAAGACAGCATTGGCGCGGGCTTCGACACAAGCGGCGGCTTCAACTTCGACATTGCTGATACGCCCGGCGCCCAAGCGCCATGCCGCGATGCCTAAAATGCCACTGCCCGAGCCCACGTCCAAGAGTTGTGCGCCTTTCAAGGTAGGGCCGAGAGCAGCCAGGCCTTGTAGCATTAAACGGGTGGACTCATGCAAGCCGGTGCCAAAGGCTTGGCCGGGATTCAGGATGATTGGGATCTGACGCGCGCTAACTTTGACCGAAGTTTGTTTCCATTGCGGAATGATGATAAAGCGCCCTAAATGTTGCACCGGAAAACGCGCCTGGTACAAACGAGCCCAATCGGGCGGAATTTGTCGAAGCAGGCGGATGCGGGTGGCACCCAGGCCAACCAAGCGATCGATTAATTTTTTTTGAGCGGAAAGCTTTCGATCTGAGCACCATCCGCTGATGTGAACCCGGGCGATTGGCGCTAAAGAAGGCGAGTGACCCTGAAATAAGCCTTCTGGAAAATCGTCAGACAAAAATTGACCCGCCCAGTCAGACTGGGCAGATGGCAACAAAAAATCTACTTTGAGTCGGGCTGACCCCAACGAACGCGCGCTCAGGCCTCTGGGCCGGCCAACAACTCTTTGAGCTGCTTGCCTGGCTTAAACTTAGGAGCCTTCTTCGCGGCGACTTGCACGGTGTCGCCAGTCTTAGGGTTACGCGCTACTCGGGCCTTTTTTTCCACCACAATAAAGGTGCCTAGTCCGGCCAAATTCACTTTGTGGCCGTTCTTAAGCGCCTCTTGGATGGTATTGACTAGCGTTTCAAGGACGTTTTCAGCGTCCTTCTTTTGCATGCCAGTCTTTTCAGCCAGAGCTTCTACGATTTCAATCTTTGTCACTGTCGCACCTCAAAAATGACCTATCTATTTCTAACAGAAAAGCCTTTTATTTCCAATACTTATTCGTTGTGACCGCGGTCACGTCTGCCAGCCTTGAGGTTTGAGTGAAAACGCTTATTTTTCAACATCTTTTCTTTGGCGTTGCGACTGCGTTTGCGCTTAGTCCGGCGTATTTTTTCGGCTAACTTTTGCCTATCACTCAATACTCCAAGAATTTTTTCTTCTAACTTGGAAGCCAAAAGACGCCGTGCCACAAACCGATTTAAGGCTTGCGAACGCTCTTGCTGACATCGCACGGTGGTTCCCGTGGAACGATGTATCAAAACCACGCAAGTCGAGACTTTGTTCACGTTTTGTCCACCCGCGCCACCCGAACGAATGAACGATTCATCGAGATCGCTTTCCGTAATTCCAAGTTTAGCGAGGCGAGCATAGAGATCAGCGACTTTTTCTGGTGAAACAGGAAAATCTGGCATGGCTTCCCTTATATCAAACTTTTTTTAGACGTGTGAGCAAAGCTGGAGTGATTTGCTATTATACCCCTGAGATGATTTCTAGGGAGCACTAGAATAGAAGAGTCCAATAAAAAAAGCCCCCGACCAAGGTCGAGGGCTTTTTGGTCTTAGGTGTTTTTAGCTCAGCCTTTAAAGAGCTTGCTGTCGACTTTGGGCGCGTACTTGTAGGCCAGCCAAACGATGGCAAAACCAAGCAAGGTGCCGCAAAGCAGGCCAGCGTGGCCACCTGGCAATTGATACTCGCCATGCGCGCCACCCATCATGCCCAAGAGCATCGGCACGGACAGGTAGGTGTTGATCTTGCTGGCCCGCAGGGTCTTAGGGATCAGAGCCGGGTCCGCGGGAGGGCCACCCTGCATGCCGATGATGTTCTTCTTTTGGTTGGGCCAGATGATAAACCACACATTAAACCACATGATGCTACCAAACAACGTGCCCAGCGCCATGTAATGGCCCTGAGGTGACGCGGTCCAGCGTTCCATCGAGCTCCACAGAATGCCCAGCATGATCAAGCCAGTGATAAAGGTGAACATCGCGCCCCAGCGAAAGAAGAAGAGCACGCGGATCAGCAGCGGTGGGTTGACGATCTTTTTGATATCGGCGGGAACTTCGGGCTGGTAGTTGAGATTGACGAAATTGAAGAAGTAGAGATGCCCGATCCAGAGCACGCCCGCCACATAGTGGATCCAGCGCGATAGGGTGAGCGTCAAGGCGACGGCGTTGATGGGCGAAGCCACGGTCTCTGCAACCGCGACGGCGGTTTGGGTCAGTGCTACTGCGTCAGCCACAAGGGCCTCCAATTAATGGTGAAAAGCCTACATTTCTGTAAAGATTAAGCAGTATTATAGCTAAGCCTTGCCGACTGACTAGTCATTTTTTTGCCGAAAGCACACAATAGCCGCATGCCCGATCCTATCGCTATCCTTAAAAGTCGTGTGCCCAAACGTTGGGACCGCCAACCGCTGATCGAATACCTTTGCGGGCGCTTTCCCTATCAATCCCGCGATGGCTGGCACGCCGAGATCAACGCGGGCCGCCTGAGCGTCAACGCCAAGCCAGCGCGGTCGGGGCAGGGTCTGCACTTGGATGACGAGGTCAGCTACACGGCGCCCCGGCATGAGCCCGAGGTCAACCGCGATATCGTCACCCTGTGGGAAGACGAGCATCTTTTGGTCGTGAACAAACCCGCGCCCTTGCCCGTGCACGCCGACGGCGCCTTTTTATTAAACACCCTCTCAAACATCTTGCGCGAGCGCACGGGCAACCCGGCGCTGCAGCTGGGTCACCGCTTGGACCGCGAGACCAGTGGTGTGCTGGTGCTGGCCAAGACCAAAGCCGCGATCGCGCCCCTGATGGCGTCCTTTGAGCGCGCCGATGTGGCCAAGGTCTACACGGCGGTGGTGCGCGGTGTGCCCACGTGGAAAGAAGAGCTGGTCCGCGGGGGCATGGGACCCGATCCCGCCAGCCAGATCAGCATACGTCAAAAACTTTTCTCGCCTGGAACGCCCAACACCAAAGACAGCGCCACCCGCCTGCTCTTAAAAGAAAAGCTAAAAGGCTTTGCCGTGGTCGAGTGCCTGCCCTTGACGGGACGCACCAATCAGATACGCGTGCACTTAGAGGCGGCGGGCTACCCGCTGGCGGGCGACAAATTGTACGGACGAGAAGATCAGGTTTTTTTAGATTATTTGACCCACGTCAAGGCGGGTGGTGATCAAGGTTTTGGAACAAGGTTAGAATGCCCGCGCCATCTTTTGCACGCGCGCCAATTGCGTTTGCGCCATCCCGTGACAGGGCTGACCCACACCTGGGACGCGCCCCTGCCCCAGGACATGCTTGATTTTATCAGCGCCCAGCGGGCGTGACGTTGGCCGTGGGCTTGGGCTGGGGCACAAGCTGCGCTTCGGCCGCGAGCTCACGAAATTCCCGCGCATAGCCTTCTAGCTTCTCGGCGCCAGCGTTGCGCTGCGCAAACGTGAGCATGCGCTGCAGGCGCTGGCTGTGTCGGCGCGCGGCGTCCGGATCCATGTCCCCCGGCCGGGACGGGTCGCGACCCGACCAGACGCGGCCACCCGTCAGCCATTTTTTCATCTCTGTTTCCCAACCACCCGCGCCGGGTTGCTTGCGCAAAAGAGCTTTAAAATTGGCCTCGCGCTCTTCTTGCTGCCGCTTCCACCTGCTCATGTCAATGGGGTACGCTTCGATGGCGGCCCGTAATTCTTCACGCTGACCCCGATCTAGGTCCCCCACAAAGAACTCCATAAATTTTTTGGTGCGCCTGACGCGTTCTTCGATGGTTTGCTCGGCGATCTGCGCCTCGGTCTTAATCTCGCTGGGCTTTTCATTTTTGGGCCGCCGCTCTTCCATCTTTGTAATGATGGCCTCAACCTGAGCCGCATCCAACGAGCCCAAGATACGGGCCATGCCGGGCACCCCAGCCAACAGCGTCGCGTTGAGCATGTCTTCGATGGCGGCGGTGTGGCGATTGTAGCTTGCGTCGTCGACGACGCCCAAACGCAAGTCCTTGGCGATCCCCTCGGCCGCGGCAGCATAAACAGGCAGCAGCTCGCGCTGATGCTGGCGCATGTAGTCTTTGACCTCGGCCCGTATCAGCACGGCTTGGCTGGCGTTGGGCTTGATAAAGTCTTCCATGCCCTTCTCGATAGCCCAATCGGCCAGGCCATAGATGGTCTTCACTTTGCTGCAGGCGTTCAGGCTAAGCAGGCCCAGCAGGCAGAGCAATCTGGCGAGCATTTTAAAATGATTCATCGGCGTCCTTTGGGGGGCGTGGCGCTAAGAGGGTCTTCGGGCCAGGCGTGTTTGGGATATTTTCGCATCAACTCTTTGCGCAAACGCGGATACTCTCGTTGCCAAAAACCAGCCAAGTCGCTGGTGACTTGCTGGGGCCGGCCGTTGGGGGCCAAGAGATGCACCACCACAGGTGTCGAGCCCACGCTGGGCGTTTGAGCCTGGCCAAAAAAATCCTGCAGTCGCGACTGCACCCACGGAGGCTTGCCGGGCTCAAAATGCAGGGCCAGCTCTTTGCCGCTGGGCAGGCGCAGGGTCTTGGGCGCGCCACGCTCGAGCATGGCCTTGGCGACGGGATTCAGGCTTTCTAAGACCAAGCGCAAGGGATCGGCCGAGCGCAGATCTTCAAAGCCTTGCGCGCCCTGCTCGCAGAGCTCAGCGACTTTCGCCCACAAAACTTCTTCGTCAGGCAAAGCTTTGGCCCCAGGGTCCAGCGCCAGCGCGTGGTCGCGCCGCCCCAGATAACGCTGCGGCTGCTGCTCGCCACAAAAACGACTCAAGCCCACTTTGCGCGCTTCGGCCAACAAAAGTTGCGCGGCTTGGGCACGACCGTGCTCGCTGTTGAGGGGACCGCGATCCAGCGTCAAAGTCCCGTAGGTCAGCAGCGCTTCGGCTTGGATCTTTTCGCGCTGGGCATCCCAGGTGACCCGCGCTTCTTCGGTCACCCGATTGGCCACGCCATCTAAAAGCCAGCCTTGTTCGAGCGGTATCAACGAAAGGGCCCGCGGTGGCGCTCCGCTGCCACTGATGGCTTTTTGTTCTAAGACTTCTAGCAACAGATAATAGCCCTCATGCAACTGCAGGCTGTCATCCCGGCAACTGGCTTCGCCCCCAGACGCCAAGGCAAAGCGAGTCTCGCCACGCTTGTCGCTGCCGTGCTTGCTATACGCGACTTGGTCAGGAAAGGCTCGTATCAACGCCAAGGCCAGCCGCTCGCGCCAAGCTCGCTTGGACTCAGCCAAAGGCGGGCGGGCTTCTTTATACCAATCGCTCAATTGCTGCAGCAGACGTTTGGTGATCCCTTCGGGGCTGAAACGGGAAAGAGCGCTCCAAAAATCAAGATTTCGGGTCCGTTCCTCGGACAGGATGATTAAACAACGTAGCAGCTCGCCCAGTTGTTCCCCACCCGCAGGGGCCGCTTCCCAGGCGACAGCAGCCAAGCGGGGATGCAGGGGGGCTTTCGCCAGCGCCATGCCCTTGGGCGTCAACCGACCCGAAGGCTCGACGGCCCCCAGATCCGCCAGCAAACGCTTCGCCGATGTCAGATGCTCGGGCGGGGGAGCTTCGACCCAATCAAGCGTCTCGAGCGCCCCAAAACCAGCCGCCAAACTCTGCAAGGCCGCGGCCGACAGATCGGCCCGCGCCAGCTCGGGCGCGTCAAAGCGGGCGCGCATGCCAAATTCCGCCGCCGAGCAAAGGCGCAGCGCCACACCTGGCGCTTCACGTCCCGCGCGACCCGCGCGCTGGGTCATGCTGGCCTGGCTGGCGGGCAGTGTCACAAGCGCCGACAAGCCGGTCCAAGGATTCCACGCGTCACGCCGCAGCAAGCCGCTGTCGATGACCACGCGCACACCCGGCACGGTCAAGCTGGTCTCGGCCACATTGGTTGACAAGATCACTTTGGGCTTGGACGCGGGCGCCAAGGCCGCGCGCTGTTCTTGGGGGCTCAGCCCTCCGTGCAATTGCAGTACCTGATATTTATCGAACGCTGGGTCCCCAGCCAAGCGCGACGCCGTGCGGCGTATCTCGCCCGTGCCCGGCAAAAACACCAAGATGTCTCCCACGTCGGCAGGCATATCACGCAGGGCTCGGCTGACCCGCCGTTCGACCGGCTCGGTCGGGTCACTGCGATCTTTTTCTTGATACTGGACCTGGATAGGAAAAGTTCGCCCGGGACAATCGAGCACTGGCGCGTCGAGGGCCGCGCCCAAGGCCACGCTGTCCAAGGTCGCGCTCATGACCAAGACCCGCAGGTCAGGGCGTGTCTGCCTCAGGCGGCGCAAGAGCGCGAGCCCCAAATCGGCATCCAAGCTGCGCTCATGAAACTCATCTACCACCACGGCGGCCACACCCTCGAGCGAGGGATTGCCCTGCAAGCGGCGCAAGAACATGCCTTCGGTCAAGAACAAGACGCGCGTGTCCTTGCCCTCCACGCGATCAAATCTAAAGTGATAACCCGCGAAAGCGCCCACGGGACTGCCGGCTTCTTCGCTGACGCGGGCGGCGGCGACGTAGGCCGCCAGGCGCCTAGGTTGCAGCACCCAAATAGCCTGTCCCGCGGCCCAGGGCGCCAACGTCAGCGCGGGCGGCACGCGAGTGGTCTTGCCCGCGCCAGGCTCGGCGACCAAGATAGCCACGGGATTGGCCGCCAGGCTCTCGAGCAGGCCGGGAATGAACGCGTCGATGGGTAATGGAATCTTGGGCGTGGACATAGGCCATACTATGCCACAAAAAAGCCCCGAGTATGCTCTCGGGGCTTTTGATCTTTAAGGATGTGGCTAAAGGCTATTTAAACGTAATCGCGCCTTTTTTCCAGGTATCGACGTTGGTGCCGTCGCTAAGAGTACCCTTCATGTTACAGAGATAGATGCCCGGGGCGCTGCCCTTGGTCTTCCATTGGGGATTGGCGTTGCTAGCGCTGATGTCAGCGACTAACTCAAAATTGAGGGTGTAGATCAGCACCCGCATGTTGGTCGGCACCTTGGGAAACGCGAACGTCATCGTGCCGCCGGGAGCCGTGCTGGTCATCAGCACCTGCACGTCCGGCGCGGTCATCTGGGTGAGCGGCGTGCCTGCGGGCGCGGTCGCGACGGGAGAGCCAGGGGTCACGGTCGGGGTGGAGGTGCGGGTCACGGTGATGGTGGGGCTGTCGGTGGGCGTGGCGGTCGGGGTGGCCGTGCGGGTGAACGTGGGCGTCGCGCTGGCGCAGGCCCCGCTGCTGGTGACGATCACGCTGGTGGTGCGGGTCACAAACTGGACGTTGGGGTCGTTGACCGCGCCGTCGGCATAGCCCAAGAGCGTGTAAGTGCCATTGCAAGGAGCAGTGTAGGTGAAGCTGGCCGTTTCATAATCGCCCGCACCGCAGACATGGAGCCTGGTCTGGAGGAGTGTGGTCAGCGTGTTGCCCTGCGCATCCATCACCCACGCGGTGAACGAGATATTCTGGTTGACGGTGTTACCGCCGTAGGTCAGGCGCTGGGCTTTCACGTCCCAGAGAATAGGCACGTTTGGGACGCTGGACGTCAGCACAATACCCCCGCTCGCGGCGGCATCCCAATCGGACCCCCAACTGCCCGAGCAAGTTCCGTAGGCCAGCAGCTCTAACGCCAGGTTGCCAAACTTGTCGCGCGGGATCTCGCTGAGTTTGACGTCCATATCAAAGGTCATGTGCTGCCAGTCAGCGGCCGGGGCGGGAGCGTAGGCCCACTTGGCTTTGCCGTAGCGTTCATCGGTCTGCGTAATCTTAAATTCTTTGGCCTGGCCCTGGGCGTCATAGGCCACGATGGCGGCGTAATCATCATCACCGGGGTCATTGTCCGGGCCAAAATCGAGATGGCCCTTCAGACGATCGCCCTCAACCCTAAGATGCCCAAACATCGGCGCCGAAGGATGCCCCGAGCTACTGCCCATCACGCCCGCGTCAATGTCAACGCGCTGGCCTTGGGTGGGCGCTAAAAGTATACGCCCCCACGCGTCACGATCGGCGCCTTTGACAGCCGACGCGCCCAGTCTAAAGGGTGTGTTGGGGATCATCGCGTTGTTGGACGAACGGGCCTCTAAGACGAGCTTCAGCTCTGTCGCGCCTGGGGGCACCGACAAAACCGCCTCGACCTGCTGCCCGTGCACTTCGGCCACATCGCGATCGGCCTTGTTCAACTTGCTATACAGGTCTTGACCCGTGGTCAGATTTTTGGCGCGCAGCAGTTTGCCGCCTTCCAACGCTAGCTGATCGATCTGGGTCTCGTCATTGTCGGTAGGGCTAAGGCGCAAAGTCACTTTGCCGCCTCGGGCCATCTCGGCTGGCACGCTCAAAACGTGTCGCGCTTGCTGTAGGTTGTACGCGGGCTGGTAGAGCTCGATCCATCCAGCACTCGTCTTAAGCTCGACCTTAATATGACCGGGGGTGCCGACCATGGGCGTGGCCTGGCCAAGGCTGGCGATGGCAAAAAGGGCGATCAAGCTAAAACGCATGCGAACTCCGTCTGTGAGAAAACAGAATTGTGCCAGACTTGAGCCCACTTGGAAAGGTTTACGAATACGCATTAAATTTAGGCCTAAAAACACCAAAAGATTATTAAGTCCAAAATTCCAACCCTTAATCCAAAGCTATTAATATTCCCACGAACAGACCCACGATAAGGCCACCCAGGGTGCCAGTGACGAGTCCAAAAGAAAATTCCGCAAAACGAGCCATAAAAACCTCCGCGCCAAGTGAGGGTGAGAACAGACCTCAGCTTAGCGCGGGGCAGGGACAGAGACGGGACCTGATCTGCTTAGCCTATTTTTCGGCGCTAGGCATGAAGGCTCCAGATCGTGTGAATGTGTTCGTCAGGATGATGCGAGATTATACACTAGCGCTGACTAGCCCCGCCCAAGTACGCAAACTCCCAGACGGCGTCTTGGGGGTCGGGGGCATGCGCCACGTTGCTATGCATAGGATGCTTTTGCCCAGCAAACTCAAAGTCCCCCGCCATGCCGGGATAGAGCAAGCGCAGGTCATCGCGCACGCGGCGCAGTTTGCCCCACGGCACCCCCAAGCCCAGTTGCAGCCAGTAGGCCGTGTCGCCGGGGTCCGCGATCGCGTGTGCCCGATTGCGCGCCAAAGCCAGCGCGTCTGGCTGGCCGGCGCCGTGGCGATAGAGCCCCAGAGAAAGCGCGGACCACTGTCCCAAAGG
>JANLXT010000271.1:0-3544 GCA_031365225.1 candidate division FCPU426 bacterium
CGCGCCCAATCCTGCTTCGACCGTCTTGATGCGCAACTGCACCAGCTCACGCAAGCCACCAATAAAATCCTCGACCCGTGACGCCGCGGGCAACGACGCGACATTGCGAGCGATGCGCTCTGGGTCCACGCTACCGTCCTCACGCAAGGCGCCGTCGGCCCTCCAGTTGGCATCCTTCAAGAGCACGGGCGCCTTGGCGCGCGCCTTCTCAACTGTCTTGCTAAGCATGTTGGTCGACGCCTTGATCCCAATGAGAGGGGCCAAATAAGTGAACATGGCCTTGCGCGTCTCATCGAGCATCCAAAGAAATGCTTCCATTTCTTTGGATTCGATATCAATCATCACGTCGCGTGCAGAGCTACCTGCTCCGCCAGGCGCAGGCCCTGACGCCGCGATGCTTGGCAAAGCGGGGATGACGGGCGCTTTGGCTAGGTCTTGTTGCGCCTTGGCCAGCAACTCTAGCAAGCGGCTATCTTTTTTGCTGGTGGTGACTTCGCTGGCTTTGGCCTGCAAAGCCTCGTCCTGCTTGGCTTCCTCAGCATGCCGACTTTCTTCTTCGGCCTTTTGCGCGGCAGCCAAACGGGCCAGCTCTGCTTGCGCGGCAGCCTCTTTTTGTTTGCGCTCAACGTCTTCTTTTTCTTTTTGGTCCTTGGTGGCTCTCTCAAACTCTTCGATGATCTTGCGCTCTTCTTCGGCCATGCGGTCGGCATCGAGCTTAAACTCTTCTTTTTTTTTCAATTCTTCTAGCTCGCGTTTCTGCTTCTCTTCTAGCTCTTGCGTCTTTTTAGCCTCACGCGCTTGTTGCTCAGCCACTTGCTTCTCGTAGTCTTCTAAGATGCGTTTGGCTTCTTGGTCTTTCTTTTGGCGCGCTTCTTCTTCGCGCTGCTTGGCGGCCTTCTTGGATTTTTCGTAAGCTTCAAGGATCGCCATTTCGTCATCGGACAACGAATCGACATCACTCTCGGTAACAGGGGAGCTCACAGGGGCGGGGGCAACGGGTTTAGCGACGGCAACCGGCGCGGGAGCCGCGTCGCCAAAGATCTCCATCATGTCATCAAGACTAAAACTATCGTCGCTACGTGACATCACGCCCACGCGCCATCCCAAGGATGCGCAAAAAAATGAATTGGTAGAGCCCTTTTATGGTCTGGGCAGGCGGCTATTCTAACGTTTCGTCATCAAATTTGGCAAGGCCTGCGGCACTTTCCCTCAAACGGGCGTCCACCCATTGGGCCAGCTCGCCCGTATCGACACAAAGGCCTTGAGAAGTCCGTTTAACAGGCAAATCGCCTTGTTTTGCCATCCTTAATGCCAACGGGCGTGAGATCCGAAGCATTTGAGCGACCGTCGATAAATTGACCAAGGTATGGGCGAGTGCCATGCTGACCTCCACGAAGCTACTCTTCTAAGAGCAACAGTGGTGCCAAATCAGATTTGGAGAAAAAAGCCTGTTAACAAAGCTTTCTCAATAAAAGCCTCTGGGCCAAGGCCTCGCTTTCATACAAATTAGTCAAACTTTTGACAGGGCCAAGCGATTTTCGCGAAGCAAAGCCTTGGCTCGCTGGCGGCGCCTTTGAAGATCGCTCGCATCCACCGCCGAATTCTGTCGCAACAAAAGGCACTGCTCCCATGCCGAGCTTAACAAGCGCCAATCCGCCTCCAGCGACGCGATCCAAGCCTCAAGCTGCAACTGACGCGCCAACAAAAGACGCCGCTGGTCCAAGCGCAACTGCCCAGAACGGGCCGCGAACGCCTCAGGCAAGTCGCGCAAGGCATAAGGCTGGCTAAGCCCCTCGCCAAGATCCTCGAGCGCCTGATCAAAGCTACGCTTGCGGTCCCACCAGGCCCGCTCGCGCTGCCAGGCCTCGCAGTTCCCTCGCCGCGAGCCTGGCACGAGCAGCTCTTTTTCGAGCGCGCTATCCATCTCGGCCTTGGCGCCACTCAGGACAGTGTAGAGCTCATCACGGGCCGCGACTTCAGCAAGTTCGAGCGGCCTCAAAGTATCGAGCGCTTCTTTAAGACCCGCCAAGCCACGCCGCAAACGCCAAGCACCCAAGAGTCCCGCGGAATGCGCCCGGTCTCGTTGAGAGACCTCTGACAAGGCGCTGACACGTGCGCGCGCAATGTCTCCAGCCACCTTGGCGCTTTGCCAGCGAACTTGGGCCTGCGTGAGGTCGGCCTCAAGGACCGCGACTCCCGCTGGTAGCCGTGCGCTTCTTTCCTCAGCGCGCGCCAAAGCTAAGGTCGCCAAACTCAAGCCCAAACATAGAACCCGGGCGACCCAGCTCACCGTTGACCGGCTTTTTTAGCGCGACTCTTTGCGTTGGATTTTATTTTAGGCTTCGCCTTTGATTTTTGCTTGCTTTGGGGGCGCGCGCGATAGTCCAGCGAATCCAAGCCGAACTTTTTCATCTTATAGATCAAGAGCGTGCGACTGATCCCTAGCGCGCGTGCGGCACCCGACTGGCTGCCCGTGGCGTCTTTCAGCGCGTCCGTCAGTAAACGCCGCTCAAGCGCGTCCACCTGAGCGCCCAAGCCCGCTCTGGTCTTGCGAGGTCCCCCTTCGGCTTGGTTCGAGCTCAATTCACGTGGCAGATTCTCAACACGGATCAGGCCTTGCTCGCATAGCACCAGCGCGCGTTGCAATACATTCTCCAGCTCACGCACGTTGCCTGGCCAACGATAGCCCTTCATGACCCGCAAGGCCTCGGGAGCGACGCGCACCGCAGTTCCCCGCGACGCGGGGGCCAAGCGCTTCAAGGCATGCTCAACCAAGGCCTCGATATCATCCCCGCGCTCACGCAAAGCTGGTAAATGCACGGGGACCACGTGCAAGCGAAAATAGAGGTCTTCGCGGAACTCGCGCCGCGCGACCATGATCGCTAGATCGCGATTGCTAGCGGCGATGACACGCGCGTCAACTTTGATCACCGCGCTCCCACCAACTCTTTCGATCTCTTTTTCTTGCAGAGCACGCAAGAGCTTAGCTTGACTTTCTAGTGGCAGGTCGCCGATCTCGTCTAAAAAGAGCGTGCCGCCCGTCGCCAATTCAAAGCGCCCCAAGCGCCGCTGATGCGCTCCAGTGAAGCTTCCTCGCTCATGCCCAAACAGCTCGCTCTCGATCAAGCTTTGGGCCAGCGAAGCGCAGTTTACCTTAAGAAACGGCGCGTTGGCCCTTGGGCTATTGGCATGGATGGCGCGAGCCACCAGCTCTTTGCCTGTGCCGCTCTCTCCCTGGATCAATATCACGCTATCCGTCGACGCCACGCGTTTGATCAACTGGTGGACTTTGCGCATGGCCTTGCCTGCTCCCAAGACCCCGTCAAAGCGGTAACTGTCATCCACCTGAGCGCGCAAACCTCGGTTTTGAGTCTGCAACGCCGTAACCGACAACGTTTTGCCGACGATCACTTTTAAATGATCCAGGGTGAAGGGCTTAGTTAAAAAATGACTGGCGCCCAGCCGCATGGCCTCTACCGCCGTATCCACGCTACCAAAAGCTGTCATGACCACCACCGCCGTCTCGGGCGCGCGCGCCTTGACC
>JANLXT010000316.1:0-10506 GCA_031365225.1 candidate division FCPU426 bacterium
CGTCAAGCAAAACAAGATTCCCAACGCAAAGAGCGCACCCCAGAGCGGCCCCATCACCAATTCACCCGGAAGATTATGTCTTGGGTTTGCATCACCATGAACATTGGTCATGCCGAGGGTTCGCGGAATATTCTGTAAGAATTTAGCCCCCCAAGGTCTGTAATCAATCTCTTTATCATTAAAAATTGAGACTCTGTCCGACCGAGCATTCACTTCATCCCAATGCCCTAGCGTGTAAGCGTAGAGTGGCCCAGCCACACTTAAACCCAGTCCTAGCGCCAGACCAAGGGGTTGAACCCAACCCTTCCATGCAGCACGCCGGCCGAGCAAGGTCAGCCCAAAAGAAAGCACCGCCGCAGCCATGGTCCATTTGCCAAGCAACATCGCGGTTGTCGTTTTTCCGGCAGAGCCACCCACCAAGAGCGCGCCTCCGAGCAGAGCAAATGCCGCGACCCACACCAAGCGCCGCCGCAAGCGAGAGTCCCAAACATTTTTTTGCGATAGGATCGCTTGCAGGACGATCACGAGAACAAAAACGACTAACAACCGCGCGGCAATATAGCTATACATGGCCAACGCGAGCGACAAGGCTCCTAGCATCAGGTAGCGTGAACGAGGATCTTTCCAAGCCTTGAACGCCAACCAAAAAGACGGCAGCCCCAAAACCAAGCCAAACCAAAATTCCGCAGCCCCAAGGCGTGGAAAGAATCCCAACACGCCCCGCGCGAGTGCCAGCACGACAGCGAATGCTAACCATGCGCTGGGCACAATGCGCTTGGCTGCCGAAGGCTGGCGCACGCCTTTTATCAAAAAATAAATCAAGGGCATGCTCCAAAAAACGGTCATCATGCCCAAGAAGCCGACCCGACTAAAATTCACGTGCCAGCGTAAGCTAGCCAGGATCAGTCCCAAAAATAAACCCAAACCAACCCCAAACCAAGCTCGCGCGACAAAGTAGAAAGCCAATACTGAAAGCACTCCAAAAAATATCGAAACGTAACGCACCGACGTGATTGAGACCCCAAAAAATTTGAACATCACCGCGACAGGGTAAAAATATCCAGCCGCGTTCTGCGTGTTGTACTCGATGTAGACGGGTGTGCGTGTGTCGGTGCCATCCACGATCTCGCCCTGCATCAGATTGATCGCAATGTTGCCGTTTTGGCCCTCGTCGCGAAAACCAGCGTTAGGATAATGCTGTATCTCATAGACCCGCGCCCAAAGCGCCAGCGCAAGAATCAATATCAGACCAGCGCACTCAGCCCATCGTGGCCAGCGAGACTCTGGGTCGCGCCAGGGAGACCCCAATGCCTGCTTATGCGCGCTCACCAGCGCCCACACCCCAAACACGAACATCGTCCAACCCAAGACCTGCCGAAACAGGGTGGGATGCTCTTGATTAACAAGCCATTGCCCCAACCCAGCCAAGAGCAGCGCTACAAAAAATGACGCCAGCCCATCACCTGACTTTGAGTTTCTGCGTTTCATGCCTATGACTCCATGGCTCTTAGCGGCTCTAAAGCCGCGCCGTTCCACGCGATACGCGTGGCTAAACATAAAAGGGTCGTTAAAGTCATCACGCCGTCAAGCCCACTTGTAAAGAATGGCTTGGATCCCACCAGATCGGATAAGTTTTGAATGCGCTCCCTAGCCACCGCCTCGAGCTCGATCGCGCTGAGGGCAGCTTTATCTGCCCTCACACGCAGGCGTATGCGCGACAAGCCCTTGGGGTATTCAACGCTGACAGAAACTTTTGGCAGCGCATCTAAAGAGGCTGCGAGGCCCTCAAGATTAAAGCTGTTGCTGGCTTCGATCACTAAAACAAGCTCGGGATCTCGGCGTCGATCGCGCAGATCCGCTGGCTTGGCCGCACGCATACAAAAAATCAAGTCAGCGTGTTCACGTTGAGGCAAGACCACCTTCAGACGGTCGCTCTTGCGCTGGCGAAGCGATTTCAGGGCCTTTGCAACGGATTGGCCCCGCTCTTGATGATCCCGTTGCAATTTCCAAAACTTGCGAAGGCTCTCATCAGGATCCAAAAAGACTCTTAGGTCAAAGACTTCTCGCATGCGCTCAAGCAAAAAAGTATGCAGCCCCTGAACAATGATGTTCTTTCGTGGATCCACCGCTTCGGCCGGCAAAAAACGTCCCGTGCCATGGTCATAGGAGCCCTTGAGAATGCCTTGCCCAGCCGACAGCGCGATGGTGTGCTCAAGCTGTTCGTGCAAACGATTGCTCTTGGGATCGAGATGCGTAAGAACTTTCCAGTTTTTGTCGCCCCTTTCCCAACGATGGTAGTCGTCACCAGCCAATTGGATCACGTCGTCTTTGCCAAGCAAGGCGGTCAAGCCCTGAGCCAAACGATCCTTGCCTACGCCGGAGTCTCCCGCGATACCCAACATCAGAGCGCGCTGACGCCTGCCGTAAACTTCGTTGGAACGAACACCGCGGGTGTACATCAACGCGCCCACGGCCAAGAGCGAGCCTTGCATTAACGTAAAAGCGAGACTAAGAGCCAGGGGCTTGCCCGCGATCAGCCGATAGGCTTCTGGCAGGTCGGAACGCTCCCCTAAAACAAAATAGGCTATGTACGCGGCAGAAAAAATCCAGATCAGCCCTGCATTGCGACTTGGAAAACGACAGAAAAAATAGACCGCGAAAGGCAGGGACCACAGATACCATCCAGGCATAGGCGGCACAAGGACCACAAATGCACAAAATGCGATCCCCATAAATAAAATGGTCAGGTCCCAGTTATGACGCGGATAGCCAGCGTATTTAGCCACGATAAAAAGAAGCACCGCGGGACAAAGAAGAAAAACGGTCCCAAAACGACCCACCGGCAAGGCGTACTCAAAGATCCAGCGCTGCTCTTCGGCACGTAGAACCATCGCCTGAAAAGCGGCGCTGCCTGCCCAGGGTCCCAGGATCGCGCCATAAATGACCAAGGGCAAGAGCGTTAGCCCAAGCAAGCGAGGCCAATTCATCTGAGGCTTAAGATAAATAAGGACAAAAGGCAGTGCGACCCAGAGGTGATTTTTTGTGGACAACGCCAAGCCAAAAATCAGCATGCCCACCAGGCTCGCGCGGCGCTCTATCCAATACAAGCTACAAAAAAGCAACGCCGTCGGAATCAAGTCGAGCTGTCCGTGAACATAACAGACATACATCACGACCGGAGAACACCAATACCACAAACGCACCGAAGCCACGCGTTCTTTGAACCACGCGCCCAAGACGAGGTAGATCCCGATGTCTGCCAACAACAACGGCAAGCGCATTAGCAATAGCTGAAGGGTCCCAAGGGCGCCCGCCTCAGCCGCGAGTAAAGGCGAACCCAGCCAACGAGGTAGAGCAAAAACCCAAAGCATCCCTGGTGGATAAGGAAAAGCCTTAGGCTGACCCAAAGTTAAATAGTGCTGCCAAGGATCTTGGAATCCTGATCGTACAAAATAGTCCACAAACGGCGCGAACCAATCACGCATCACGGGGCCAACCAACAGTGCGCTCAAACCGATCTTGATGGCCAAAGCAACCAAAAAAATCGGATGCCTCAACGCCGTCCACCAGAGCGGGCGTCGCAGCGAAGCTGTCACGCTCATGCCCCGCCCCTTAATCGCAATCGCAAAATATAAGCAAAAACTCGCAAGATCGTTCTCCAGCGCGAAAAGAGAGTATGCGCCCACTTGCTCTGGCCAAAAGCGCGTTCGCCAAAGATGACGGGCACCGTCAGTATCTGATAGCCTTGCGAAAGTGCCCGTTCTAAGACATAGACATCAAACTCAAAACCAGGTGGCATGGACGGCATCTGTTTCAACAGGTGCCGTCGAAAGACTTTGGGTTGAGCATTAATATCACTTAGCCTGCGGCCCAGGATCAAGCTCGCCCAGAGACTCATGCCGTGCGTGATTAATTGCTGAGCCCATGCGCGCCCCTGCCTCTGGCCCTTGACAATAACTTTGCTTTCTAGGCCCTCACGAACCAAGCGGGCATACGCTTCAAAGACTGAACGAGGGTCACACTGCATGTCCGCGTGCGAAAATGCCAAGACTTCCCCCCTGGCCTCACGCAGTCCCCGCGCCATGCCAAAGCCATAACCTTGATTCACTTCAACACGCACACTGCGGGCAAAGCGTTTAAAGCGAGCCTGAGCCAAAAGCACCTTCAAGGCTCGAGCGCTACCGTCGGTCGAACCATTGTCCACCAGCACGAGTTCCCAACGCAGGCCCTTGGGCGCAACTTTAGCGTAGCGCTCCAAGATCAACGGTAGGTTTTGCTTCTCGTTGTAGCAGGGCAAGACCACAGATAGCTGTGGGAGCACCTGGCTCAAGCGTGCCCCCTTGGCTTACGCGAAAAATGTCCCTGCCAATATTCCCAAGTACGCAAGTCATCCGGCGTGCCCCAACATAGATAGCGCTTCACGTCAAAGATCTGGCCCCTTTTACCCTGCTTCAAGCACCAGTTAATCACGCTATCGGCGTAGTATTCGCCGTTGACCTTGTCGCCAGCCGCGATCATTGCGTCAGCAGCCTGCGTAAAAATTTCAGCTTGCCGGAACCAAAAAGCGCCCACGATACCAGGATCCAAGTGCGGCTTATCTGAAACTGCTTGCTTGACCGAAACGCCTAACACTCTCCCTTGGGCATCTGCTTTAACCCAGCCATAGGACTCGGGCTTGCGTCGCGCACCAGGGTGCCCCCGAAAAGTCCAAGCGATGAAATCCACAGCCAGATCCGCAACCAAGGCCGCAAAAGCATTCTCGTCCCAAACCATCCCATTATCACAGGCACCAATCATCAGAGGTGCGCCCGGATCAATCTCGTTGCGAGCTAATAAACATGTGCAGGCCTGCCCATCGGTCAACTTATCAACGCTAACGAATGAGGTCTTAGTCCCAAACGCTTTGGTCAGCGTCTCGACAAGCGGACCACCCGCCAAATGCTCTTTGCGAGCGACAAAGATGGCGCGTTCCATTTTTGGAAGCGAGCCCGCCGCTCGTAGCACCATGGGCTGTCCCCCTACCGGGATCAGCGGTTTTATCTGCGTGTAGCCCGCGTCCACAAAGCGCTGGCCCGCGCCAGCCATGGGGATCAAGGCTTGCCCACTAAAACGCGCTTGAGGAGCGAAATCACCCTCGCTAGCAAAGTGGTCAGACCAAGATTGATATTCTTCTAAATCTTCAGGTGTCCCCCATTGCAACATCACTGGGACCGGAGGGATCCAAACCTTTAGCCCGTCGCGGACCAAAAGATTGTAGACGAGGCTGACGTAATATTCGCCATGGAGAGCCTGCTCTGGCATAGCGCAGAGCTCGGCAAAGTAGCGTTTGACGTGCGCGCCCCTCCGAAAGTAGTAGGTGCCCGTCGACGCGTACTCTTGAGTGCGTTGATCGGTGAAAGGCTTTTTTTCTTGGATCTCGAGCATCCAACCATCGCGCTCACGCATGTAAGCGTAATTGGTGCTGCCCAGGCAATGCGGATGAAAACCACGGTAGGCGGGTACTGCGCCATCGCATGCGTTATCGACAAGCTGTGCTTTAACCGCGGCCCAATCCCATTCCACGCTAAAATCGCAGTAATTGACCAGCACCGGCTCGTCGTCAGGCAGGCTCGCGGCTACCTGCAGAACGGCGTGCACCGGTCCGAGCTTATGCGGGGCAATCTCAACCACGATCCCCTGCGGGGCAATCCGAGCTAGGACCTGACGGAGATCGGTGTCACGCAAGTGTTGGGCGTTGCAGATGAAAGTGAAGTCTGTTTCTCCAGGAAACATGCCCACCACATGCTCAATGATGGGCTTGCCGTCCACTTGGATCAGTGGTTTGGGATCTTTATAGCCAGCGTCTTGAAAGCGGCGTCCCGTGCCCGACATGGGGATAACAATCCTCAAGCGCTCACTCCCCCACCAACATTCTGCCTATACTTTTCGCCACGCATGCCTAAGATCTCAGCGCCCTGCGCGGCGCGCAGGGCACGCACCTTACCCAAGCCACGAGCAAGCGCCCTCGCCTTCGCATTCGCATAAAGCAGCTCTTCCATCGCACGCAAGCGCTCGGGCTCACGCGCGGCCAACACCACTCCTTGCCCTTCCACCGCGACAGCCGCTTGCGTGGAATCGCTGCCAAAAATACTCAATAGCTTTTCGTGGTCCAAGGCATCCGCCACCGTTAACGTGGGTACACTTGTCCCGCAATAGATAAAGTCGTCTGGGCAGAGTGCTTGCCAGGACCAGGCCCCTCCAAGCGCAAGACTGGCGACCCAAGGGTCTTTACTGGTTCTAGCCACCCCGCCCGCCCTCAAGATAAACGCCAGCGCCTCAGTGGCTCGATTCAAGTCTGCAGCTTTGCCCAAACTAGGAATGACAACTGGAGGAAACGCCCTTTGCAATATCCTTCGAAAGGTCCGAGCGCGTTGCAAGACTTCCTCGACCGCGTCACCCCAAAAAATTGGGCCATGATTGCGCATCAACGCTAATTTAACGCCAGGAGCCTTTTCAAAACCAAGCGCAACCTGCCGCGCAAGGGAGTGCCCCGGGGGACGAAAATCTGCCCACGCGTAATCCAAGCCATAGGGTCGCAACATGCTCTCAGCGATCGCTGGAGCGTCTTCTAGGCAGAGCAATGCAAGCGCTTCGACAAGATGCAAGTGCAAGCAAAGCCGGGGTCCCAATACGTGAAATTCAGCTTCTAACGAAGCACGGCCAGGCGGGCTATCCGGCCAAAGAGCTTTCGCCAGGCGCTCGCCCGTTTCGTCCTGCTGCTGACCATGGCTTAAGCTCTCAAGCGATGGGTCGTTGAGCGCAGCACGGGTCGCAGAAAGCTTTAGACTTACCCAGCCCTGCTTTTCGTCCATCGCGGACAATCGCTGGCCCGACGCCTTGACTAAAAGACGATCTAGCCCAAGATCTTTGACCGAGGCGTTGCCGCCCGCGGCCTGAGCCCAATCCAGATCATGCGCAAAAGCGCCGCTCAGCGAGAGTAGGTCGCTCAGTGCTGAGCTCAACGCCAGTCTTCGAGATGATCCGTGCAAACAGCGTCTAGTTCCGCGCCTAAGTCACGCAATCGTTGTCGATAGATGGCGATCTCGGGACGACCATGTTTTTGTAGCTCGGGCGACACGAGACAGAGCTTAAATTCTTTTTTAAGCCGTTCGTAGCTGTGCTTGGTGAGCGGCAACTGGGTGAAGCAATCGATCCAAACCCAATCCACTTTTCCCGCAAACGCTAGACAGGATTCGAGTGGCTCAAACTCAGAATAGCGCACCGCCAGACGCCGTTCGCCCCGGCGAGCTAATTTGACAAGTGTCGGACTAGCGCAATCTAAAAAGAAATAGTTCTGGATACCGCGCCGTTCAGCCAGCGCTTGAATCCCGTCTTCGAGGCCATCACATTTGACATTAAATACACAAAAAGCGTGTTTGTACGAGCTAGCCCAGGCATCCAGTGTTTCGCCGCTTAAAAAGGGATCGTGGGTCAATCGCAACTCACCGTCATAGTCACGGATGTCTATCTCGACCCCGCAATCCAAGGGTGTTTGCGCTAACTGTTGGGTTGTATTAACCCGATGGTCGATAAGCAGCATGGCTACCAGTAGTCCAAGATTAGAATCTCAAGCGCCACCGTGTTTAAAAGGTTCCAGCCCAGCACCAAGGCCAACGCGGCAGTCCGCAAACGTTCGCCCGCTAAAAAAAGTGGCGCGACGGGTAATACTAAAAAGAACGTGCCAATCAAAAATTCACGTTGGACCTCGGATCGCCCCATGCAAGCAAAGATGAGGGTCAATACAAATGGCGTTGACGCGTTAAGAAGACCATCTGTACCATTCCCACGCCACAGGCTCGTGAAGACGCGCATTAAATTTGCCGCTAAAAGCCCCACCCCGGCATAGCCGGCGTAGAGCAATACATTTGCCCAGGACCAAAGCTCGTAGGTGCGGTATTGATTCATGCTGCGATGGATAAACGATGCGTCATTCACCGCTTTCATATAGCTGAATTTTCCACCAAAGAGGCCCCACAATATTCCGTGGCTCGCCACCAGCGTTAAGAGCAAGGGCACCCAAATCCATAAGGTTCCCAAAACACCAAGTTTGCCGTGGCGGCGCAAGAGCGTGTCTAAGCTCCAAAGCCCAGCGATCATCAGTGCGATCGAAGCGCTGAACGAAAACATGCTCGCAACAAAAAATAGGAGGCCTGTGATCACGCCCCACAAGATGGGCCGCTGATCGTGCGCCTGACTAAGGCCCGCCAACGCGAGAATGATGAGCATCGCTACAATAGAATCAATGCCTGCCGACGATAGGATCAAGCTCACCGGCGTGCTGATGTAGATCAACGCGACTACCAGTCCAGCGCTCACAGATGCGTAATGCCGCCGCGCAACCAAATAAAGCAGAGGCACAGCTAAACTGCTTAAGAAGCCAATCGCCATACCCACCAACATGGGATGCTTGCCCAGAACCCGTGTCAGCGCCCAGTAAAGCAAGACCGCTCCGGGGGGATGCGTGTCGCCGTGGGCGCCTTGTCCCAATTGCAGGCTGCCATAGTCACGGATGTAACCCCAGGCCCCACGGTCTTCGACGATGCTTACCAAGGTGTAATAGTTTGTGTTGAGCGATGAAATTTTTTCACCGACGATCGCTAGTCCCTGCGATGAAAGCGCGGCGATACAAAACTTGGATAAGAACGCCAGCGCCAAAAGGCTGAGCAGGATCGTGCGTTGAGGCAAATTTTTGATCCGTCCCCAAAAAACTAAACAGGCTCCAAAAACAGCCGCTAACACCAGGGAGAGGCTCAGGCTCAGCCAACGATCAAAATCCTTGCCGACAATATCGTTTGAACTGCTTGCCCGTGGGACATAAAGATGATGAAGCGAGTTTCTTTCCGCAGGCACGCTTAGATGCGCAAAGGTGTAGCTACGCAGCCAAATGATAAAAGCGCCCAAAGCGAGCGGTAACAAGATCAAGGCAACCAGCCTGCTCGCGCTCGGGCTTTCATCGTCAACGTCCGCAGGGCCCTGGGCGACCCCTAAAAATGCCCACACAAGATTTGCGCCCACATACCACGGCATCGACTGAAGTGTAAATATCTCGCCTGCCGAGGTTTGCGCGCCCTTCAAGAAAAGCAAGGGCACTAGACCCGATAACGCGACCAAGATGGGTGACACACGAGATACCCCGCGGGTAAAAAGGCCCGCCGCCGCAAATAAGTATCCAAAAGTAAAAGTCACCATGGCAAAGATAACGCCGCCATCTAGATTGGCGGCATCTTTGAGCGCTAAACGCTCAAAGGACCAAACAAACCAGGCAGTCCAAAGAGCCAAGAGCGTAGCGCTAGCCCAGGCAGGCCCTGGGGGGAACCACGCACGCAATGGCTTCCGTATCAACAACGGCTTCACGACGGCGCGCTTCGCGAGCTTCTTTCTAGGAGGCATCCTCTATCCTTTATTCTAAAGGTAAGCGTGCTTTTTGCAGACCAGGCCCAAAATGTAAAAAGTAGGTTCCTTGACGACGGTCACCTGACACAAAACCTGGGTTAAGAAAGGGTTCCCCACTGCTAGCGCCAAGGCTCTCCCCAACAAAGATGCCTCGGGCCACATCGTAGAAAAGCACCCCGCGTACGCCGTGGGAATCATTCAAGATCACGCCATCGTTCGCGCCAGCGCCAAGTTGATTGGGCCCCGAAGGCGCGACGTTCTGAACGATGACGCTACGGCTAAACTTATTATCCGCGCTAAAGACCTTTAACACATAACGCCCGCCCACCTCGTCCAGAACAACCGCCATGCCCGAAGAGCTCAAAGTTAAGCGCTTTGGGCTTATCATCTTTTTGGAGCCAAATTCACTGACAAGCTTTCCATCGGGATGGTGCACGCGCAGGCGGCGCGCCAGACGATCCAAGACCAATAGATCACCGTTGCCTAAAATTTCTAAATCTTGAAGCTCGGTCATATCTAGTTTGAGAGCGCTCTTAAAGCGAAAATCGGTGTCGAGGGTGATGATCTTTCCATCTTTTTGCGCGACATAGATCGTGTTCACTGGGCTGATCGCCAAAGCGGTCGGGTCGATGATCTGAGGCGCCTTTTTACCTTTGGTCACTGGATCGATCCAACGCGCCATCTCAAAGACCATGTCTGGTGAATAACGCTGAAGTTGAATACCCTTGGGCCACACGGACATGACAAAAACCTTGCCGTCGGACCCCACCTCGACCCCGACGACGTTAGAAATCTTGCCATCGCCTTCGCCCTGAGGTACCAGCGCTCCCGCAGGGACCATTCTCACTCGTTGGCTAGTTTTGAGCTTGGCGATCGCGATTGTTTGCCAAGCAAAAATGCCAAGTAAAATCGTGAGCGCGCCGACTTTCAACTTCATTCCAAGCGCGCCACTCGCTGCGTGCGTGAGCTTGGGTTTAGGTCTGGATTTAATTTTGCTTTTGGTCACGCGAGTCCTCATCGAGGAAATACCGGCTCAAGCCTATCAGGCAATAGAACTTCTTCAGGCGCGCCTGG
>JANLXT010000338.1:0-15036 GCA_031365225.1 candidate division FCPU426 bacterium
GCATGGCCGCGAGGGTATCCGCGGTTTCTCCCGATTGCGAGACCCCAAGCACCAGATCGCCAGCGCTGATCACGGGGTCCCGATAACGAAATTCCGACGCGACATCCACTTCGACGCTTAGGCGCGCCAAGTCCTCGATAAAGAATTTTCCTACCAAACAGGCGTGCCACGATGTGCCGCAGCCGATCAAGAAGATCTTCTTTAGGTCTTTCGCGTTGATACTTGATAAGGCATCGAGATCAACGTCACCTGTTGTTTTTACTATTCGCCCTCGCAAGGTGTCTTCGATCGCGCGTGGTTGTTCAAATATTTCTTTTAGCATAAAGTGCGCATAGCCATTTTTTTCGGCCTGCTGCGCGTCCCAGGTGACGCGGGTGACTGCCTTGGTCAGTGTTTTGCCGCTTAAGTCGCTAACCGTCCAGTTTGTGGAGCTTAATTCAACGACTTCCCCATCCTCGAGATAAACAATGTCGCGGGTATGTTCGAGAATGGCTGGCACATCCGACGCGATGTAATTGGTCCCTTGTCCTAAACCTAGGACCAAGGGGCTTCCCTGCCGAGCGGCGACCAAAAGATCCGGTGACCCCAGCTCCATGGCTACCACCGCGTAGGTCCCGGTCACGCGCGCTAGCGTCGCTCGAGTCGCTTGGACTAAGCTCAGGCCTGATTCAAGATGGCTTTCAATCATGTGGGCCAAAACTTCAGAATCAGTTTGAGAGCTTAAGGGGACACCCTTGTTCTGCAGTTCTTGGCGCAAAGCCAAGTAGTTTTCGACGATGCCATTGTGGACAATAGCGATCCGTCCCTTGGCCCCCACGTGCGGATGGGCGTTGGCTTCGGTGGGCCGTCCATGCGTGGCCCAGCGGGTGTGGCCAATACCGAGGTTGCTGCTCAAGGGCTGCGCTTGAATCAAGGCCTCTAGATTGGCAAGCTTGCCCGCCGCACGACGTAGTTCTAGTTTTCCACCTGCCACGCACGCCAGACCCGCCGAATCGTAACCGCGATACTCAAGACGACGCAACCCACCCAAGAGCACTGGGACGGCTTCTCCTAGTCCGACAAATCCAAGGATTCCACACATAGCGCTTCGTTGCCTTTTAAAGCAAGAAAGGCGCCCCAAGGGCGCCTTTCTTAAAAATGGAGCGGGAGATGGGGATCGAACCCACGACGTCCACCTTGGGAAGGTGGCATTCTACCACTGAATTACTCCCGCGTAGGGTTGTTCCCGAGGAAACAACCCTTTGGAGCATTTAGCCTCTTAATTTTTCGAGTGCGGCCAATTTGGCCTTGGCGCGTTCGATATTCTTTTTCGCGTCCAAGGTGGTGTTTGGATCCAGCTCTAATTGTTTTTGCCAGCTCTTAATAGCTTCGGCGATGCGATTGTTGACATAGTGATCAACACCTTGGTAGTAAAGCGTTTTGACTTGGTCGGCATTGACCTTAGCCTTGGATTCGGTTCCTGTTAAGGCTTTGATGGCCGAGTTGGCATCAGCATTGTTCGGGTCTAAACGCAGAGCTTCTTCAAAGTTTTTCTTCGCTTTTGGCTTGTCGTTGTCACTTTGATACTTGCTAGCTTTTTCCACCAATCTTTTGACTTCGTCAACGATGCGGCTGTTGACCAATACAAAGCCGTTTTTGGCATCGCGGTTATCGGCCTGAATCTGCAAGGCAAGACGATAGGCGTTACGCGCCGAAATCAAATCCGCGGGCTTTTTGGCCATGGCTGATTTTCCCTTGCCGAGAGCGGCGGCCAGATCTTTGCTGAATTTTTTATCCAAGTCTGCCAGCTTCTTTTTGGCTTTGTCTCGGAACTTAGGGAACTGAACAACTTTGTCATATTCTTTGCGGGCCTGCTCAAAAAGGCCTTTCTTGTAGAACTTATCGCCGTTGCTCAAATACTTCTTAGCAAGCGGCTCTAAGATGCTCTTGAGTTTTTCGCGCTTGGCTTTGGTGTCCTCATCCTCGGGCTTGAGAGCCTGCGCTTTTTCGAGCGCTTCAGCCGCTTCGACCTTTTTGCCGCTCTTTAGATACCCATTGGCTTCTTTGGTCAACTCAGCAAAGCGTTTCTCGATGATCTCTTTGGTTTTGCTCTCGTAACCCTGGGCGATCTTGTTGTTGGGATCTAGCAAAAGCACTTTGCCAAACTGATTGACGGCTTCGCGGTATTCTTCCGCCGTAAAATGCGACGCTCCTTGCGCGTTGAGCTGTTCAATCGCTTTGCCCAGCATCTGGCCTTGCAGCGCCAACGCTTCGGTGTCGTTGGGGTCGATCAAATCGGTGATGGCTTTAAACTGGTCGTAAGCTTCCGGAAACTTTTCTAGATTGAAATAGGCTGAACCCAGATTGAAGCGCGCGCCCTTGTGCTTGGGATCAATTTCGACCGCTTTTTGGTACTGCTCGAGCATGCTCCCAAAATCCTTGACTTCGTAGTACATGCGCCCTAACAAAAAACGCGAATTGAAGTCATTGGGCTCAAGCTCAATTGTTTTAATAAGAACCTTCGTTGATTTTTCAAACAACGTCGCGTCGCGATAGAGCTCGCCAAGGCGGTTGTAGCAGACAACCAGAACATCCTTATTAGCTTTGCGGTCCGATTCAGCTAAGGCCGAAGCGTCTTCAAAGGCTCTAATTAATTCTTTCAATAGTTCCGGCTCTGGTTTTTGCTCGTAGCGACTGTTGAGAATGATTGCAATACGGTACTGCGCATCGCCGTTGCGTCGGTCTAAGAGCAAGGTCTTCTTGAGCCACTGCAAAGCTTCGTCATCTTTGCCAAGTTTTTGTAGAGCCAAGGCGTAGCCAAAAACACTGATCTTGTCGTCGGGTTTGATCTCGAGGGCAATCTTAAACCAACGGATACTTTCGTCGGCATCGCCTTTAGACGAATAGTACATTGCGCCGAGCGTGCTGGCGCACTCAAAGCGCAAATTTTTGTGCTCGGGACTATCACCCTTGACCAGCTTGACGGTTCGTTCAAAAGCGTCAATGGCTTTGTCGTAGCATTGGTTGTTGTAGTAGGCTGCCGCCAAGTTGTAATAGTTGGTGGCATTTTTAGAGTCGTTTTTAACCGCTCGCTCAAGCGGTGTGACTGCGGCGATATCTTCGCATTCCGCTCGCAAACCAGTCGTTACGCTAAAGCAAAGGGCGACCAGAAGGATTTGAGTTGCTTGAGTGACTTTCATTGTGGCTCCGGTTTGAGTATTAAATTTCTAGTTTAGAGGCAAGGCGCAGCAGGTAGCGTTTGCCAGTATTGAGATCTTTGTAAATGAGTTGGGCCCCGTCATTGGACCAGGCAAAGAGAGCCGCTTCACCAACGTCTTGTCCAGTTGATTTAGCCAAGGGGAGCATGCCTCGTCCAATCCCGTTGGCGTTCATAATCCAGAGTTCTCCGAAATAAGTAAAGACGATTTTAGAGCCATCGGGGGACCAAGCGGCTAGCGCGCCCACGCGGCGTTTGCTGGCAAAAGCGACGCTTTTTAGCTTGGTATTGAAGTCATAAACATACAGATTGCGGACCTTGGTCTTCCAATCAATAGCTGAAAAGAGCACCTTGTTACTGTCGGGGGACCACACCGGTTGAAACGCGTTCTTGCACGCTTCTATTTTTTGAGTTTGCTTCCCCGCCGCGTCAGACACAAAAAGGTAGTATCCTTTTTTGTCGACCGCACGCCACAAGAGACGTTGGCCGTTGGGCGAGGGGATCTTGACGATCTGGCGCGGATCTTGGAATTGGGAGATCCACGGAAAATTTTTGGCATTGATGCTGGTGATCTCGCTGACCGAGGCCAAGCCCATGCGCATGGCGTTAAGATTACCAACGGGGTCGCTGGACGCGCTTGTGACAGGGCGACTGACGGCGATGGGAGCGACGACCACGGGGGCTTTAGGGACAGGGCTTGGCATCGGTGTTGGAGCGATTGTCTTGGCGGGTGTCGGCAACACGGTTGGCACCGCCACGGCTTTGGTGGGGGGGATTGGTTTAGCGGGCGCCACGGCCACCTGCACGGGAATTGTGCCACGCTTAGCGAGGCGTTCTTCAAGCCGCGCGCGCGCGGGATACCCCGAGCCACGCTTACCAAGCATGGCCAAGGCACGGGACGCTTCAATCCAATCACCAGCATCCATCGCAACATTGCCCCAGAGCGCGGTGGCTTCGACGGCATCGCTGTCATTCTTTGCCAGCTGCAACGCGCGACTTGCGGGAGCATAAGCTTCTTTAGGGCGCTTGAGGGCATTTAAGGTGCGAGCTTTGCCAAGATTGGCTCGTAGGGCCCAGGGGTCCTGCGATTTGGCTAGCGCCTTGTTGTATAAGACCAAGGCGTCACTTGGGTTGCCCTGGGCACTCAAGCGTTCGGCTTTTTTAAAGTGATCTTCTGGCTTGGCGCAGGCGATAAATCCTTGGGTTAGCCCAATCACCGTCGCCATCACGAGCCCGATTTTTTTTAGGTTACGCTTATTCACCTTGGTATCCTCATTTACTGACAATGATCACTTCAACACGGCGATTTAGGTCGGACGCTTCATCGCCCTTACCAGCCTTGACGGGCATGGTGTCACCATAACCTATGGCCGAGACGTTCTTGGGCGAAAGGCCTTCGCTCTCAATCAAGTAACGCAAGACCATGTCGGCACGCTCTTGAGAGAGGCGCAAGACTTCGCTGGCCGAACCTTCATCCCACGCGTGACCCTGAATAGTCACTTGCACATTGGGATTGCGCCGTAACAAGATCGCGATCTCTTTTAGCTTGCCGATGATAGCGTCTTGGATGTCGGTGTCCAAGAAGCGGAACCAAAGCCCGGAGATCTTTTGGATCTTGCCTTGCGCGTTCGAGAGCGTGAAGGGGTTGCGTATGGCTCGGCGTTCTTTGGTGGACATTTCTTTGTTATTACGATCGATGACCCAAAAGCTAAAGTTGCTCTTATCCGGATTGGTCACGGCCACGCCGCTGTCATCCATGCCGTCCCAGAAGATGTTCTCCGGTAGTTCGCTCGCGCCCTTGTAGGTGCGCACCACGCGTCCATCCGGTCCGGTGATCTCAAAGCGCCAACTGCGCACACCTTCGGCCCGTGGGATCGACATCACAAAGGGGGCGCTGCGGGCTTGGCTTACATCGGTCGAGGTCAGATTGGGCTGGCCGCGATCAAGATCTCTTTGCCACGATTGACTTTAAACTCGCGCACAGGCAAGGGCAAGCGGTAGGTTTTTTCTTCGGCCTTGCCCATCGCAAAGCGCACATTATCGCTGATGACCTTGCTCTGGCCAGCGTTGTCTTTGACTTCGATATCAAAGCTGATGGCCTGCACCGACTTGCCAGCCAAGAGGTCGCTTCCACCGTCTTTACCGGCCGTCGCCTCGGGCTTCCACACCAAGCTCTTTGGCAAGGCACCGGTACCCGTCAAGGTCTTCAGCAGTGTGCCGTCTTTGGCGCGGATGCTCACTTTCCATTCTTTGACACCCACGGACAGATTGGTCCTTGGCTTGAAGACAAGCCCGCCCGCCGACGCGTCGTATTTAGGGCTGCTGTCCAACATGTCCTTGGGCCGGATCTCGGTGGCAATGTAGCCGTTGGTCGCAACTGCCTTGCCGTTGTAATCACGCAACAGCACGTCGTAGGACAGAGGTTTGTCCGAGGGGACCTGTCGACCGTTGCCACCCTTCATATCCCACGCCACGCTCTTAGGCAACGAGCCATCCCCACTCAGGACACGCACTGTTTTTTTGTCTTGGTCTTTGATCTCGATCTTCCAATTCTTTAAGGGAGTTTCGCCCAACGTTTTTTTAGAATCTAGATTGAAGGCCACCCCATTTTTGTCGCTGCCCTGCAATTTTCCAAATTTGGGTGTGCTTGTAATCACTTGCTCTTTTTCAACTTTTCTTGGAGCGTAGCCAAACTTCCAAGACATGGATACGCGGTGTGTGAATCCGAGTTCGCCGAGGGGGATAAAGGCATAGTCAATACTGGCCGCATTCAGCTTAAAGCCAGCGCCTGCGGTAAAATTCGCTAAGGCGGAAAAGTCATCGACTTTAAAATCCTGGCCACCTTCCGAGAGCTTGTAGCCGCCGCGCACTGCCAGAGCGTCGAACATCCAAAATTCTCCGCCCAGGTTGTACTTGATCCTGCTGTCGATGCTCTTGTTAACATCCAGCACAAAATTAGCGATGTTATGATCACTGGTGTTGTAAAGACGCCAGGCGGCACCTAGACGCAGGCCGATGGGCAGCGGATCACCACCGCTCTCAAATCCGCTTTGTACCCCTAAGTTCTGTGCCACCGCGGCAAAGACTAGCGAACGACCCATGGGCAAAAACTGAACACCGCCATCGAGGGTGCCGCCAAAGGCGCTGGTGCTCGCGAGGCTGCTAGAAAAGCCACGCGCCACGACGCCAAGGCGCAAGGCTTTCGTAAAGCTAAAGGCGTACGCACCGCTTAAACTAAAATCACTGGCAGATCCAGCGACGGCGTTTGGATCCAAGGTGCTGTTGAACGGCGCGACGTTCAACCACGTGATTCCTAACCCTAAGCCTTGACCGTGAAAGGGCATGGCAAAGGCAATGTTCTCGTAAGTGATATCAGCAAAGTAGGCGAGGTGCATCAACGAGACTTCGGTGTAATTTAAATCGGCCAGTCCCGCAGGGTTCCAATTCATACCAGTGCTGTCGTTTGACATGCCAAGATAAGCTTCACCCATGGACGAAGCGCGTGCGCCGACGCCAATTTTTAAGAAGTTGGCGCCAGTCGTGCCGACACCTGCATAGGAATTTTGGCAAACAGAAAAAATGAGCAACGTTGAAATTGCCAATGGGTACAGCAGAATTTGTTTTATCTTATTAAGCATGAATTTGTTGGCTTTTCGAAGGTTTAGGAATTGAACAACGATACGATTTAAGAATTATTTTGTCAATAAAGGATATTTCGAAATTAGTATAAATATTATTTAAAAACAGGCGTTTTCGAGTTTATTAGCATGGCATCGCCATAGCTTAAAAATTGATAGTTGTTTTGTAAGCAGCTGGCATAGATCTCCAATATCCTGCCTGCGGTAGCAAAAGCGCTTACTAAAGGCAAAAGGGTTGAGCGTGGTTGATGAAAATTGGTGATCAAGCTATCGACCAAGCGAAAGCGATACGGCGGGATGACAAACAGCTTGGTCTCATTCCATTGTCCTGATCCAGCGCCGGAACGAAGAGCCTCACTCTCAAGGGCACGTAAGGCTGTGGTTCCGACGGCGATGACACGTGCGCCCTTTTGGCGACAGTTTTGGATCTGCTTCCATGTCTTGATGGGTACCTGGTAGTGCTCTGCATGCATCGGGTGGTCTTCAAGCGCCTCGGTCTTGACTGGCAAAAAAGTCCCGGCCGCGACATGCAATGTCACGGTGGCCAAGGTTGCGCCGGCAGCTTGGCAACGGCGCAGTAGCCCCGGGGTAAAGTGTAGCCCTGCGGTGGGCGCTGCCACGCTGCCTGCGTGGGCGGCATAGACAGTTTGATAGCGCTTGGCGTCGCGCTTGCGTTGGGCGGGATCGGGATTGTTGGACCGTTGAATGTAAGGTGGCGTGGGCGTGAGTCCGATACGATTCAACAAGCGTGGACCAAATTGAGGACGCCCTTCCCACGTCACCCACAAAACACCTTGTTCGGTGCGCGAGAGCACTCTAAAAATACCAGCGCTTGGCGCGAGCGTCGGTGTCAACGCTTCCCCATCTTTGACTTTAGAGGCAGGACGTAGAAAAGCAGGCCACGGCCCCTGGCTTCGCGCGGGCTCTAGCAAAAAAACCTCAACCGCTCCGCCACTGGCGCGCTTGGTAGGGATGCGCGCTGGCAAGACTCGACTGTCGTTAAGCACTAGCACGTCTCCAGGGGCCAAAAAATTTGGAAGGTCGCTAAAATGGCCGTGCGTGATTTGGTCCGTCGTGGGATCGATGACAGCCAAGCGGCATCGATCCCGACGCGCGCTGGGTGTCTGAGCGATCGCAGAGACGGGCAACACATAATCGTATTCGCGGGTGAGGGTCATCGCCAAAGCCTCAATAGATACGGACCAAATCTGTGCCGGGATAGTAATAGTCTAAGATGCGTTTAAAGCTAGAGCCTTGCTTTGACATAGCCTGAGCGCCTTCTTGTGACATGCCCACGCCGTGACCCCACCCGCGGCCCTCAAAAATAAAATTGTCACCCCGGCGCGTGACTTGAAAATTGGTGCTACGCAAAAGATCGGCGCCAAGCGCGGATCGCAGATCGCTCGATTTTAGCCGCTGCTCGCGGCCCTCACCACGCAGCAGGACAGCTCGGTAACGGTCGCTGTCGTCGCGTTCAATCGGCCGCATGTCATCCACCTCAAAGCGCGCACGTCCTGATTTTGATAAGAGTTGGTTGACGCGCGTGACACTGACCGTGCCCGTCCAGGCGTAATGTTTGCCTTCTTCGCTATAAGGATCCGCGGCGCCACGCAGATAGGGCAGGTCACCGCCCCATACGCTTGCGGCATCGGTGGTGGCGCCACCGCTGTTGCTATGAAAAAAAGTTTGCGCGAGCTTCCCTTTCCACCCCAAAACTAGGCCGCGGGTTCGTTCGACCGCGGCGTTGGTGCGTTCTGATTCTTTGCTGGCGCCCAAGTAGGCTTGGCTGGCGGTGCTGTCGTCGAGGTCCCATTGGGGACGTCCGGCGGTTTTCGCTCGCCATAGCGCATAGGTGCGCGCCGCCACCGCTTGAGCATTGAGCGCTTCGGTGGGCCAACTGGCGGGTATCTCTGAGGGTAAAACGCCACAAAGGTAGTCGTCCAGATCAACCACATTTAAGAGCATCAGGTCATCGCCATTGGCGCGTAGGCGCAATTCTCCACGATAGCGGATGCCGGCCACCATAATTTTTTGACCGCCACTTGCGCGCACACTCACTTCGGATAGTTGTAGGTCCTGATCGCCTGAGCGCAACTTGCCTGCGTGCGCGCTCAGCCGAGCTTTTCCGCCCGCTTGCAATGTCGCCAGCACTTGGCCAGTGCGGGGATGCGTCAGTTCCAGGCCCCCTTGGGATGACAGGCGCAAACCCTTGGCACCACGATGCAAGAGCACTCGCAAGGTGTGCCCGCTTTCGCCGACGCCCATCGTGTGGGGTGGTGTTTGGCTTTGATCTGACACACGGGTGACGCCCTGATAATACGGCGACACAGGCGCGCAGGCCCCCAAGGCCATGCTGATACCCACCAAATAACAAGCCGCCCCGCGTATCGCGGAGCGGCTTGTTTGGGCGCACAGAGCGGTGCGCTTACTCACTAATCAGCCGAGGTCATTTCAGCCACACCCGACAAGCTGCAAAGCCCTGCGCGGACTTTTTTCAGGGCGGAGGTCCTCAAAGAATTCATGCCTTCTTTGATCGCTAGGTCTTTCAGCTCTTGAGCAGTGGCTCGCTTAAGCACTTGCTTGATGACTTCTTCGGTGAAGGGCATGACCTCGTAAATGGCAGATCGCCCTTTGTGCCCGGTGCCATTGCAGGCGCTGCAACCAGGGCCGCGCTCGTAAATCTTGTTATCACCAAAAAAGTCATGCGGGATCTTCATGCTATCGAGCAGATCGGTGGTGATCTCAATCTCTTTTTTGCACTGCTGACAGATCTTGCGCATCAAGCGTTGGGCGATGATGGCCTTGACCGCCGTGCCGATATAAAAAGGATCAACACCCATGTCCACCATACGATTGACGGCCGAGGGCGCGTCATTGGTGTGCATGGTCGAGATGACCAAGTGGCCTGTCATGGCGGCCTTGATCGCGATGGAACCCGTCTCAATATCACGGATCTCACCCACCAAGATGATGTCTGGGTCGCAACGCAAAAATGACTTGAGCGCGGCGGGGAATGTCATCCCGATCTCTGGATTGACAGGCACCTGGTTGATGCCGACCAAGTTGTACTCGATTGGATCTTCGGCGGTCATGATGTTATCTTCGGGATCTTGCACGGTCGATAGCGCCGAGTAGAGCGTCACGGTCTTGCCGGACCCTGTGGGCCCAGTCACCAGCACAATGCCGTAGGGGTTGAAGATGGCCTCTTTAAAACGCGCCAAATCCTCAGGCTCAAAGCCTAATTTGTTCAAGTCCGTCTGTAGGTTCTCTTGGTCCAAAATACGCATGACAACTTTTTCGCCCCACAGCACAGGGCAAGTGGCGACGCGCAGATCAATTTTTCGGCCATGCACCATGATCTTGATGCGTCCGTCTTGGGGTTTACGGCGTTCCATGATATTGAGCTTGGCCATGACCTTGAAGCGCGCCACAATCGCCCGTCGAAAGCTCACGGGCGGGGCGGGCTGGGCGCGTAGCGCACCATCGATACGAAAACGAACAATGATCTCTTTTTCGAAGGGCTCGTAATGGATGTCGCTAGCCTTGCGGACCACGGCATCGGCAATCATCTGGTTGCACATCTTGATGACCATGCTGTCATCGGCGACGTTGTCGCTGCTAAGCTCGTCATCGCTCTTTTTTTCGTCAAGCATGGTGAGCTCGGCCTCACTGCCGGCTTTTTCCATGATTGATTTTAAATCCATCTCATCTTTGGGCGCTTCTTTCTTGCCGCCGATTTGTCCCGCGGGTGCTTCGGCGCTCACCGCGTTGGCGCTGCCACCCGTGGACACGGCGGGCGATCCCACGCCACCATCGCTGGCTTCGATGCCCATTTGTTTTAGCTGGTTGTAATAATATTCTTGGTAGTAACGCAGATAGCCTTCGGGCGCGATGCCAAACTCAAGCGCCAGCCCCGTCTTAAAACGCAAGTCCTTGGACAACTGATCCATGCCATCGATGCCCGGATCAATGCACGCGACTTTTAAGGCCGACGGTTTGCGCTCAATGGGCAAAATACCAAGGCGGGTCGCGGTCGTGGTGCTAACAAGCTTGAGGGCCTCGGGGTCGACCTGCGTTTCGGGTAGATTCAAATATTCTAGGCCAGTCTGCAAGGCGATGTAGCGCGCGACTTCTTCTTCGTTGATGGCGCCACTCATCGCCAGATTGAGACCGATCGAACCCCCGTTGGCGGCCATGCTGGCCTTGGCTTGGGCCAGTTGATCGGCAGTGATCATCCGTTCGTCGACTAATTTTTGACCAATGGACAGGTCTAGTTCTGTGGGCATGCGATTCCTCCGGGGAATTAACCTAAGTGTTTTATCACAGGCTAAACGCCCGGGTCAATGCGGGCGCGGGTGGCAAAAACACCTAAAACTAGGACTAGCCTAAAACGCCTACTCTCTTATAGGCTGGCGGTATGAGCTTACGCTTCTCCCGCATCTTGGATCGTCTGCGACTGCTTGCCCTGCAGGCCTTTTATGTCGCTGGACTGTTATTTTTTTGGTTGCCCGCCAACGAGGCCTTTGAGGGGCCCAAAACTCAGGCCGCGCTCTTTTATGCTGGGTTCATGTTGGCGTTGGCTTGGCCGTTGCGTGCTCGATTGGCGCCCTTGTTGGCCCGCCGCCGCCCGTGGGTTTGGACGGGGGGCTTCCTGCTCGCAACGACTGCGTTATCCCTTGTGGGGGCAGCGCTTGCTTTGCCAAGCAATATGTTACTACCGCTTGAACGCAGCGCGCCTTTATTGGCATCGGGCTTGGCGGCGCTGGTTTGGGCCCTTGAGACTTCTGCGGCGCGTCGCAAGCTCTTGTGGACAGTCCTTGTCGCGCATCTCGTTTTAATCTTTTATGGCTTGTTTCAATTTTTAGATCAAACGCTTGGACGCCAATTAGGTCTGCCACTGGACATGGTCCGCTGGACAAGTTTTGGTGAAGTCCGGGTCTATAGCTGTCTGGGTAATCCGGATTATTTTTCGGCCCACTTGACGCTCTTGCTTCCCTTGCTCGCGGTCCTAGGGCCCAAAGGTTGGGACCTGCGCGGAGGGTTTAAAACAGCGGCTTGGACGATGCTTCTCCTTCCGGTGGTTTTGATCTTGCTTCTGTATGGAGGCCAGCCTTCGGTTGTCGTGGCCTTCGCTAAAGTTTATTTGTTTTGGGGCGCGCTGGGTGGGCTCTTTGTCTGGGCGGGACGCAAAGCGCCACTGCGTTGGCTTTGGCTGAGCCTGCTCTATTGCGTCGTCGGATTGATCATCGTGGCGCAAGGGCGTGGTGCCTATTTGGGATTGTTGCTGTCCGCCGTGGTTGGCACGCTCTTGGTTTGGCGAGTCTTGGGCTGGGAATCGCTGAAGGCCCAACGAAGCTTGCTGCTGGCCAATGGGTTGGCGCTAGGATTGGGACTGCTGGGACTGTTGGGCGCCTTGGGTTTGCGCGTGGTCGCCCCAGAGCACGCCCTTTTAAAAGTCGGGCCGGTGGCCTCGACGCTCAAAATCAGTGACGCAGTTAGCACACGCATCCGAACGCTGGGTGACCGCCAGTCCGATACATGGGTGGTGCGTCTATTTTATTGGCGCGCCGCGGCGGATCTGGGCTGGAGCCACCCGCTCTTTGGCGTGGGATTTGGCAACCATGCCATGTTTACCGCGCGCGCTCAAAGTGAAGTGTGGAAACGTTGGGAAAGCGCGGGGGATCGACGAGTTGCGTTAGTTGAACCCCATGTTGAGCTTTATGCACATAATGACCCCCTTCAAAATTTTGCCGAAACTGGCCTGCTTGGTTTGGCCGCATTCATGGCATTTTGGGGCTATTTTGGGTGGGGTGCTTGGCAGTTGCTGAGCTCGGCCCATTCGGCAGATCAGGCCCGCCGCCGCGTGCTGGGGATCGGTTTTATGGGCCTGGTCTTGGCCTTTGGGGTTAGTTCACTCACTAATTTTCCCTGGCGCGTGCTCGCCACCCAGCAATGGGCCTGGCTCTGTTTTGCGTGGTTGGCGTTGGAGAGTGGCGACCAAGGGCTTGATCTTAGCTTAGAGCCAGCGGTCACGCCCCCGCATGATCGTTGGTCACTGTTCATGGGGGTGGTCCTAGCAGGGGTCGTGAGCGCGACGCCTTTAGCTTGGTTCGCTTCATCAAATTTGGCTAAAGTCGCCAACGTTTACAAAGACACAAACCAGTCGCCCGCCACAGCGATCAATTTTTACGAAAAAGCTCGAGCCTTTGGTTTTAGCGGCACCCAGCGGGTCGAGTTGACGCTTTATCTGGGTAGCATGTACAACCTGATCGGTCGCGATGATCTCGCTGAGGCTGAATTCAAAAAAGGGATTGAGATCTATCCCGATTTTATTGAGGCCTGGTACAACTTGGGCTACACCTACACAACTCGCCACGCTCGCACCCATGCGCAAGCCGACCAAGACTTGGCGCAGGCCGCTTTTGAAAAAGTCTTAGATATCAATCCGCGCTATGCCAACGCGCTCAACAATTTGGGTAACATCTATTACAGTCGCGGTCAGTTCACCCAAGCGGCCCAGTTCTATAAACGCCTGACCAAGTATCTGCCACACCAAGTGGAAGGCCATTACAATCTAGGGGCAGTCGCCGTGATGCTGGGTGACAAAGAGCAGGCACTCCAGTCGTTTGACGCGGCGTTGGCCTTGCAGCCAGAGCATCCCCAGGCCAAAGCCTACGCCCAACAGCTGAGAAAATTGCCCAAGGCGATGGGGATCAAAGCCAAATAACTAAAGTACGCCGCCACCGGTTTTAGACTATCATCAACGTATTCTCTTGCTTGTGCCGTCTATGTCGATCCTAGATCAACACCTTCAAAAAGCTGTGGATATGCACGCATCGGATCTGCATATTGGCGCCGATTCACCAGTGTATGTACGAGTGTTAGGGCAATTGAAAGCCGTGTCGGACGGGCCCTTGAGCGCCGCGGACACCGACGCCATGATCACCGAGTTTCTTGATCCTGAGCTCAACGCGAAGCTGCGTGAGACGCTTGAAATTGACACAAGCACGACCTTGCCCGCGGGTGACCGATTTCGTTTGAATATCTTTAAAGAGAGCAAAGGCTGGGGCTTGGTGGCGCGTCGTTTTAGCCGGACCATCGCCTCGGTCGAAGAGTTGGGTCTGCCACCGATCCTTAATCGCTTTGCCGAATCGCATCAGGGGCTGATTCTTATCACGGGTCCGGGCCGCTCGGGCAAGAGCACCACGGCCGCCGCTTTGATTGACTATATCAACGCCCGCCGCGATGACCACATCATCACGATCGAAGACCCTATTGAGTTCTTGCACCCGCGCAAAAAATGCTTGGTCAACCAACGGGCCGTGGGCCCCCACACCGATAGCTTTGCGGCGGCCTTGCGTGGCGCCCTGCGTGAGGATCCCGATATCATCGTGGTCGGTGAAATGCGCGACACCGAGACCATGAGCCTTGCCCTCACCGCGGCCGAGACGGGTCACTTGGTCATTGGTACCTTGCACACCAACAGCGCCGCGGCCACGATATCACGTGTCATCAACATGTTCCCTTCGGCCGAGCGGGCCCAAGCCGCCACCAGTCTTAGCGAAGCGCTCGTCGGGATCATCTCGCAGCGCCTGATTCCCGACGCCACTGGCAAAGAGCTGATCCCGGCTTTTGAGGTGCTGGTCAACACCTTGGCCGTGGCCAATGTGATCGTATCCAACGAGTACCACAAGCTTGGCTCGCTGCTAGCCACCGGCATGCGCGATGGCATGATGACTCTGTCTGCGTCGCTTAAAGCGCTCGTGGATCGCCAGATGATCACAAAACAGCTGATGGATGAGCTCTTGGCAGAGGAGCTCTGATGCCTAGCATTGATAGCATGTTCGCTAAGATGGTGGCCGATGGCGCGTCCGATCTGCACCTGACCATAGGCAATCATCCCATGATCCGTAAACGTGGTTCGCTTGAACCACTGGCGCCGTTGACTTTGACCAAAGAGGTGCTTGAGAAGTTGATTAGTGAAACGATGAACGATGAACAATGGACCTTGAGCAAAACTAGGCATGATTTTGACTATGCGTACGAAGTGCCCGGCTTGTCGCGGTTTAGGGGCAACGTTTTCTACAATCAGCAGGGCATCGGCGCCGTCTATCGCACGATTCCCACAAAGATCAAAACCGTGGAAGAGCTGGGCTTACCCAAAGCGGTCGCCGACCTTGGCAATCTTCGCAAGGGTTTGGT
>JANLXT010000007.1:0-9331 GCA_031365225.1 candidate division FCPU426 bacterium
AGGCCGCCGCCGAGCACGATCTGGATCTGGCGGCAAGCTGGATGCTGGGTGATCAGGACAGCGATGTACAATGCGCTCAAGCCGCGAGTGTGCGTAGCATACTGATCGCGACGCCAGAATCCGCCGCCAAACGGGGAAGCAGCCAGCCCGAGCATGCCGCGCCAGACCTGAGCGCGGCCATCCATCAGATCCTTCAAAGCAGGGAGTAATAAATTGTCTCTTAAAGACCTAAACATAAAGATCTTTGCCGATGGCGCAGACCTAGCGAGCATGTTGCAGATCTATCGGCAGGGTGTGGTCAAAGGCCTGACCACCAACCCAACCTTGATGCGCAAAGCGGGCATCAGCGACTACCCCAAGTTCGCGGCTGAAGTCTTGTCACAGATAAAGGACGTGCCGATCTCTTTTGAGGTCTTCACCGATGATTTTGTCAGCATGGAAGCCGAAGCGCGCGCGATCGCCGCGTGGGGTGACAATGTTTATGTAAAGATACCCGTGACCAACACCTTGGGTCACTCGTCTGCGGGCTTGGTCAGCAAGCTTGCGGCGGATGGTATCAAATTAAACGTGACCGCTTTGCTCTCGCTTGAGCAGGTGCGCGAAGTGGTCGGCGCCCTTAAAAGCGGCGCGCCTTCGATCGTCTCGGTGTTTGCGGGCCGCATCGCGGACACGGGCCGTGACCCTGTCCCACTGATGACCGAGGCGCTAAAAATTTGTCAGACGAAAGCGGGCTGTGAACTGCTCTGGGCTAGCACCCGTGAATTGCTCAACCTTTTTCAAGCCGCACAAATTGGATGCCCCATTATCACGGTCACCAATGACATCCTCAAGAAAGCTGGCCTCATCGGGGCGGATCTGGCAGGCCTCTCCCTCGACACGGTCAAGATGTTTGCCACGGACGCCAAAGCCGCGGGATTTAAGATTATTTAGGTAGCTTTAAACGCTTTCGGCACACCGCCTGTGACTAAAAATACCTAGCAAAAACCTGCTAAACCGCTATACTTTGCGCCTATGAAAAAACTCATCCTAGCTACAGCACTGTTCCTTGCCGCTGGCGCCCATTCGGCGACAGCCAGCAACGGGATCATCCAGACGCTCATCGGCTTGACGGTGCAGGACGGGGTGCCCGCCCTGGCGACCCCCCTCTACTATCCCCGCTACGTCGTCGCCGATGGTGTCGGCAACATCTATTTTAGTGACCCTTCGGCCAACCGCGTTTGGCGCATTGACGGTGGCACTGGCATCATGACTTCGGTGGCAGGCACGGGTTCAGCGGGCTTTTCGGGCGATGGTGGACCCGCCACGGCGGCCAGGCTAAACAACCCCAGTGGCATCAGTTATGTTGGCGGATACAACGAGTACCTTTATATCAGCGACACCTACAATCAACGCATTCGGCGGGTGGATCTTAAGACTGGGCTGATACAAACGATCGCGGGCAACGGTTTAAGCGGATACTACGGTGACGGAGGCCCCGCAATATTGGCTTCGCTCAATTCTCCCAGCGCGATCACCGTCAACAATAATCAAGTCTGGTTTGTGGACTACAATAATCTGCGAGTGCGATATTTTAATGTTGGGTTTGGCAATATCACCACCGTGGCTGGTAATGGCGCCTATGGGACTGGATCGACGGGTGACGCGGGGCCTGGCAGCATCGCTTCTCTCTATGTTCCTTTGTCCGTAGCTTTCAATCCCACGAACAATAGCCTTTATATCGGGACCTACTATCGAGTGCGTAAAGTGACGCCCGCGTCAGGCGGGACCATCAGCACTGTTGCGGGCATAGGCGTGGGAGGCGGTTATAGCGGTGATGGTGGTCTAGCTACCCTCGCGAAGATCTATGTCGCATCCGGCCTGGTCGTGGATCCAAGCGGCAACGTATTTTTTTCAGACGCCTATAACTATCGTGTGCGCCGGATTGATTATAGCAGCTTAAAAATCACGACCGTCGCCGGGACTGGTGTTTATGGTTATTCGGGCGACAATGGCCCCGCCATGGCCGCGGACATCTCGGCGGTGCAAGGGCTCAGCCTGGCTGGCAACGACGACATGATCCTCGCCGATCAAAATAATGGCGTGGTCCGAAAAGTGAACGCGATCACCAGAGTCATCACGACCGTTGCTGGGGGCAATATCGGTGGGGGTGGGCAGGCGGATAATTTCCCCCTGCAGAGCCCCCAAGCCATGGTCCCGATCAGTGGGGGTGACATCCTGGTCGCGGACAACGGTGCGAGGATATGGCGCTACAACGCCTCGACCAAGATGATGAGCGCGTTCTTGGGCACGGGCGCCAGCGGTTGGTCGGGTGATTGGGCGGGGCCGCCCACGTCACCGACACCCTTGACCGCGGTGACACTGACTTATGTTGGCGCCATGGCCAAAGACGCCAGTGGGGCTGTTTATTTTGCGGATGGCGACAATTTTGTAGTTCGTAAGATCAACGCGGCCTTCACATCGGTCAGTCAATTTGCGGGAACGGGTAGCGAGGCCTCGGGACCAGACGGCGTGACAGCTACCACGTGCGATCTAGGCTACGTCTACGGACTGGCGTGCGCACCGGGCAAAGTTTATATCGTGGATGGCGAGAATAGCCTTATCCGCGTCGTGGATACCACCACCGACATCATTACAACGGTCACGGGACAAGGGGGCTCGGGTTACAAGGACGTTGATCTTGCCAATTCACTTTTTAACGGCATGAGCGGTATCACGGTGGACGTCTTGGGTGACCTTTATGTTGCCGATACCTACAACCATGTTATTCGCAAGGTCGACTTGACCAATTCGCTGGTGAGCACGGTCGCGGGCTTGGGACCTTCGCAGGCGGGCTACAGGGGTGACGGTGGGCTTGCTACCGCGGCCGCGCTTAATTCCCCTCGTTCGCTTTGGTTTGATGTGCTGGGCAACCTATATATTGCTGATAGCGGCAATAATCGGGTGCGCAAAGTGGACAAGCTCACCGGCATCATCACGACGGTCGCTGGCTCGGGATTGCAGGGCTTTAGCGGGGATGGTGGTGGCTCATTGCTAGCGCAACTTTATTCACCTGGGCAGGGATTTTTGGACACTGCCAATGACCTTGTTTTCTTAGATAGTTACAACAGCAAGGTGCGCAAAGTCAGCTATGCCCAGACCCCTACCCCAACCCCTATCAGCTCGGGGCCCGGCAAGCCGGTTGCGTATCCCTCGCCCGCAGATAAGCAGATCTGCTTCTCTTACTTTAGCCCGTCCGCAGGCAAAGTCGTGATCGAGGTCTACAACATGGCCATGCAGCTGGCCGCACGGTTTGAGGATAGCGCGGGCATTGGCGCTCAAACCACCTGCGCTGACGTGAGCAATATCACGACCGGCGCGTATCTCTATCGCATGGTTCAGGCAGATGGCTCCGCCACTACCGGAAAATTCAAGGTGATCCATTGATCTTACGTATTTTTGCTTTAGGCTCGCTGGCAACTTTTGTTTTGGCAAGCTCACTATCGGCGGGACAGGCTCAGGTCACCCTTTTTGGCGCCTCACGCATAAGTCAACCGTGGTTGGCGTTAGACGCGGACGCTCGCGCTGCGGGCCTGGGTGAGGCGGTCGTGGTCATGGCGGAAGGCAACGCCGCGTTGCAATCCAATCCCGCGGGCTTGAACAGTATCATCGAGCCAGAGCTTTCTTTCGCGCACAACGAGTGGAACAGCGCCTTGGGCATGCGCGAAGAGCGCCTGGGCTATGGTCGGCGGGTGGGTGAGGGCGCGCTCGGTGTGGGGCTGCGTTATTTTTCTTTTGGTAGTTTTGAAAATAGAAACGCCGCGGGTGCGCTGATCGACACCACTCAAGACAGCGCCTATGCTGGCAGCTTGGGTTATGCGCAGGGTTATTGGGCGGACACCGTGCAACTTGGCGGGGCATTGAGCGTTAGCCAAGAGACCTTGGGCACTTACTCGTCTAATCTCTATAGTGGCAGCGTGGGCGCGATGTACCAAGGCCCCTGGGGATTGCGCCTAGGCGCGGCCGCCAATGGCATCAAAGCTGGTGGTGACGCCACGGGCAACGCGCCAACGCAGACAAGGCTTGGATTGGGCTGGGCAAGCGCGCGCCGGGGCTTGCAGCTGGCGAGTGAATGGGCACGCCCCACGGATGGCGATGGCGTCTTGCGTTTGGGCGCGGAAGCGAGTTTCTTAGGGACCTACACCGTACGCACAGGCTGGCGCATGGCGCAAGGCGAGGGTTCTGCCTTGGACAGCGGGCTTAGCTTTGGCGCGGGCCTGCGCATGGGCGACTTGCGCATTGATTACGCCTACGTGCCTTTGGGTGAGATGAGCCGCACCCATCGTATTGGGGCCACGCTCTATTTGAGCGACAGTCTCTTTGGTAGCAAGATCATCATCGAAGCGGGCGGCAACAGCGCTACCGCCGAACTTGAATACAAAGACGGCATGGCCGCCTTTGATAAAAAAGACTGGTACGAGGCTAAAGTGGCGCTCAAGCATGTCTTGAAGGTCATGCCTAGCTTTGGCAAGGCACCCGAGGTCAATGCGACCTTGGCCGAGATCGAAAAACGCATTCAAGCGGATAAGGCCAAGGGCGGTAGCCGCGAATTGCGGACGGTCTTTGCCAAAAAGATCCAAGAAGCTAAAGACTTGTATAAGGGCGGTGAGTTTTTGTCCGCGCGCAAGAAGCTAGAAGAGATCTTTAATTACGACCCCAACTTGAAAGACGCGCTTGATCTTCAGAAAACGTTGAACGAAGGCGTGGGCAAGCGTGTGGCCGCTCTCAAGCAAGAAGCGGTGAGCGCCCTGCAAGAAGGGGATCTGAGAACCGGTGTTACGCGGTACCGCGCGGTCTTGCGCTTTGATGACGAGGACCAAGAGGCCAAAACACGCCTGCTAAAATTGCGTCCGCGCATACTTCAAGAGTCCAAACGCATGCATCGTGAAGGTATCGACGCCTATGTCGCGGGTGATTTGCCGAAGGCGATCGCGGTCTGGCAGCAAGCGCTGGATCTTGAGCCGAGCGATCCCCATAGCATTCGCCGCGATATGGAAAAAGCACGCAAGCTCTTAGAGCTTCGCTCATCAAAGTAAGGCTAAATAAAAGATAAAAAAAGAGCCCAGCGTTTGCTGGGCTCTTTTTTTATTTAAGAAAGCTTAGTATCAAAGCCGCAAAAAGACCTTTTGCTTCCAGAGCAGATACAACGCGCCAATCTTGACGGTGAGCATTGCCGCGACCATGACCAGTTCTTGGTAAGCGCCCGCAAAGCGGGCTAAACCAGCCACAAAAAACTTGGCGATGGCAGCAAAGTCCACGATCTCTTGGGCCAGGTAGATGGTAATAGAATTCATGCCGATCACGATAAACGCAAAAGCCCATGCCCTGCGTCCCTGAATATCCATCAACCAATAGAAGAGGGCTAGCATCAAAGTGCTGTAGCCAGCTGCCGCTAAGGCAAACGAGCTGGTCCACAAGTTTTTGTTGAGTGGAAACCAACGGCTCCAGAGATAGCCGAGGGCGACTGCGGCGAGGCCCGCGCCCGCCAGGCCCAGCGCTTTTTTAGCCTGGGGCCGTTTGCTGTGCAACCAAGTACCCGCAAAGCTACCCAAGACGACGGTGGTGATGGCGGGCAAGGTTGAAAGCAGCCCTTCGTTGTCGCCAAAGTTATAGCAGCACATGCGGCCACTTAACAAAACGCGGTCCACGTAACCCGCTAGATTGCCCTCGGGTGTCAAAACGCTGGTGCCAAGCTGCGGGTTGGGGATCAGCATCATGAGAGCCCAGTAGCCCAGCAAGATACCCGTGACCCACGCGATACGGCCACGCAAGTTAAAGCTCAGGTAGATCATCGAACCAAAGAAGTACGTGACACCAATGCGCTGCAAGACGCCGGGTAGGCGAAAATTCTCGATCCCCTCAAAACGTAGTATGCCGTTAAAGATAAACCCAGCCGCCACGATCCCCAGGGACCGCTTGAAAGCTTTGGCGTAAAGCTCTCCGCGGCTTCCGCCCGCATCGAGGTGCTTGCCAAATGAGAAAGGCATGGCCGTGCCGGCCAAGAACATGAAGGTAGGAAAGATCAGGTCATAAAAAACCAAGCCGTGCCACGGAACGTGTTCAAACTGCGCGGCGATCGTGTGCATGAAAGGTGAGGGTAGATTCTTAGCCAAAAGTGGAAAGATCTGGTCGCCGCCCATGATCCAGAACATGACAAAACCACGCAACGCGTCGATTGAGCTGAGGCGCGCTGGGTCTGCCGCGAGCGCGGGGGCCGGGTGCTTCTTGGGTTGAGCGGACTTTGCTGTCTTGCGTTGGGCCACTTCGACCTCCAAAAAAGGGGCGAGCTATTACTGTGATATTGTGGGCCTAGTTAGAGGGATTACAAAACTAAAAATAGAGTTTATGGCCAATTCATAGGCAAGCTTTTAACTAGAAGTGATGACCCAAGTTTACGATACGAAACAGGTCCGCGGTCAGCCAGCAGGCTTTTCAAGGCTCTGACATGGGCTGTTTCCCAGGCGTAGGCCCTGGCCTGACGCTTAGCCGCGCGCAAGTGCCGCAGGCTGGCCTTAGGATCGAGCGCCAAGGCGGCAAGCTCGGCCCGGCCCAGCGAGACATAAGCCAGACCGCGATCATCGCCCGTGCGCGCAAAAAGTTTTTCGGCTTTGTCAAAGACGGTAGCCGCCAAGCGACCCTGCCCCAGCATCTTAAGGGCGCTAGCGCGCGACCAGAGGGTGTAAGCGTAGCTGACAATATCACCGATCTTGGCGTAATGCTTTTCGGCGCGCGCAAAAAAACCTAGCGCCCGTTTGTGCTGGCCACGCATGCGCCAGCTATTGCCCAAGCCACAAAAGCTATACGCGATGCCAAAGGTGTCGCGCCGGGCGCGCATGGCGCGGTTGGCAGCTTGGTAAAACCGTTGGCTCTCGAGCGCGTTTCCTAGCATGCGGTGCACACCACCCAAGGCGCAAAGGCAGTAGCTCGCCCCTTCGCTATCTTTGAGCGCCCGATGGCGCGCCAGCGCTTCTTTGAGCGTGCGGGCGGCTTCGGACATTTTTCCTGTCAGGCGAAGTGTGCCACCCAACGCCCAGGTGGTGAACGCCAAACCTTGGGCGTCCCGCTGGTGGCGATAAAAACGCAGGGCTTGGCGTAGTTGCGCTTCAGCTTGGGCAGGTTTGCCACTGGCTCGCAAGGCCAGGGCCAAGCCGCAGCGCGCGTCTTGGGCGCGAGAAGGTTCTTGGCTTAAAAGTCGCAGGGCCTGTTTGTACGCATGGATCGCCTGAGGGAAGCGACCCAACAAGCGCCGGCAATCCGCTGCGCCTAAAAGAGCGTCAGTCTTTTGGGTCGCTTCTTTGGACGCTAGCATAAAGAGGCGCTCGGCATTTTTAAAATCGCTACGAGCTCGGGCGGCTTCGGCGCGGGCAAAGGCGTTTGGATTGGGCATGGCTGATTCTATGCTAAGGACGCCAGACCTTAAAGAGGGAGCCTTGCCTTTTTTAGGTGTTTAGCGTAATCTGGCGGCGATTAGGTTTATTCAAAAAGAGGGAAAAAATGCTACGTATGCTCTGCGCCTTGCTGGCCGCCCTGGCCACGGGTGCTTTTATTTTTGCCTGGGATAAGGTGGATTTGCCCAAGGGTTTGGGCGAACGCTGGGCCACGCTTGGGCTTAAGCTAAAGCGCGCTCAAAGTTGGCGTCAGCGCCGTCACGAGCGTCATGCAATCGCCAAAGCATGGCCGGGCCTTTTAAGTCAGTTGGGGGGCGCCTTGCGCGCTGGTGAGAGCCTAGAACAGGCATTTAACTCGGCGCAAGCAACGGCACCCAAGGCGTTGCTGGGCCCCTTGGCCAGTTTTAACGCCGGGCTTGGTCTGGGGGCGGACCTAGGGCTGACGCTGGACGCGTTGGCCTTGGACCCACGCATGGCGTTGGTCCGCGATAGCTTGCGTTCACTTGCCACCGCGGTCCAAATTCAACGAGAAATTGGTGGTAACTTGGCCGAGATCTTGGACCATTTAGTTGAGCAAGCCCATGAGCGCGAGGGTTTTCAGGCGCAGGTCGAAGCGCTGACTGCGCAGGGTCGACTCTCCGCGCTTATCGTGGGAGCCTTGCCTTTGGTCCTCTTTGCGGGGATGACACTCATGGATCCCGCACTCACCGAACCTCTTTGGGGACGTCCGCTTGGCTGGGGGCTATTATTGGGCGCGGTGTTGCTCGAGGCGCTTGGATTTTGGGCGCTGCGAATTGTCACGCGGATAACAGTATGAACCTTATGATTCTGCCAAGCCTAGGCGTAGCGACGTTGATCGCTTTAAGCGCGCTGCTTTTTAGCCAAGAAATATTGGATCAAATGGAGCGCTGGCGGGCACAAGCGCGCTTGCAAAATCAACGCCCCGATCGCCAACGTCTGGGTGCTTGGGTAGGATTGGCGCGTTCGAGAACTGCGCTGGCCTTCGAGGCCGCTCTGCCGCAAGATTGGAAAGATCGCATGGAGATCCTGGCGCGAGTCGCGGGCCAGAGCGAAGCGCGCCCTGGCGAGATTGCGCTAGCGGCGTTGGCACTGGCGTTCTTAGGCGTACTTGTGTTTTATGCCCTTGGATTTGAGTTCTTGGCGGTCTTGGGTTGTTTTTTTGGTATCTGGCCCTTCAGTCGCTTGAGCGAACAAGGTCGGCGTCGCAAAGAACAATTGCGATGCGCTTTGCCACAGGCGTTGGATCTGTTGGCGACTGCCGTTCGCGCAGGCCAAAGCTTTGAGCAATCTTTGCATCGCATCACACCGCGGCTTGAGGTGGGTCCCTTGCGCAGTCAACTTGAGGCGGCCTTGGCTGCCATGCGGGTGGGTCAGAGCCGGGCGTGGGCACTTAAAGAAGCGGCCGATCGTGCGGATGTGGATGAGCTAAGCTTGGCGGTTGAGTCTATTTTGATGGCCGAGCGACGTGGCCTGGCGCTAGCTCCCGCGCTTAAAGAACAGGCAGTACGCCAACGCGCCTTGCGCTTGGCCGCGGCCCAACGCCAAGCGGCGCGAGCGCCTCTTAAGATGCTGTTTCCTATTATGTTCTGTATCATGCCAGCGGTGTTTGTGGTGCTCTTTGCGCCCATCTGGATCCGTTTGGCCGAGCTTGGGTGGTGAGATGTTTTCAATTCAGATAAAAGATCAGGCTGGCAAGGTCTTGGTCGCACGCGCTCAGCGAACCGATCACAGCATCGAACGAGTGCAAGGCTGGATGAACCGTCAAAGTGTCGAGGCGGACGAGGCGTTGTTGATCACGCCCTGCGCCACCATCCATACGGTCGGCATGCGCTTTAATATCGATGTGGTGTTTTTAGACAGTCGGGATCAAGTCGCCAAGATCGTGG
>JANLXT010000011.1:0-3820 GCA_031365225.1 candidate division FCPU426 bacterium
CGATTACGCAGACGGCTACACCGTCGGCCACGCCCACGATCACGCAAACCGTCACCGAGACGATTACTCAAACCGCGACTCCGTCGGCCACACCTACGGTCACTCAGACGATTACGGAGACCATCACCCAAACCGCGACGCCGTCGGCCACGCCAAGCGTGACGCAGACGATCACGGAGACCATCACCCAGACGGCGACGCCCACGGTTACTCAGACAATCACGGACACCATCACGCAAACGGCGACGCCTTCGGCGACGCCCACGGTCACTCAGACGATCACCGAGACAATCACACAGACCGCGACACCTACTGCCACGCCCACGGTTACTCAGACGATTACGGAGACGATCACCCGGACCGCGACGCCTTCAGCGACGGCTAGCGTGACGCCGACGATCACGCCGACCATCACCGAGACGATTACGCCGACCGTGACGCAGACGATCACGCGAACGATAACTGAGACGATCACGCCGACGGTCACTCGGACCATCACGCAAACAATCACTCAGACGACCACCCCGACCGTGACCCAGACAATCACGCGAACGATAACTGAGACGATAACGCCCACGGTGACGCAGACTGTCACCGAGTCTCCTACGGGGACCGCTTCCGATACGGGAACACCGAGTGTGACGCGGACGATCACACCGACGATCACTCGGACTATCACGCAAACTGTCACGCCGACGATGACAAGGACTGTCACACAAACTGTCACGCCGACGGTGTCGCAGACGATTACTGAGACTGTGACCAAAACGACCACTCAGACCGTGACACCGACGATCACACGGACCAGCACCCAGACGATCACACTGACGGTGTCCCCTACGGGGACCGCTACTATAACTGGGACTTCAACTGGTACGCAGACGCCGACCGTGACACCGACCATGACCCAATCCATCACGTTGACGATCACCCCTACGATCACTCAGACCATCTCGCGCACGACGACTCAGACCATCACGCAAACCGTGTCCCCGACGGGGACGGCCACGAACACAGGGACCGCGACTTATACGCCGACGCCTTCAGCGACGGCGAGTGTTTCGCGGACCAGCACCCCGACCGGCAGCCCCAGCCCGACACCGAGCGTCAGCCCAAGCCCGACGGCTAGCATCACCAAGACCATCACAGTGACAGTCAGCCCGTCGGTGACAGGCACTTACACCGCGACGCCCGTCAGGTCATCTACCTCAACACCGAGCGCCTCGCCGTCACAAACGGCCAGCCCGACTCAGACTCCGGCGGTGCCTGTCTTGACGGGTGTTTATCGTGGTGGGACCTTACCGGTGATCATCACCGGCACCGGCGCCCCGGGGACGACCATCTACGTGATCGTCAACGGAGCATATTCAGGGGATAGCGGTGTGGTTGGCCCCGACGGAACCTTTGCGATCAGCAGCTCAGCCTTGGCCCCTGGCGATACTGTCGCGGTGACGGCGGGTAGCCCCACGGGACCGAGCAGTGGCATCACGACCACGGGCGTTCTCTACACCCCGGCGATCACATCCACCGTCATCGTGGATGGTAACGCCACCTATGTCCCGTTGAATGGCGTGCCCGGCGATGTTGTGACCATCTTGGGGCCTGATCCCGATGGCGCGGGTCCACTAGGCCAGCCAGTGCTTGGGTCGGCGACGGTCGGTCCCAATGGCTTGGTCGCGGTCCCCGTGAACACGGCTCTTGTGACGGGACAAACCTACACCGTGGTCTCTAACGGCCAAGAGTTGTCATTGACCATCACCCCCGGGCTGACTGGCGCTGGCCCTCTGCTCAGCAGTGGCACGGTGATGACCGATGGCAGTGTGCTTTTGGGCACAGGCATCCCAGGCGCCACGGTGCAGGCGGTGGATGATCGGGGCATTGTTTTGGGGACCACCGTGGTCGCTTTGGACGGCACCTTTGTCTTGCCCGTGCAGGGAAGCCGCGCGGGCGCGCCGATCAAGCTGATCCAAAATGGTGTCGAGGGTGGGGCGACGTTGACCGCGATGACGCTTGGCGCGGCCCAAGGCTTCTTGTCGGCCAACGTATTCAACCCTGTGGCGGGCGCGCCCTTGCAGATCGGGTTTAAGGCGCAAGGGGACGAGAAAGTGACGGTCAAAGTATTTAATATCGCGGGCGAACTGGTGCGGCCTGTCACCGAGCTAGATGTGGTGAAAGGGGTGCTCTATAGCTGTAGCTGGAATGGGCGTAACAGCGAAGGCGAAGTGGTAGCGAGCGGGGTCTATATCGTCTCGATCTATGGGACCAACACGCGCGTCTTAAAGAAAGTGGTCGTCCGTAAGTAGGCAGGTGCCTTGTTTTTGGAGCGCGCATAACGTGAACAAGAGTCTCAGATCAGTTTAAGGCTGAAACAGCTAAGAGCTACCTTCATGCGTCCCATCGCGCTAGCGCTGGGGCTGCTCTTGCTTGCGTCCGCAGCGAGCGCCGCTACAAAGATATGGAATGGCGCAGGCCCTGACAATAATTGGGGCACGGGCACCAATTGGGCGGGAGGCGTCCCGGCGAACGGGGACACAGCTCAATTTGACGCTACGAGCAATAAATTTTGCAATATCAATGGTGCGGTCGCACCGAATGTAACGCTCAACATCAATCCTGGTTACACAAACGTGATCACCCTGGGCGTGGCGGGCGTGACATTCGCCAGCATCAATCAATCAGGCGCGGGCTCCACCTTCAACATGGGCGCGAACAGCCTTGTCTGCACGGGCCCCTTTGTATTTTCGGCCGGTACTTTCATGCTTGGCGCGCAGACACTCACGGTTCAAGGCAACAATTTTTCGCTGGTGGGGGCAGGCACTTTCAATGCTGGGACAGGCACGGTGCTACTGTCTCCCGCTCTTGCGACTATGAATTTTGATCCTGGCGTTTCAACACTGGCCAATCTATCGATCGGCGGCACGCAAACGATCAATCTGATGAACCACCTGACTCTTACTGGCAACATGACAGTCGCCGGCTTTCAATTTTTTGCCAATGGCTTCAACACCTGGGTCAGCGGCGTTTATAATCAAACGGCTGGAATTTTTAACGCATCCGTTGGAAATCATACGGTGGGCGGTAATTTTACAGTCGGAGGCAGCGCCACCTACAATGCCTCTAGCAGCACCTTGACGCTAAACGGCAATACACCTACGAACTTTAGCCCTGGTGCCGCTACCAACCTGAACCACGTGACCATGAACGGAATGGGCGCGGTGTCGCTGGCGACCGCGCTCAATATGAATGGCGACTTGATACTGAACCATTCGGGAGGGGGATCTTTCAGCGCGGTCGGCTTTCCTATCACGGTCAATGGTGACCTCACTCAAAATACCGGCACCTTTAACGCCAGTAGCGCGTCGCATGTGGTTCGAAAATCCCTGACATTGAGCGGCACCTTTAGCCAAGGGACAGGCACCATTACCATGGACAATCCACTCGCCGCGACGCTTACCGTGACAGGCGGAAATATCCTTAATCATCTAACGCTGAGCAACGTGGGCACCTTGAATCTTGGCAACGCGCTCACCGTGGGTGGAAACTTGACCATCAATAAATCAGCGGGCACCTTTCAAAGCGCTGCCTGGCCCCTGACAGTCAATGGCGCTTTCTCGCTGACTGCCGGCACTTTTGACGCCGCGGGTCTCACGCATATCATGAAAGGTAATTTTAGCACTTCAGGGGGAACAACTTTTGTTGGGGCGGGTAGCACCATTCAGTTCAATCCCACGGCAGTCTCCTCGATCAACATGGCTGCGGGAACATCGTTGTACTACGCGACCTTTAATGGCTCTAGTACGACCAACCTCAATTCTAATCT
>JANLXT010000013.1:0-11546 GCA_031365225.1 candidate division FCPU426 bacterium
GCGGACGCGGTGACGCTGCCGCAGGCCCAAGTTTGGAAACTAGAGCTTTTGGACGGGACGGGCGCGGTCAAAAAAACGCTCAAGGGAGAGGGGGTTTTGCCCCTCGAATTGCCCTGGAAGGTGGACCTCAACGCGGACGCCCGATTGCGTAGCACGATCACCGATAATTTTGGGGTCAAGAGCGTCAGCGTGCAGCAGCTACGCAGTCAAATCACGCCGCGGGAGATACAGCGCTCGGCGCCCTTGTTCGCTCAATCTTCAGACGGCAAGGGAGGGCTTCGCCTTAGTACTCTTCTAGAGCACGGTGTTCCGGGGGTTAAAGAATGGAAATTGCAGATCGTGTCTAAGGATGGCGCCTTGGTGAAAGAGATCGCGGGTTCGGGGGTCTTGCCACGCGTTCTCAAGTGGAATGGACTGGACAGCAAGGGTGTTAATGTTTTGGACGCCAAAGAGTTAAAGTACGTTTTCACTGTGGACGGTGGCAAGATCATGAGCATGCAGGTCGCGGGTCAGATCGCCAAAACCATAAAACCACGCGAGCTATTGAGCAAGCCTCCAACATTCGACCCAGTCAGCAAAGCGATTCAATTTAAGCCTGAGTTGAAGATGTCCGTCGGAATCAAGGAGTGGGTCCTTAGCATTAAAGCGGCCGATGGAGTCATCATTCGTACGCTGGCGGGCAAGGGCCCGTTGCCTAAAGAGCTCGTCTTTGACCCCGCGACCGTAAAAATCAAAGGCTTGGACCTAACCGCGCGTAAGAGCGGCTTGGCCTTTATTCAGTACGCTTTCAACATCAAAAAAGAAGATGGTAGCAGCCAGGTTTTTTCGGATGTGCTCACGCTGCCGGCAGTGAATGGGTCACAGCTTGACGAATCCGCCCCGCTTTCTCAAGGTAACTACACGCCCATCCCCGGTCGGGAGTTATTGTTTTTGATCGTGCCCCGACTGACATCGACTCAACCGCTGGCGGCTGGTTCGGGTGCGCTGGTGTACAAGGTCACGGAGGGGATGGAGCCCAAAGCGTGGAAACTTGACGCCAGCTTGGGTCAGGCGAAACCGTGGGTCATCGCCCAAGGCAAAGGGGGCCCGCCGGTCTGTGTCAGCTGGCAGGGAACCAATAAGAACGGCGCGGCGTTGAGCGTTGAAGATCTCGCGAAGGTCCGCGTTAACCTAAGAATTGTCGAAGCGGGCGGCGTCGAAAGCGTGTTGCCTGAGCCTCAGACCATGCGTCGCGCTTTTGAGAGCTGCCTGGATACAAAGAGCGCGCGCCGAATTCACGCGACGTGGTTCAGCAAAGGTGAAGCGGAGTTGCAGGGTGAGATGACCGCGCGCTTAGACTTGATAGCCGAGCTGATGCGGGCGGATCCGGCGCTAAACTTGGTCGTGCAGGGGCATTGCTCAAAAGAAGGGGACCAAGACAAAAACCTAGAGCTGTCGACGGCCCGTGCCCAGGCGGTGAAACGTTATCTTGAAGACGATCAAAACATAGCCACTGAACGCCTGCGAGCGGTTGGATTTAGCAACGAGATGCTCCTTGATCTTTCCGATGACGAAGACGCCGTGCGCCGCAATCGTCGCGCGGACGTGATCTTGTTTAAGTGAGCCCCCTATCTGAGATTTAAAAAAATCCCCCCAAAGGCATTTCCGCCTTGGGGGGATTTTTTTTGATGCTTAGACGGGGGGCGGACTACTTAGGCTTTTGCACCCGGCTGGCTACCCAATGATCGCGCCAATCGGCGTATTTGTCGGCCAAGATGGGGCCTTCGTCTTTTAATTTGCTGCAAACATATTCGATGACCGTGCTGTAGCGGGTGCCCACGCGCAGGCGCTCGTTGCAAACCGCGCAGAGCATGCCTTCGGGCGCTAATTCTATCGGGGGCTCGGGTGCCTTGGCGGGTGCCGCGGGGGCAACGGGCGCCGGGGCTGGACTGGCTGCGGGGGTTTCGCTCATGATCTGCTCCAAGACTAGCTGGGTGGGGTGTCGCTAAAGTCCTACCTTTATCGGGCATGAGGGCTGGTCTGTCAAGGTGGCGCCGAAGCGTTCAAAGCACTGCTGGGAGAGGGGGAAACTTGTGCTATCTTGATAGCTAGGTTTTCGCTCACTCGGTGACGCTTTCGTGACTGCTACTCGAAGTCTGCGCGCTTATGGCGCATGGCAACATTGCATCGCTTTGGACAACGGTTGTATCAACTTAGTCGCGGCCTTGGACGCAGGCCCGCGCATCTTGCATTTTGGCTTGAACGGTCAAGGCAACGAGCTCAAAGTTTTTGATAAGACGGCGCCTAAAGCGGGCACTAAGCTTTGGCGAGCGATGGGCGGGCATCGTTTTTGGTACACGCCCGAAAAAACGCCTTATGTGCCCGACAATCAGCCGGTGGACTGGCAAGCGTGGGGAGCCAATGGATTCAAACTGATCCAAAAACCCGAGCGTGCCAGCGGTCTGCAAAAAACGCTGGGCATTCGGATGCACGCGAACTTGCCTCGGGTGATTGTTTCCCACCGTCTGACCAATCTTGGGCGAAGAACGCGTTCGGTGGGTGCTTGGGGCTTAACTGTGCTTAAACCGGGGGGCGAAGTTCTCTTGCCTCTGCCACGGCGAGGTCGTTTTTCTGATGACGTGCGCGTCGCGGGTAGCTTGGCGCTCTGGCCTTACACGGATTTGGCCGATAAAGCATGGCGTTTTGGTACTGACTTGCTCCATTTTAAAATTGGGTCTAAAAATCGTACCCCACAAAAAATAGGTATTTGGTCAGCTCAGGGATGGATCGCCTATCGGCGCGATTCCAAGCTTTTGGTGATCGGTTCCAGGCCAGTTCCAAAAAAAAAATACCCTGATCACGGTTCCAATGTAGAAACATGGGCAAAAAATGATAATGTGGAACTAGAAACTTTGGGACCCGTCACTCCGTTGCGACCCGGGCAGTCTCTAGAGCACGTTCAGACTTGGTCCTTGCGAAAATGTGATCGCGGACCCTCAACGGATAAGTTTCTTTTACGCGAGATCCAAAGAGCGCTTTAAATTTATCAGACACCTCTTTCGCGGAGCGAAGATGTCGGCAGTTTTTATTGGGGACAAAGAATATTTTCCAGGCATTGGTCAGATAAAATTTGAGGGGATCGCTTCGGACAACCCCTTGGCTTTCAAGCACTACGACGCAAACAAAAAGGTCGGCGACAAGACCATGCAAGAGCATCTGCGCTACGCAGCCTGTTACTGGCACACGTTTAAAGGCGCGGGCGGTGATCCTTTTGGGCCTGGAACCCGTTCCTTTCCGTGGGCGACTGCCAAGGACCCCATGCAAGAAGCCAAAGACACCCTCGACGCAGCCTTTGAGTTTTTTACCAAGCTCGGTGTGCCGTATTGGTGCTTTCATGACCGGGACGTGGCTCCCGAAGGTGCCAGCGTGCTCGAGTCCGAAAAAAACCTGCAGGTCATCGTCGAACTAGCCAAAGGACGTCAAAAGGCCACGGGCGTTAAATTGTTGTGGGGCACCGCGAATCTTTTTAGCCATCCACGCTATATGAATGGCGCTTCAACCAATCCAAATTTTGATGTGCTGGCCCATGGCGCCGCGCAAGTCAAAGTCGCCATCGACGCGACCATCGCGTTGGGCGGCGAGAACTATGTATTTTGGGGCGGGCGTGAGGGCTACATGAGCCTGCTCAACACCGACATGAAGCGCGAGTTGGCGCACATGGCGCTGTTCTTGGGCAAGGCTCGTGATTACGCGCGCAGTCAGGGCTTCAAGGGCCCATTTTTGATCGAGCCCAAACCCATGGAACCATCCAAGCATCAGTATGATTTTGATTCCGCGACAGTCATCGGCTTCTTGCGGCAGCATGGCTTGGACAAAGACTTTAAATTGAATATCGAAAACAACCATGCCACCTTGGCTGGGCATACTTTTGCGCACGATCTGCAGACCGCCGCCGACGCGGGGCTGCTGGGTAGCATTGACGCCAATCAAGGCGACTATCAAAACGGCTGGGACACGGACGAATTTCCCGTGAATCTTTACGATTGCACCGAAGCCATGATGGTCGTGCTCAAGGCGGGAGGGCTGGGTTCGGGCGGCTTGAATTTTGACGCCAAAGCGAGACGCAATTCCACCGATCTGCAGGACATCTTTTTAGGGCACATCGGTGGCATGGACGCTTTCGCGCGCGGCTTAGAAGTGGCCCACATGCTTTTGAATCAATCGGCGCTACCCGCCATGCGCAAGCAACGCTACGCGTCCTTTGATAGTGGCAATGGCGCCAAGTTTGAGCAAGGGAGCTTGGATCTGGTGGCGTTGCGCGACCTAGCCGCGGCCAATGGCGAACCCAAACAGATCAGCGGCCAGCAAGAGCTTTATCAGAATATCTTGAATCAATATATCAATCGATAGAGCGCGAAATTTGTCTGAGAGAAGAGGGCTCGGGTGGCGATCGCTAAACCGAATATCAACGCGGTAGCAAAGAAGGCGGGCGTGGCAAAAAGCACGGTCTCGCGTTTTTTGAATGGTGGCTCGATCAGCGAGAAGACACGAACTCATTTGGCCGGGATCATTAAGCAGTTGGGTTATCGTCCTCTGGTTTCAGCGCAAAACTTCTCGCGCCGACGCGCTGGCAGCCTTGGGTTGGTCGTCGAGAGCAGTGGCAACGAGTGGTGTGGTCAGATCTTGATGGGTATTGAAGAGATCTGCACTGCCCAGCGGACATCGGTGGTCATTTCAAATTTGGTGGTCAAAGAGCGTTACGATGCGAACATGACCCGTGATTTGATCTTGGACCACAGGGTGGATGGTTTGATCTTTGGCCGAGCGGCTTTGCGCGAAAAAGAACTGGTGGACTTGGCTGTCAGCCATGGCGTGCCTATCGCTTTGATCGGGCCCGACACTGATTTCGGCGCGGGCTTGGTCATCCGGGCGGACAACGTACGTGCGGGAGAATTGGTGGGCACGCATCTTTTGAGCCTTGGGCACAAGCGTATCGCGTTTGTGGGTGGTCCGCGTGAGTCGGTTGACACCCAAGATCGTTTGCGTGGCTTGCGCAAGGCCCTCGCCAAGCAGGGGATCACGCTACCCACGTCCGATATACACTTTATGATCTATGACCGTGAAGCGGGTCGCAGTTACGCTACCAAGTGGCTTGGGGTGAGCCCGGTGAGCCGACCCAGCGCAGTGGTCCTTGGCAATGACGAGATGGCGCTGGCTTTTATGCGCCATGTACAAGAAAAAGGGATCAACGTTCCCAAGCAGGTATCGGTCGTTGGTTTTGATGACATCCCTAATTCGGGTACACATTGGCCGGGCTTGACCACGGTATCGGTGCCTATCCATGACATGGCCGCCGAAGCCAGCCGCTGGTTGTTGCAACCCGGATCCGAACGCGAGGCCACGGCTACAGCGCGACACGACTTTGCGGTGACCTTGGTCGTGCGCGAAAGCACGGGTCGCTTCGCTTAACGTTTGTTTTTTTATAGCTAGCATTGGAACTGTTTCCGTTTTTATTTTCTTAGGGGTGGGTATGTCTACATCGCGGTTTGTAAAAGGGATTGCAGCATTGGGCGTGTTAGTCGCGCTCGCGGGATGTGGCAAGGGTGAGGCGACCGACATCATACGGGTGGCGACCTTTGGTGACGCCGACATCATTAAGATCACCAAGGACCGGCTTGCCGACCTACTGAGCAAAGAAGGTATTCGCGCGGAACCGGTCTTTATCCCTTACAGCAATTATCAGGACAAATTACTGACCCAAATGGCCGCGGGTGTAGCGCCAGATGTCATCTGGGTCGAGACAAGCAATTTTGTGACCATCCAGCACGCGGGAGCGTTGTTACCGTTGGATGACATGATCGCTACGGATAAGTTTGATATCAAAGCCCACTATCCTGAGGTTGTGGCTCGTTTCAGCGCTGGGGGCAAGGTTTATGCTTTGCCGCAGGACACCGCGCCGCTGGCGTGCGTCTATTACAACAAAAAGATGTTTCGCGACGAAGGTTTGCCCTATCCCAAAGATAATTGGAAGTGGGCCGATATGATCGCCGCTGGCAAAAAACTAACCAAGCGCGACGCGCAGGGACTTTCTAAAGTGTATGCGATCGATGACAACGGCCTTGATTGGGCAACGCCCATCTATTCGAATGGGGGGCGATTGGTCAACGATTGGAAAAACCCGACTCGGTGCACGCTTGACGAGCCAGCCGCCATTGAAGCCATCCAGTATTTGGCGGACATGATGAATGTTCACAGGATCATGCCGCAGCAAGGCGAGCAGGGGGCTGGGTCTATCGCCCAAATGGCGCCCACGGTGTTTGCCGCTGGTCGCTTAGCGATGTTTCATTCGGGGCTTTGGTTGGTGCCGGGCTTGCGAAACGCTAAAGATCTGGAATGGGACATGGTGGCTTATCCTTCAGGACCCAGCGCGAAACATCCCGGTTGGGGCACGGGGGGCTCGGGTTGGGCCATCAATCGCGGGACAAAAAATATGGCAAAGGCCTGGCGCGTCGCTCAATTTTTGGCCAGCGAGGAGAGCCAGCGTGTGTACATGGCGACCGGTTACGTGCAGCCGTCAATCATGGCGCTTGTCAAAGAAGATCTCTTTTTAAAGAACAGCCCTCCGGCAAACAAGGGCTTTCTTGTAAAGGCTCCTCAGTACGCGGTTTACTCTCCGGCGCATCCCCGCTGGCTCGAGATGGTGACTTCGATCGCCGATCCAGAATTGAACACGGTCTTTAGAGGCAAAGAAAAGGCCGGTCCAGTTTTGAAGCGAATTGCAGATCGCATCAACGCCACGATCTTTAGCAAAAAGCCATGAGCTCAAACGTCGGCAAACAGTTTAAAAATCCGATCTTGCCTGGATTCTATCCTGATCCGTCCGTGTGCCGGGTGGGGTCGGATTATTACTTGATCAACAGCACCTTCGAGTATTTTCCGGGCTTGCCCATTCACCACAGCAAAGACCTGCTCAACTGGAAATTGATAGGGCATGTCTTAGAGGCGCACAACGCCTTGGATCTTTCTAGCGCCCGAGCGCACGGCGGTCTTTGGGCGCCGACGATCCGGTATCACGAAGGTTTGTTTTATGTCATTTGCACCAATGTCGGGGACAAGGGCAACTTTGTGATGACGGCCAAGGATCCCGCGGGCCCCTGGAGCCAGCCGAGCTGGTTCTCGAAAGAAGGCTTTGATACATCGCTGTTCTTTGATGACGATGGCAAAGCTTATATGTCGATGCACCAAGGCACCGAGAACGGACCCGTCGCGCAGGCCGAGTTTGATCTGAAGACCCTGACTTGTGTCGGGCCATGGCGTGAGCTGTGGAAAGGCATGGGGGGGATCTGGCCTGAAGGGCCCCACATGATCCGGCGCAACGGGTATTACTATCTCTTGATCGCTGAAGGCGGAACCAGCTATGGGCACGCGGTCGTGCTTGGGCGTAGCCGGTCCCCCTGGGGCCCTTTTGAGTCCTGCCCGCAAAATCCTATCTTGAGCCACGCGTCGCGGCCCCAGCAGCCTATCCAAGCAACGGGTCACAGTGATTGGGTCGAGGCCGAAGACGGTTCTTGGTGGTTGGTCTTTTTGGGAATTCGTCCCCAAGAAAAAGAGCGGCATCATCTGGGACGCGAAACATTTCTTGCGCCTTTGCGTTGGGATGCGGATGGGTGGTTGCATGTCAACGAGGGTGCGGCAATCGAGCTGAGCATGCCCGCGGCGGATTGGATGAACCCACCCGCGCCTGAAACGGCCTGGACGGATGAATTTTCGACCGCGACCCTGCGGCCTGAATGGAACTTTGTTAGAAATCCAAGCATGGACGACTATCAAGTGGACACGCAGGCCCATGCGTTGCGCTTGAAGGGTTCCGCAGTTGACCTAACGCAGACCGCCAGCCCAAGTTGGGTGGGGATCCGTCAGCGCCATCTTCAATGTTCGTTTAGTGTAAATTTAGAATTTGTGCCAGAGCAAAGCAACGAGCAGGCTGGGCTGATGCTGCGCATGAACGAGGATTTTCACGTCACGCTGAGCGTTCGCCATGGTGACGCCGGCAGAGAGTTGGTCCTCGAGACACGTTTGGCAGGGAAGAGCTCGGTGTTGTCGCGCACGGCATTGAGCGAGGGAGCTGTTACATTACGGGTGGATGCTCAAGCGCTGGATTACGCGTTCTCTATCGAGCAAACGGGTAAATTACATAATGTCGGGACTACCAAAACCGCGGACCTCGCAACAGAAGTCGCCGGTGGTTTTACTGGGATCTATTTTGGGCTCTATGCGACTGGCAATGGCAAGCCGTGCCATCAAGTGGCAAGCTTTTCTAAGGTTGTGTACACACCGCTGGGTTGAACCGCCCTCGCAAATTACTCGAAGGGCCGTGCTTAGAGTTATTTTGTTAAATTGTTGCCTAGCAACGTTTTTTCAGTCCACATTTTCTACAGTCCACTTCAATTTTGGATATACTTAAGCGGTATTTAAGCAGAAATATTGGAACTGGTTCCTATTGTAATTTGTATGGGTGTGATGAAGAAATTCTCTCTGAGATCACTAGCGCAAGTCCTGCGCCGTAAAACAGCGTTGCTTGTTTTATTAGGCATCTTAGGTCTGGGCGTTGCCAGCCGTGCGCAGTCGGCGACCTTGATAGGCGTCTCATTGACCGTGCGCGTGGATGATATCGGTACGTTTTATGTGAACGGCAATCCTATTTATTACTATGCCTTGGGAACATGGAACAGCCAGGTCACGGTGCCGATCGATCCCGCGTCTTTTTCGGCGTGCAATAACACCATCGCGTTTTTAAATGAAAATGTGAATACCGCCATTGGCGCGATGTGGATCTTTCAGTTCTTTTATAGTGATGGCTCAAGCTGGTGTTACTCGAGCGAAGACGCGTTCAACGCTGGCAACATGAAGCTCTATAATCAGCGTTCGGACCAACTTGACCCCGCGCCCCCTTCCACGTGGTACGACCCGGCTTTTAATGACAGCGCGTGGACCGAGCCGTTTTACCTAGAGACGTTGGGCTCGCCCTATGCGATCACCAGTCCGTGCGATGGGACGGTGCACCATGGCTTGACGCCGTACGAGACCTCGCCGGGATCGGGTATCGGCACCAACAATGGCGCCTGTGCCTGCGAGTTTGCCTACTACCGCGCACCGTTCCCAGCGGTGCCCAATGGACCGGCCATCTGTACAGAACTAGAGATCAATAAGTCGGCAAACCTAAGTACGCTGACCTGTGGCAACACCGTGACCTTCAGCATGACCGTCACCAACACGGGAACCATTGCCGCGACGGGAGCGGTCGTGACAGACGTGATCCCTTCGTACATCACTTATCTGGGTGCCAACGCCGGTGGGGCGCAGAGTGGGGCCAATGTCACGTGGACCCTGGCAGATCCTTTTGCGGCCAGCGCGTCGGTCACCGTACGCTGGTGGGGCGTCATCCAGAGTTACGTGGGCACGATCCCTGGTACGACAGTTCAAGTCATCGGATCCAACACGGGCATCGCCGGCGCCACGGGTCCGGACCTGACGATCAGCTGTGCGTTGCCGACAGCGACACCCACGTATACGCCAGTTGCTTGTAGCACGTCCGCTCAAGTTGGAGGGACCTTGCTCGCGGACGCGCCGGATTGGGAAGGGACAAGTTTTGGGTCTTGGCCACCACCGGCCGAGATCGGGGTGCAGAATGGTGTTGGTGGGGCCGCTAGTAATTTTGACGCCATGGTCTGGAGCATGCAAAATCTTGGCGCGGGACCGATGCTAGGGACGATCTACAAAGTCACCGCCACCATCATCTGGAGTGGTGACGTGGGTGATGAGCTCGACGTTGACTTTAATGTGTCCGATGGCGCGACGTTGGGGATGATCCCAGTTTCTGGTGTGGTGGTGCCAAATCAAAAGGGAATGGGATACGCCGCGACGGGTACATGGACCACCACCACGCTCGACCTGACGCCGTACAATGCCGGCTGGACGCAGACCGACTTGAATCAACTGACCATGTTCTTTCACGCCAGTGGCAACCCTACCCGGATTGATTATTGCAGGATCAATGTTGAATACATCAGTTGCCTGGTCTTGGGTTCGCCCACACCCACGGACACGGTCACGCCGACCCCCACTCGAACGCCTAGCCCAACCAATTCACCTTCACCCAGTCCGACCAGGACTTATACGCCGAGCGCCACGCCTACTTATACGCCGAGCGCCAGCCCGACCAAAACCCCCTCGCCGAGCCCGACGCGCACGTACACGCCCAGCGCCACCCCGACGAATACGCCCTCGCCCAGCCCAACGCGGACGTATACACCTACTGCGACCCCGACCAATACGCCTTCACCCAGTCCTACGCGGACCTACACGCCTACCGCGACCCAGACGAATACTCCCTCGCCGTCACCCACACGCACTGTGACGCAAACGGTGACGCCGACCATCACTCGAACGGTCACGCCAAGTCCGTCACCGACCCAAACCGTGACGCGGACTTATACACCCACGGCTACTCAGACTGCCACACCCACAACCTCGCCCACGCGCACTGTGACGCAAACGGTGACGCCAACCATCACTCGAACGGTCACGCCAAGCCCGTCGCCGACTCAGTCGGTGACGCAGACCCATACGCCCACGGTCACGCAAACTGTAACGCCAAGTGCTTCACCCACACGCACCGTTACGCAAACGGTAACGCCAACCATCACCCGAACGGTCACGCCAAGTCCGTCACCGACTCAGTCAGTGACGCAGACCACTACGCCCACGGTCACGCAAACTGTAACGCCAAGCGCTTCACCGACGCGCACTGTGACGCAAACGGTGACGCCGACGAACACGCAGTCGGTCACGCCAAGCCCTACACCGACTCAATCGGTGACTCAGACGCACACACCGACGAGCACTCGGAGCGCCACGCCCACGGCTACACCCACGGCCACGCCTTCGGCGACGCAATCCATCACGTGGACAGCCTCACCCACGGCGACGCCCACGGCGACACAAAGTAGCACACCAAGCGTGACGCTAACCGCCACACCGACGTCGACCCAGACGGGAACCTTAACCCAAACACCCACCAGCACTTTCACGGCGACTCAAACCGCCACGCCGACAGCGACGCCCACAGCAACCCGCTCGATCACTTGGACCGCGTCGCCAACCGTCACTCCTACCGCGACACAAACCACCACGCCTTCGGTGACACAGACCGCGACGCCAAGCATGTCGCAAACCGCAACCCCTACCGTCACACTCACCGCGACCCAGAGCATCACGTGGACCGCCACGCCTACAGTCACACCGACGTCGACCCAGACGGTGACTCAGACGCGTACGCCTACGAGCACATCGACAGCAAGCCAGACGGCGACGCCCACAATAACCCGTACCGCCACGCCTAGCGCGACATCCAGCGCGACACCCAGCGTCACGCCGACGTTCACTGATTCACCGGTCAATACGCCCACGATCACGCCGACAGCGACGCAAACAGCAACATCGACCATCACGCCAAGCGTGTCCCCGACGATTACGCGAACCGCGACGCCTACGGCCACACCGACCGC
>JANLXT010000072.1:0-13710 GCA_031365225.1 candidate division FCPU426 bacterium
TGGTTCGGTTGGTTCGGCTTCAACGCTGGGTCAGCCGTCGCCGCCAATGGTCTTGCCGCCGTGGCGTTTCTAAACACAAACACAGCAGCAGCCGTAGCAGCGCTCACCTGGTCTATCATCGAATGGATACGTAACGGGAAACCTTCTGCGCTCGGCTTTGCCTCTGGCGCGGTCGCGGGCTTAGTGGTTGTCACCCCCGCGGCGGGATTTATCACGGTTCAATCGGCCACAATCATGGGCTTGCTCGTGTCACTCGTTTGCTATGGTGCGGTTTTCTTGAAAGAAAAACTAGGCTACGATGACTCTTTAGACGCTTTTGGTGTGCACGGCATTGGTGGTACCTTGGGGGCGCTGTTAACTGGTGTCTTTGCGAGTCCTTCCGTCAATGCAGCCGTCACCGTCACAGGCTGGCCCCTGATTAAGACGCAACTCGAAGCGATTGGCTATAGCTGGCTTATTGCCATCGTCGGTACACTCTTGTTGCTCTTTATCGTCGATAAGATCTTTGGCGCGCGCGTGAGCTCACGCGACGAGGAACTGGGCCTCGACCTGTCCCAGCATTCTGAAGCCGGCTACGAGATTTAAGCCCCCCAAGGAGGAATAAAATCATGTTAAAAGTTGAAGCGATTGTAAGAGTGGGGGCGCTTAAGAAGGTCCTAAAAAATCTACTTGAGATTGACTATCCCGGACTCACCGTTTACGAAGTGCAGGGGCACGGGCGTCAACGTGGCGTGAAGGAGCATTACCGCGATCAAATGACGCTTTCACTTGTACCAAAACTAAAGATTGAATGCGTGGTAAGCGGACCCGCCGAGGCTAAAAAAGCGGTTGAAGCCATCACGGAAGCTTGCAAGACCGGCGAAACTGGCGACGGCAAAATTTTTGTTTACCCGCTCAATCAAGTGATACGCATTCGCACCGGGGAACAAGATACTTTTGCCATCAATGACAGTGATCATCTGCCCGAGAGCGCCAAGGCCAAGTTAAGCAAGGCCAAAAAGAAATAGAATGATTTTATAAAAAGCCCTGGGGCAATTTGTCCCAGGGCTTTTTATTTTTTTGATCAGGCTTTTAGAAACCAACGCCAAACAAGATCCCGTAGCGCACAGGCAACATCACGGGCGTACCCACCGTGTCAATCCACTCAACACCCAAGCCAGCGATATCTTTAACTCTCGGATTCACGACGGGCGCCCCTACTTCAACAAAGGGGCCGACTCGAAACACCCCGGACTGACCATAGTTAAAGGTGAAATCCACTCCCAGCAAACCCGTTACACCAAATGCCACGCCTTTATCGTCCCCATAAGTGACACTGCGATCACTGTCCATGTACTGCGCGCTCCAAAAATATTTTCCAAGCCCTGCGCCCACATACGGCTCAACGTGTGGAAAGGGCAAGCTGGCCTTTAGACCCAAACGCAAGCCTTGTGTTTCCATGACATAAAATGCATTGGTGTCTAAAAGAACGTTGCCACCGCCTGGCACGTTGACTAACGGAGCAGGGACACCCTTATCAGCAGCCTTTGTCTTATGTTGATATGCGGTCCAATCCCCAAATACGCGCAACCAGCGCGCAACCCTCATCTCTGCTCCTAGACCCACAAACCCAGAGCTCTCGATACAACGACAATCTGCCGTACCTGGATTAGGTTTAAAAGCTGGCTGCACCGCTACACAATTTCCACCACCCAAGGGAAGATAAAGCATCACTGCCGATAGTTGGCCTTCTTTTCTTTCACTTGGACCGTTGTAGTGCGCCACTTGCGTCTTAAACATCGCCTGACCTAAAAGAACTCCGCCCGCGACCCCCCGGGCCTGATTGCGAGAGGGAAGCGCCTTGCCACGACCCTGTCGCGTAAGTGGAGTCGCCACTGCAATAGGAGCAACCACAGAAACGCGGGTTGGATAAGCTGTGGGTCCAAATGTCGGTGCTCGGGTTGGATAAGCTGTCGGTACGAGAGTACTTACCCGAGTCGCATTGATCGTCGCCACCAAAGTCGCCGCGCGAGTTGGAACCAATGTCGATTGAGGGGTAGCTTGCCGCTCTTGATCTATCTGCGTATCTCCGACTGTCTTGATCGGGACGGGTGGCACCACAACACTAACAAGGGGGGTTGAGATAACCTTGGTCACGACCAAGGTGGGCATTTTTGTGGGAATATTGGTCAGCACTTTTGTGGGAATATTGGTAGGAGCTTTTGTGGCTGAAATCGTCACCCGCGGCGTGGGTGATGGCAAAACATCTTCATCCCCTTCGTCGATCGGGTTGCCCTTGCTATCCAAGAGCACCACGTCACCAGAATTAATGTAACTTACATGCCCTTTGTACTCGATCTTATAAAAACCATGAATCAGACTCGCGGCTCTAAGTAAAAAAACACTGCCCCGCGGAGCGACGCCTTCTTCGTTGGCGTTCAAATCAGCGCCATGATAAATGATCGCGCTAGCCGAACTTACCCGCAGCGTTCCGTAACTTGGTGCGGATCTCCCCAACGAAGCTAGAATCATTAAAGCTAAAAATAAAAACCGGTTCTGTCTCAAAATACCCTCTTGAAAAAAATCACTCATTCCCATTAGACTAACGCTTTGCTTGAAAGAATGTTCTGTGATTGTAGTCTCAGTCAGAAAAGCTATTGTAATTTAATGCTATTTCTATTTATTTTTTTCTAAGTTTCTGTCTCTCGAAATAGCGTAGTCCCAGATCAAACGATTATCAAAATCAGGCGAACCACTGACACACGCATCCACAAAACTCCCAGCCTCCTCAGGCTTGAGATCTTTAAAAATACGCCCCCCTGGTAACACCTGACAAACCGGCGCCGATTCGCACCAACCCTGGCATGATGTACGAATCACATAAACTTTCTTATTCAAACCCTTCGCGTTTCTGGCCGCCTTGATCGCATCATAAATCGCGGTATGACTACCAAAAGCTTGCTTGGTGCTAGCCATACAATCCGCACCGTAGGCGCAAACTAAAATTTGCTTTGGTCCCGCACCTTCAAAATCATTCTCATTCATAGCTCTTGGCCTCTTTTTTGCCACGCGTGTTGCGTCGCCTTGGTAAGTATCAAAGTCTGAACCTCTTGATTAATCTGATCTAAAGGTAAGACCACACTAAAACCTGCTGGCAAATGCTGCATGAGCACCCAAGCGCTCTTTAGTCGCCAAAAACTATTAAATTGTTTCCACGCGATGCTTCCAGAGCCCCAAGACGCTTGAAAATGATAGGCCTCCTCATCAAAACTCACACTTGCGGGTGCCCCAAAAAAAAGCTGAAAGTTTTTCTCGGCAATCTCTTCGTAATGCACACCTAACAGCCACACCGCAAAGACTATTGTAAGCAATAGAATGCCATCCAAGATCACTAATACTTGCCAAGCCCGAACGGGAAGTGTCCAAAATAAAAATAGGTCCAATAAAAATATACCACCCGCGATCAAACCCAGAGTCTGTGGTCTGCGAAGCTGACTTCTGTATATCTCGCGCGTCACCTCGCGAATCAGTGGCGCGTGAATTTTAATGTCTGTATTCAACAAAGAATGACCTCTCAAAATAAAAAATGTTTTTAAACAAAAAAGGAGCCCGAAGGCTCCCTTTTCTTTTAGCAATAAAAATACTCGCTCAAGAACAACCACTGGTGGTTCCGCAAGTCATGCACTTATAGCAAGCCCCACTGCGAACCATCACATTGCCACAACTGCTGCAAGGTGGCGCGTCACTTTGATTTTGAAAAGTGATCGCCTCTTTGCTAGCAACCGTCACTTTGCCTAAAGGGGCCACTGCCACCGAGCTCGGAGCCTTGATGGCCGTGTCCAATCCTGTGCTCGGTGAATCGGTCCCGACCTGTTCTTCGGCCATCGGCGCAGTACGCATGTATTTGTGAGATAACCACCGGAACATATAGTCCATGATTGATTTAGCGATTGGAATATTGGGGTTGTTCGTAAAACCGCTTGGCTCAAAGCGTGTATGCACAAACTTATTGCACAAAACACTCAAGGGCACGCCATATTGCAATGCGATACTTGTTAAAGTCGCGATGCTATCAACCAAACCGCTCACGGCCGAGCCTTCTTTGGCCATCGTAACAAAGATCTCGCCAGGGGTACCATCCTCATACAAGCCCACGGTCAAATAACCTTCGTGCCCCGCGATGCTAAATTTATGAGTGATGGCATTGCGTTCATCTGGCAAACGTCGCCGAGCTGGACGAGCTCCATCCGCAACCGCTACACCACTCTTGCCAGTGGTATTCTTTAATTTATCCAAACTTGTATTTAAGGGCTGGCTGCGTTTCGAACCATCGCGGTAAATCGCCAAAGCTTTCAAGCCCATTTTCCAAGCTTCACCATACGCCGTCATAATCTCATCGACCGTGACATCCTCTGGCATATTCACGGTCTTGCTGATTGCGCCGCTTAAGAATGGCTGCACCGAGCCCATCATCTTTAAGTGGCCCATCCAATGAATGCTTCGCGTCCCGTTCACAGGCTTAAAAGCGCAGTCAAAAACTGGCAAATGCTCATCTTTTAAGAAGGGGGCACCTTCAATCGTGTCGTTTTCATCAATGTATTCGATGATGCTTTTAACTTCACTAGGATCATATCCAAGTCGTTGGAGAGCGTCTGGCACGGTGTTATTGACGATCTTAAGCATCCCACCACCGACCAACTTCTTGTATTTGACCAGGCTCAAATCTGGCTCAACTCCCGTTGTGTCGCAATCCATCATAAAGCCAATGGTCCCTGTGGGCGCTAAAACCGAGATCTGAGCATTTTTAAAGCCCCACTGCTGTCCATACGACAAGCAGTCATCCCAAGTCTTGCGTGAGTCCGTTAGCATTTCGGCAGGCACAAAGCTCGAATCAATCTTTTCGACAGCATCCCGATGTTGTCTAATCACGCGTAGAAATGGTTCGCGATTCTTAGCGAACCCGCTAAAGGGTCCATGGCTTTTGGCTATCAAACTACTTTGACGATAGCTGTGACCTGTTAATAGCGCTGTGATGGCACCAGAATAAGCACGCCCTTCATCGCTATCATAGGGCAATCCCCGTGCCATAAGTAAAGCTCCCAAATTGGCATAGCCGATACCCAAGGGCCTGAATGCGTGCGAGTTCTTCTCGATGTCTGGCGTAGGATAGCTCGCATAATCAACAATAATTTCTTGCGCTAAAATCACAATCTCGCAAGCGTGCTTAAAGGCTGGCAGATCAAATTCATTGTCCTCAGCCCGCCGAAACTTCATCAAATTGAGACTGGCAAGATTACAAGCGCTGTCGTCTAAGAACATGTATTCGCTGCAAGGGTTGCTAGCGTTGATTCGGGCGGTATTAGGGCAAGGGTGCCAATGGTTGACTGTGGTATCAAACTGCATGCCAGGATCACCACAGATCCAAGCGCTCTGAGCCATCATCTTCATTAGATCGCGAGCGCGATAATTATCGACAGCATGCCCACCCACAATGGCCCGCGTGCTCCACTCTTTGTCGTCTGTCACCGCGTGCATAAACTCGTCTGTCACACGCACACTGTTATTGCTGTTTTGATAAAAGACGCTTCCGTATGCTTCGCCCGTAAAGCTACCATCGTAACCAGCATCAATCAAAGCCCAGGCTTTCTTTTCTTCGCGTTCCTTGCACTGGATAAAATCAACAATATCTGGATGATCAACATTCAAAATCACCATCTTCGCGGCGCGGCGCGTTTTTCCGCCACTCTTGATCACGCCAGCAAAAGCGTCAAATCCTTTCATAAAGCTGACTGGACCACTCGCAATACCACCACCCGCTAAGTGTTCGCGGCTACTACGTAATGGGCTTAAATTTGTTCCGGTGCCAGAGCCATGCTTAAAAAGCATGCCTTCAGTTTTTGCTAAACCCAAAATGCTCTGCATATTATCTTGCACGCTATTAATAAAACAGGCGGAGCATTGTGGCTTGGGCTCTATCCCCACGTTAAACCAAACTGGAGAATTAAAAGCAGCGTGTTGATGCAGAAGAATCCACGAAAGTTCATCCCGAAAAGCCTCGCGATCTTCTTCCGCCGCGAAATAACCACCATCCCAACCCCAGTCGGTAAAGGTATTCGCAACCCGTCCAACCAATTGCCGTATGCTGGTCTCACGCTCGGGCGTGCCGGGCTTTCCTCTAAAATACTTGCTCACCACCACATTGGTGGCCAGCATCGACCAGGTACTAGGAATCTCGCAGTCTTTTTGCTCAAAAATCACCTTTCCATTTTCATTGGTGATCGCGGCAATCCGTGTTTCCCACGTGACGGTGTCCCAAACACTGACTCCCACCTTCGTATAGAAACGATCAATCTTAAGACCAGGCTTATCGCCACGGGTTGCACTAACCGACTGCTGTTCTGGTACCTTAGCCGACTTGGACATAGACCCCTCCATAGGGATTAAAAGGTGATAAAAATGAAAATGAACTATCGGATAAGAGGCCCTAATCTTTACTAATTAGTAAAGATTACTTGGACCGATTTGTCTTACCCAATAAAATCGGTTTATTATGTGAAGGCGCGCACCCTCACGTATTACGCCTAGTCTAAACAGTTAGTCGCGTCGGTATTACAGGTTTGGTTCAGGTCAGGAAGGTGAAATCCGGGGTCGTCAAGGGCGACCTCAAAGCGCCTTTCAGCGCCACTTATACACACCTTGCTTGGGCTCGCTCGTCAGCACCTGGGAAGGTGCTAGGCCGATCGTTGCGAAACACTGTATCCGCCCCCAAGCTCTAGTGCGATTTAGAAAATACCACACTATATATAGTGCGTCAAGAAGATTTGATACTAGCGAAAGAAATAAAAATAATAAGCAAAAAATACATAAAAATAAGCGTTTTTCGAATAAATTTTCGAAATCCGACTAAATCACTTATGTCGTTTTTGAGCGCGAATTAAAGTACTACTTTAGTCATACTTGAAAAAACATCTTTCAAAATTACAACAGTCCATATTTACAAAAAATAGCCACCCGTCATTTATTTTTATATCTCCCTAAACGCTTGTCCACAGTTCTATTTGACTTACTTGCCTATGCAAAATCTTCTAAAAATCTCTTCAATAATATCCGCTCTACTCGTAAGACCAACGATTTCACCAACACTCTCTAGCGCGACACGCGTATCCACAGCCACTAGATCAGGGGACGCGCTCGCGTGCAACGTCGCCAAGGCATGCTCAACCGCTTCACGTGCTCGCCTCAAAGCATTTTCGTGTCGAGACTTTGTCAACATAACCTGAGATGTCACGCTTAGCGAAGCTCCATCCGTAAGCAAATCCAACACGCGGGACTTCAACGCTTCGAGCCCATCACCCAGCAAGGCGCTCACCGGAACCACGCGTCCTTTGAGTTTGGAATAAAAATCTGGACCTAAATTTTTTTTAAGGTCACTCTCGGACCACAGAGCCACTCTATCTGTTTTTGTCATGGCTACCAATATCGAACACTTGAGTTCGACTAACCACTCCATGCGCTGCAAATCTAAAGGTGCGCTCTGATCCAAGAGCCATAAAATCAAATCGGCCCGCTCCAATTGTTGCTTCGATCGTAGTATCCCTTCGTTCTCGACTTCAGAAACAGCGACACGCAGACCCGCCGTATCCACCAAAAGCAAAGGCACACCTTCTACTTGAGAATACGCCTCAACATAATCACGCGTCGTGCCTGGTTCACTATGAACAATACTTCGATCCTGAGACAACCACGCGTTCAATAAGCTGCTTTTTCCTGCGTTGGGAGCTCCACATAACACCACGCGTGCGCCCTCAGTCACCAAGCGCCCCACCTTGGCTGTGTCTAGCAATCGATCTATGCTAGAAGCGACATCAATCATGCTTTTCAACCATCCAGAACGCATAGAAAATTGAGATTCCTCTTCTGGAAAATCACACGCCGCCTCGCTCTCAGCCAAGACCGCGATCAGCTTTTTACGAATCGCATCCAGTTCCTCAAAAAGACCCCCTCCCAACTGCCTTGCGGCAAGCTGCTGTGCCAAAGCAGCACCCGAATGTATGAGATCCGCCACCGCCTCAGCTTGAGTTAGATCCAATTTTCCATTCACAAACGCTCGCTGGGTAAATTCGCCAGGCCGCGCCAATCGCAAACCACCGGGTCCAGCAGCGCTATCCAAAAACACTTGCAATAACGCGCGCGAATGAAAAACTCCGCCGTGCGCATGAACTTCAACCACTTCCTCGCCTGTGTACGATGCTGGCGCCTCAAAGCGTACCACCAAAACCTGATCTAATAACGTTCCCGAGCTAGACCTGAGGGTTCCGTACGCCATATAACGCGGAGCTTGCTCACGCAACAAACGCCCATCCCCCGCCACAAATAATTTCTGAGTCAGCTCTACCGCTCGGGGACCCGACAAACGCAAAATACAAACCCCTGCTTCACCCGAAGCGGTCGCCAACGCGATGATGGTATCAACGCTCGTCATGGTCGTCGCACATGCATCGCCAAAGTTCCAGCCACGAGGCCCTCACCTTCCCAAACTCGTGGTTCATCAAACCCTGCCTGCCGCAATAAATTTCTGACCTCAAGGCTTCCAAAGATCTTGCCTTGCGACCGAGCCGCGGACGGCAACACTAAGGCAAACGCACCCTTGGGTTCTAATACTCTAAATACTTCCGCCAAGCCTTTTGCCGGATTTAGCCAAGCGCCCACACCCTGGCGACATAGCACACGTGTAAAAGAACGATCACCAAAAGGCAAACGAGACACGACGCCCTCTTTAAGATCTACTTTAAATTGAGAAAACTCGGTCAGTAAAATCGAACGAGCCTCCGCCACAGATTCGCCATCACTATCAATGCCCGCCAAGCGACCACGTGAAAGAATAGGCAAAAGCCGAATCAAAGCGTCGCCAACCCCAAATCCAACTTCTAAAACAACATCATCATCTTCTACATCTAAACAAGAAATAGATAACTCTAAGAGCGCACTCTCGACGGGATCCTGCGCTCGCCCTACGCGAGTCGATCGATTGACAAATTCAGACGTTGATTTCTTCTTAAACCAACTCAACATGCCCACCCCAAAAAAAAGCCCCGGATATTCACCCGGGGCCATCCAAAACATACTCGGGCCCGATTCTAAGACTTCTTTTTTATCGTCACGCGTTTTGTCGAACCTTCTCCAACGCTGAAAGTTTCAACTCCGTCGACCATCTCTAGTTCTACATGTATCAAACGTCGTTCCGCCGCGCTCAGCGGTCCCGTCGACGCCTCACCACCTTCATTCAAAACCTTTTGCGCAAGATCACGGGCCAATTGCAATAACTTATCGTCCTGACGCCCACGATAATCCGCGACATCAACAATAAAATACAGCTGCTCGTCACCCGTCGAGCTATGCAAGCCCGCCTGCAAAATAGTCTGCAGCGCGTCCGCGGTTGCCCCTCGGCGCCCGATCAAGATTGAGTCAAATGGCCCTGTGACATTTAAGATAAGGTTTCCCGCACGCTCTTTTATCGCGACTTCGGACGGGGTACCCATCACCTTGAGTAATTGTTGCAAGTCTTCTTTTAGGCTTTGTGCTTGCTCGGCGCTGGGGCGCACCCGTGACGATGAAGCTGAAGCTTGATCACGCCCGCCTCCTTGTCCCTGTGAGCGAAAATTACCACCCCCAGATCTCGAAACTGGCGGAGCGTCCGTTTGCATGATCCGTGGCGTCGGCGCCTGAAGTGGCGCGGCACTCTCCCCCTGTGGCATTGCCACGCCTGGACGCCCCACCCGAACCCGAACCCGCCTCGCATCCGGCGGAGATAAAACTAGAATCTGCGCCTCTTTTTCATCAATACCCAGCATCCGAGCCGCTGAAAAAACCGCTTCTGAAACGCTAAGGCCTTCTTTTTCAACAAAATCCATCTGAACCCCTCCAGCGCCTAAGCGCAAACTATTTAACAGTTTTGTTAACCAAAATTTGTTGCGTGATACCCATCATGTTGGATGCGGTCCAATACAACAAGAGTCCCTGAGGCCAAGCCATGAATGCTGCCATGCCCGTGAACATAATCGGAAACATGTAGAGCATGATCTTTTGCATTTGGGCTTGTTCGTCACTCAAGCTACTCCCCGGATTTGGCGCCATTTTTTGTTGCACAAACATAGTGGCGCCCATCAACAACGGCAAAATAAATGTGGGGTCTCCCGAAGATAAATCTGTCCACTTCCAAAAGAAACCAGCACCACGTAACTCAAACGCGGCCTGAAGAGTTCCGTAAAGCGCGAAAAATACAGGGATCTGCAAAAGCATGGGCAGGCATCCCCCCAAGGGATTGACACCGTGTTCTTTATAAAGCTTCATTGTTTCAGCGTTCAATTTTTGAGAATCATCTTTATAAACTTTCTTGATGGTTTCTAAACGTGGTTGCATGGCCTTCATTTTAGTCTGCATCTTGCGCATGCTGACCATGCTGCGGTGCGAAGGATAAAAAAGAACCCCACGAACCAAAAGGGTTAACAAGATGATTGCCACACCCCAATTGCCAGTGGCTCCCTGAAACCATTTAAGGACATGCAACATCCCCACGCAAAGGGGGTTTAGCCAATCAAAAAGCTGATAATACTGAAATTGGACCACTTGCTGAAAGTTGTTCCCGACTGCCAAAAGCGTATCGTATTCTTGTGGACCAGCGAAAAAATTAGCTTCTAGGGTTACCGTCTTACCCCTCATGACAATCAAATCCTTGGCGACCAAGGCCCCCATGATTGCCTGCGCGCCAGGTCGGCGTATCTCGGCTTGATTCCACAACGGACTCTCTGGGAAAAAAGCGACCACAAAGTAGTGACTCTTTACAGCAACCCACTTAGGTGAAGCCAGCGCAAGCGGCTCAGCCATACTTCCGATCGCAAGGCGCTCGATGCGTCCTTCCGTCTGAATAACCGCCGCGGCCGGAAAACGCCCCTGAGCATTGTCGTCTTGCGTGCTTACGTTAGGGCCCCAGATCAACGACAAAGGTTGAAGCTTTAAGTCTTGCGCCGAGTTATTGCTAAGCTCAATCGATACGCGTGCGCCAGGGCGACCGCTTTCTAGAGTAAATAGCTTGCTAACCTTCAAAGCCGTTCCAGGAACTTTGGTAGTAAAGCGCACCGTCCAGCGCCCCTGAGCGTCTTGGATAGGCTTAGGCGTCTCTAATTGCCACCGCGCACTCGCTAAATCTGTACCCACCAAATCAAGCGCTCCATAAGCTGCTTTGGCGCCGGGTTTAGAACCAACAATCAATTCAACCGCTTGATCTTGTTCGGCAATCTTTTCTTTAAACTTCAACAGCCGCCACGAATGGACTTGCGCTCCCTCATTGCTAAAAATCACCTCGACATCATCCGTGCGCACAGTGACCAGCTGCCTTTTTGTCTTAGAGTCATTCGAGCGAACGATGGCGCCTTGAACAACCGGCTCGCTTGAAATTTTTGTTGCAGCAGTGATGGGTGCCGCCCCTTTTATACGCGCAATCTCAGGACGAACCTTGATAGGCGGATACAATTTTTCCATGACAAATTGCCATCCCAAAAGCACTACCAATGACGAGATGACAAAAATAACTGCGTTACGATTCATGACTTTTTATTCCTTTGAAGACTCGGGTACGGGATCCCATCCGTGGCCGCCCCACGGATGACAACGAGCTAAGCGCAAAAGCGTTAGCGCCCAGCCTTTCCAAAAACCATGAAGCTCAAGAGCGCTCGCTCCGTACTCAGAACAAGTGGGTAGGTAGCGACAAGCTCCCGGCATGGCGGGAGAAATCCACCGATGCCAACCACGCAGCACACCGACTGACACCGCGACAAAAACGTTCATAGCGCGGTGACCAAAACTCGCCCTTTAGCGCAGAGGCTCATAAACGCTAGTGATAATTCGGAATAATCGAGGCGAGCGGTCTCACTTCGTCCAATGACTACCACTTCCGCGCCCGAGACAAAATCAAATTGATGCAAACGGAATAGCTCCCGTAAACGCCTTTTAAGTTTGTTGCGCGTGACGGCATCACCAACTTTTCGCGAGATTGAAAGACCCAAGCGTGGCGTGGGTGGACTTTCAGGACGAGCATAAACACGAAAAACCAACGTCATCGCATGATTGCTCAGACGTCGCCCTTGTTTATAAACGCGATCAAAATCACGCTGAGTACGCAAACGCTTATCTTTTCCATACGTCATGCGTGGAACGTTTTGATCAATCGAGTCCCGTGTAGCCACGGAGCCCTGCTCGAAACTAGTAGGTGCTAAGGCGCTTGCGACCCTTAGCCCGACGTCGATTCACAACCGCTTTACCAGCTTTGGTTGACATCCGTTTGCGAAAACCATGTTTTTTGGTCGCGCGCCGGTTATGCGGCTGAAATGTCCGCTTTGGCATAAAAACCTCTTATAATCAAAAGACATTTCTTCTTGGTCATATAAAACAGCCTTAGATACTAGACTTTGAAGCTGTCAGGGTCAAGAACTAATCCATCCCCAAGGGTTATTAACATATCAAATAATGGCTTTGCGGTTGAAAAAGTCGCTAGAAACTACATATAATGCTTCCTGACATTCGGTGAGAGTCATTTGCTTGACTCTTTGCCTGTGTATTTGTGGAAAAGGCTGTTAGTAAGGCCTAGTTCTCTTGGTTTTCTCTGTTTAGGTCCGCTTGATGACTCAACCCTCAGCTCATTTACCTTGGCCGCAGCTGCAAGCAAAGCTGTCCGTGGTGTTTTCTGACACTGAATTTGACACCTATTTCAAGCTATCTAAACTCGTCACGTGGGAAGGTCACCACTTGGTGCTTGAAGCACCCGATCCTTTTCGACGTGAATGGATGCAACAACAACAAGACCGTATTACCGCCGCCTTGCGCGAGGCCACCGGAGACGCTGAGCTCGAATTGGCTTTTAGAGCCTCAGAAAAAGAAGATTTAAAAAGTCGTTTAGTTTTGTCCGAACGCTTGGTGACGTCCATGCCGATGGAAGAGCGCGTCACTCCGCTCAATACCAATCTAAATTTTTCAAATTTTATTGTTGGCCCTAGCAATCGGTTCGCTCAAGCCGCTTGCCGAGCCGTGGCTGAAAATCCAAGCAAAACTTACAACCCTTTGGTTCTGTATGGTGGCGTGGGTCTAGGTAAAACACACCTCTTGCACTCCATTGGAAACCACGCCGCAAACAAAAATCCTGCAATCCGCACTCTCTATATCAGTTCTGAAAATTTTATGAACGAAATGATAGCTGTCCTCCGTAGCGGTGGCGATATGCGGGTCTTTCGCGATAAATTCCGCAGCGTCGATATTCTCTTGATTGATGATATTCAATTCTTGGCTGGCAAAGAAAGCACACAAGAGGAATTTTTTCACACCTTCAATGATCTTCATGGTCACGGAAAACAAATTGTAGCAACAAGTGATATTCCCCCGCGTGAAATAAATCTCGACGAACGCTTACGCAATCGCTTTGAATGGGGGCTTGTTGCCGACATTGGCCGCCCTGACTACGAAACAAGATTGGCGATCTTACGCCGAAAAGCACAAAGCGAAAACCGCGGCGTCTCAGATGATGTCTTGGAATTTTTAGCACGCACCTTTACTCACAACGTTCGAGAGTTAGAAGGTAGCCTGGTAAAAATCTTTGCGTTGTCTTCGATTTTGGATCGCGAGATAACGCTTGATTTAGCTAAAGAAGCGCTACGTGATATCTTAAAAACTCAAGCTCGTCCT
>JANLXT010000137.1:0-9150 GCA_031365225.1 candidate division FCPU426 bacterium
ACTTCCTCTACACGGGCCCATATTTCTTGAGCAGTGCTGGGGATAGCTTGATCAACACCGAAGTGTCCGCCACTTGGAATTTTGGCGGTAGCAAAGAATAAACTAGCAAGCTAGCAACAAAAAAGAGACCCCCAAACTGGGGGTCTCTTTTTATTCTTGGGATTCGTGATATGACTAAAAAATTAGGCATTATGTTTTTGTTGTTAATGCAAATTAGCTCCAACGCGAGTGCTGTTCAATGTTTCATAGATGCGAGCGTATGGGCGCAGGGAACTAGCAATCTAACCGAGAGCCAGTCAAGGCAGTCGCACGCGTTAATTCTTCAACCGGTCGTAGAAGTAAGACCCGACGAATTTGATGGTTCGCGTCTCACTTGGACTGGATGGGTTGGAGTAGGGAACTATTGGGGGGGCACTGTTGAATCCGGAAGATTAGTAATAGATCCGTATACCGGTAGTGGTAATCGAGGATTTCAGTCTATACAAATTGGCGTGATTGAAGATTTCTACTTTGAGACAAAAGTTGATTTGGGCGGTCCAAGTACGACTTCTGGAGGGATTGGAATTTCAAGTAGCAGTGAAAATGTAATCTTATTCAGATATGGAAGTCTCGTAACTTTTGCATCACCTGTTTCAAGCGCGAATAGTTTACTTGTGGGAACGACTTCTGTAACTTTGCGATTAGAAAAAAACGGTTCAATTATTTTTGCAAAGATTAAAGAGAATCCCGGAGACCCATGGACGGTTGTTGGTAGCTATGAAGGATTAACCCGGACAGCATCGTTTTTTATTGGGGTCCCGAGCCAAACGTCTGGCGATCGGCCGCCCGTTTATTTTGACTACTTGCGGGCTGGGCCCTATGCGCCCACGGGCACGTGGATGTCAGCGCCTATTGATTTGAGTGGGACGCCTAGCACCAAGGGGCAGATCAGTTGGATGCAAGATCTGCCGGGCGGGGCGCGCATTGATATTCAGACATCGACGTCCCCCGATAGTGTTAATTGGTCACCTTGGAGTGCTGTTTACAGCGACAATTTTGGGTCGTGGATTAGCAGCCCCAACAATCGCTACATACGCGCTTTGGTCACCATGCATCCTGACGCCAGCGGCGAACAGACGCCGGCCTTGAGTAGCGTGACCATTGACTACCCCGATACCGCGCCGGGCGCTCCGCTATTAAAGTCACTGAGCCACCCCGTGGGGACCTGGTCGCGTTTTAGTCGTTTAGAGCTTGATTGGACCATCCCCACGGATAGCCCGGCACCCGTGTCGGCCTACTCTTATTGGCTGAAGGTGGATGGAGCTTTGACGCTCACGGCAAGTGTTGCGATCCCTTTGGCCAGCGCGGGTAAAACTCAGCGGCTTTCACTTCAATTGCCTCAGCAGGGCGCTTACACGCTCGATCTGACCACGCGCGGGGATGATTTTAGTGGAGGGCTTAGCGCTAGCGCCCAGACCTATGCTTTTTTATACGATGGCAGCGCCCCGAGTGAGACCCACATCAGCAGCCCCACGCATCCCCAACTAATATTTGCCAATAACCGCAATCCAGTCTTTGAGCTAAGCGCCACGGATCCAATCTCTGGTGTGGCGGGCTATGCCGTGGCGCTTGATAAAGCCCCGCTGGGCGATCCGGGCGTCTTGCCCAAGAGCGGGTCCACGTACAAGCCGGGGGCCGTGGACAACGGCACCTGGTACCTGCATGCTCGCGCCATCGATGCCGCGGGCAACACGGGTGCCGTCAGTCACTACGGCATTCGTGTGGACTACAATGGTGATCTGGTGACGGCCGAGCATGTCAAAGCCTTGCCCAACCCTGTGTCAGGCGATGAAGCCGTGCTTGAGTATGAGCTCGCCGCGCCAGCCGTCGAAGTCAGCCTAGAGCTTTTGGCCCCCGATGGCAGCAGTTTGCGATCTGAACCCGGCCCCAAAGACGTAGGACGCAACCAGGTGCGTTGGGACGTGCGTCCGCTGGCAAATGGCGTGTACTTTTTTAGAGTCAAAGCGCGTTCGGCCGAGGATGGTCGTACGTACAGTGTGATAAAAAAAGTGGCGGTGCTGCGATGAGGCCGCGATTGATTTTAGGGATCGGGCTGGCTTGTTTGGTGGCGCTACCGACCTTGATTCACGCGGGCACCGCAAAATCAGCGCCTGCAGCCTACCTTAAGGCAGGAGCTGGCGCTCGGGCTCAAGGCATGGGCAACGCAGCTGTGGCTCTGGTCGACGATGCTACCTCCACCGCGTGGAATCCCGCAGGCCTGACACGCTTGGGCGAGAAGGGCACCCAGCTCGCCACCATGTACACCTTTATGAATCTAGAGCGAAACTATGATTTTATCGCCTTTGCCCAGCATCTTGAGGGCTGGGGCGACCTAGGTTTAAGCATGACCCATTTTGGCGTAGAAGGTATCGAAGGCACCGATCGCCAAGGCAATGCCACCGGGACCTTCAGTGACCAAGAACTGGCCTTGGGCTTATCGTACGCCAATTTTATCAACTATCAGTTTCGCGCTGGCGCGACCGTGCGCGGGCTCTATCACGGCTTGGCGTCGAGCAAGGCTTTCGGCTATGGCTTAGACTTAGGTACGCAGTACCAACCCAGCGTTGCGGCCGACTTTATCTTAGGCGCCCTGCTGCGTGATCCTGTGGGCACCTTAAGCTGGGACACTGGCCGTCAAGAAACCTTGGCACCCTTGCTCAAACTAGGCATGGCCGACCGGTTTTTTGACCAACGCCTAGCCGTTGCTGCTGACCTAGATATCCCCTTCGAGAGCGAATCCAGCATGCTGACCCACGTAGGCATCGAACTCTGGTTCTTAGAGGGCTTAGCCGGGCGTGCAGGCGTAGACCAACGAGACCTCTGCGCCGGTGGCACCTGGCGTCAGGACTTTTATCAGTTCGACTACGCCTTTGTCCTCAATAGGCGATCCCTAGGCGATGCCCACCAAATCTCACTCTTACTCAAGTTTTAGAAGGCAAGAATGGGCGAAAATGGCTCTAAACCATTGCCTCAGACTGAGCTATCCTCTAAGAAAAGGCCACCTACAGGTGGCCTTTTCTTTTTGTGTGTTGGGACTTACAATATTGTCATGTCTACCGCCCTTGATCGAAAAATCCTCGAGCTATCTGCTTTGTACGAAGTTGCCAAAACCTTGGGCTCGTCTTTAGACCTTAAAAAGACGGCGCAAGAGGTTTTTGGTATCTTGCACAAACGCTTGGGTCTTAACCGTGGCACCTTGGTCCTGCGCAAGCCGGGTGAAGATGACTACAGTATTTGGGCCGGATATGGCCTGACCGCCAGCGAGCTCTCGCGCGGTCGTTATCGCAAGGGCGAAGGGGTGACAGGCAAGGTTTTGGCCACGGGACATCCCATGGGCGTGCCCAACATTGATAAAGAGCCCCTCTTCTTAGATAAAACCCGCGCGCGCGGTGAGCTACAACGCGATAGCCTTACGTTTTTATGTGTGCCCATCCAAGTCGCGGGCCAAACCATTGGTGTGCTCTCGGCCGATCGCATTTTTGACGAAAGCGCGTCACTAGATGATGACCTGCGTTTTTTGACCGTCTTGGCCTCGCTCATGGGACAAGCGATCCGCTTGGCCCAGACCGTGCAGTTGGCCCGCCAGGGTTTAGAGCAAGAGAACAAACAGCTGCACGAGGAGCTAAAAGTGCGTTATCGCTTGCAGAGCGTAGTCGGCCATTCTCGAAACATGGAAAAGATGTACGAGACCGTGGAACGTGTCGCGCCCACCCGCAGCACCGTGCTCTTGCGTGGCGAGAGTGGCACAGGCAAAGAGCTGGTGGCTCGCGCCCTTCACTACAATAGCCCGCGCGCCGACAAGCCTTTTATCCGTGTATCGTGCGCGGCCCTGCCCGAGACCTTGCTCGAGAGCGAGCTATTTGGCCACGATCGTGGCGCCTTCACTGGCGCGACCGATGAGCGCAAAGGCCGTTTTGAGCTCGCCGATCGAGGCACGCTTTTTTTAGATGAGATCGGCGAGATCAGCCTTGCTACACAAGTAAAGCTATTACGAGTCCTGCAAGAGCGCAAGTTTGAGCGCTTGGGTGGCACCAAGACCCTCTCGGTGGACGTGCGCGTGGTGGCCGCCACCAATCGCGACCTAGAAAAAGCCGTGGCGCAGGGCCAGTTTCGCGAAGATCTTTTTTATAGGCTGAATGTGATCCCGCTGGTCTTGCCGCCTCTGCGCGAGCGCGAGGGGGATGTACCTCTGTTGGTTGAGCATTTCTTGGGACGTAGCAATACTGAGCATAGCAAAAGCGTGGTTTTGAGCCCCGAGGCCTTTGCCGCGTTGGGCGCCTATGCGTGGCCCGGCAACGTGCGCGAGCTAGAGAACTGCATGGAGAGGGTTGTGGTCTTGGCCTTGGCAGATAAGGTCGAGCTGGATGATCTTCCCCTAGCCGTTCGTAGCACCGAGCTCAAAGTCGCGTCGGTCCCGACGCCTAGCCTTGCCGCCAAGGCGCCTGCCGTGGCGACAAAGATGCCGGCGTCCATGGACGTCGACGCAGCGGACCTGCCGCAAGCTGTGCGTGCGATTGAAAAAGAGCGTCTTTTGTCAGCGCTGCGCGAGCACGGGGGGATACAGACGCGAGCTGCCAAAGCCTTAGGGCTAAGCGTTCGTCAGCTCAATTATAAGATTAAAAAATACGGGATCCGCTTGCGTGTGCCGGTGCAAGAATGAAGTTTGAGCTCTTAGCGACCGACCCCGACAGTCTGGCTCGGCGTGGTCGTCTTACTTTAGCGCACGGGGTCGTCGAGACCCCGGTTTTTATGCCGGTGGGCACCCAGGCGACGGTGAAGACATTGTCACCCCAAGATCTGCGTGACATCGACGCTCAGATCGTGCTTGGCAACACGTTTCACCTTTATCTTCGGCCCGGCGCTGATTTAATCCAAAAGGCAGGGGGGCTGCACGGCTTCATGAGCTGGGAACGCCCCCTCTTGACCGACAGCGGTGGCTTTCAAGTTTTTTCGCTGTCCAAGTTGCGCACCATTGATGAGGATGGCGTTAATTTTCAATCGCCCTACAATGGCTCGCCCCATCGCTTTACACCCGAAAGTGCCACGCGCATTCAGGGGCAGCTGGGCGCCGACATCTTGATGGCATTTGACGAGTGCGCGCCTTGGCCCTGCGACAAAGATTACGCCCTTAAAGCGCTTGAGCGAACCGCACGCTGGGCGGCGCGCTGCAAGACGACTTGGCTTGCCGAACTTGATCCACAGCGTCAAAGCCTTTTTGGCATTGTACAGGGAAGCACCTTTGTTGATCTGCGTTTGCAATCGGCGCGCCAATTGGTTGATTTAGATCTGCCTGGTTATGCCATCGGGGGATTGAGCGTGGGTGAGCCCAAGCCTGCCATGCTCGAGACGCTCGAGGCCTTGGCTCCTATCCTGCCAGCCGACAAACCTCGCTACCTGATGGGTGTCGGCACGCCAGAAGATCTGTGGGAAGGGATCGCGCGTGGGATCGATATGTTTGACTGCGTTTTTCCAAGCCGCATGGCGCGCAATGGCACGCTCTTTGTGCCTGAGGGACGCTTGGTCTTGCGCAACGCGCGTTTTAAGGATGATCTGACGCCAGTTCAAGTCGACTGCCCGTGCTACACCTGCCAAAATTTTAGTCGCGCGTATCTGCGGCATTTGATCATGTCGGACGAGGTGCTTGGGCTAAGGCTCAATACTTTACACAACCTTTCGTTCATGTTAAGGTTGGCGGCTTTCATAAGAAAATCCATAGAAAATAGGACCTTTTCTAAGGACAAGCGTTCGTTTTTTGAACGCTACATCATCCGGCCCGGACTGGGCCAAGACTCAGAGGTAACGCAATCATGACCTCCACCTTACACGCAATGGCCCCCCCGGCAGGCGCCGATCCCGCTGGCGCACCCAATCCATTGATGAGCTTTTTGCCGTTGATCGTCATCTTTGTGCTTTTCTATTTTCTCTTTATTCGCCCTCAGCAAAAGACTCAAAATGAGCGCAAAGGCATGATTGACAGCATCAAAGAAGGCGATCAAGTCGTTTTGATCAGCGGCATTTATGCGACCGTGCATAAGGTCGACAAGAGTGATGACTCGATCAGTTTTAAGATCGCTGAGAACGTGGTGGTCAAAGGCACACGCCAGGCAGTGGATCGCCTGCAAAAGTAAGCTTCCCGCGAGGGTCCCCCTGTGCCCGACAAGGTATACAGCGTCTCAGAATTGACCGGCTTGATTCGTCAACAGCTAGAGGACCGCTGGCCCGAAGTCTGGGTCGAGGGACAGATCAGCAATTACCGGGGTCCCCACAGCTCCGGGCATCATTATTTTTCGCTTAAAGATGAAGGCGCAGTTCTCAAAGCAACACTCTTTCGTAACGCGGCCCGCGCTCTCACTTTTCGGCTGGAAGAAGGCCAAAAGGTGTTGGCGTTGGGCCGTTTGTCTTTGTATGAGCCGCGCGGAGAGTATCAACTTAGCATCCAACGCCTAGAGCCCCGCGGGGTGGGCGCGCTGCAGCTGGCGTTTGAACAGCTCAAGAAAAAACTACAAGCCGAAGGGCTCTTTGATCCCGCGCGCAAGCGTCCTTTGCCGGCCTATCCACGCCGCATTGCCGTGATCACATCGCCCACCGGGGCCGTGTGGAAAGATATCTTGCATGTGAGTGAGCGGCGTTGTCCCTGGGTGGATCTTTTGCTTTTGCCAAGCAAAGTCCAAGGCGAAGGCGCTGCGGCCGAATTGTGCGCCGCGCTCGCCAAGATCAAGACGCTGAGTCAGCCCGTCGACCTTGTGATTCTAGCCCGTGGAGGTGGCTCGCTTGAGGACCTCTGGGCTTTTAACGAAGAAAGCGTGGCACGCGCCATCGCCGCCTGCGTGGTCCCTGTCGTCAGCGCCGTGGGACACGAGACGGATTACAGCATCGCTGATTTTGTGGCTGATCAACGGGCCCCCACCCCGTCCGCGGCGGCCGAGATCGTCAGCCCCTCGGGGGAGCAGATCCAAGATTTGATTGAGCGCTTAGCGGCCCGTTTGCGACGTGGTGCCGAGGACGCGATCGAAGAGCGCCGCGCGCGTTTGAGCGAGCGCTTTGGGCGGCTGTCACGCTTGAGCCCCCAGCATCAAGTTGAAAGAGCCTTGCAGCGCTTGGACGAACTGGTGGGTCGTTTGCGGGCCAGCCAGGCCTATTGGCTGCGCCCTCGCAAGGATGCGTTGAGCGCCCTGGTAGGTAAGTTGCACGCGCTCAGCCCTTTGGCGATCTTGGCGCGTGGATTTGCGGCCGTGTACAGCGTGCCTGACGGGGCCTTGCTGCGTACCGCCTCGGCTGCCGCGCCGGGGTCCCGCATTGATGTGCTCTTAGGATCGGGTAAGTTACGCGCAATTGTTGAAAGCACTCTCAAGGAGACCGACCGTGGCTGAGACACCAAAGTTTGAAGAGGGCCTAAGTCAGCTAGAACAGCTGGTCGAAGATCTGGAAGGCGGCGAATTAGATCTCGATGAGTCGATGAAGCGCTTTGAAAAAGGCGTCAAGCTCACTCAACAGCTCAACGGCGTTTTAGACCAGGCGTCGCGAAAAGTTGAGAAACTAAGCGGACAGGGCGTCGAACCTTGGGACGAAGGGGGCGATCCGACAGACGCTTCGCTCGAGTCCGCCCCTGTCAAAAAGGCCCGCACCAAGGGCAAAGGTAAAGAACAAGACTCGCTCCTCTAGAGGCGTCCTTGCGCGTGACGTTTAACTTAAAAAAATATTACGTAAAGCGTCAGGCGTTTGTCGAAAAAGCGCTGGATCGCGCCGTCGCGATGCGGTGGCCCGTGCGCTTGCATAAGGCGATGCGCTATAGTCTGTTGGGTGGGGGCAAACGCTTGCGGCCGATCTTGGTGCTGGCGGCGGCCGAAGCCTGTGGTAGTCCTGCTCGGCGTGCCCTGCCAACCGCGCTCGCGTTTGAATGTCTGCACACCTATTCGTTGATCCATGACGATCTACCCGCGATGGATGATGACGCCATGCGCCGGGGGCGACCGACATCGCATAAAGCATTTGATGAAGCGACCGCTATTTTGGCAGGGGATGCGTTACTGACGCTGGCGTTTGAATTGGTGGCTCGAAACGCTGGCCAAGTTGGGGTCAAAGCCAGCGCCGCAGTCGAAGCTGCCCGCGTCTTGGCAGTGGCGGCGGGTTCTATCGGTATGGTTGGCGGACAGATGGCAGATATGCTTGCTGAAGGCAAACGCATCAATGTGGCTGGCCTTAAAGCGATTCATGCGGGCAAGACGGGTGCGCTCATCCAAGCGGCTTTGGAATGTGGCGCACTTCTCGCGGGAGCGAGCGTCGCTAAACGGCGTGCTCTCGCTCGCTTTGGTAAGCACATTGGCCTCGCTTTTCAGGTCGCTGACGATGTCTTGAACGTGGAAGGCGATGCTAAAAAAATGGGTAAAGCGACGGGGAGCGACCGGCAACGCGGCAAGGCGACCTATCCGGCTTTGATGGGATTGGCTCCAGCCAAGTTGCTCATGCGTTCTGAGCTGAAAAAGGCCCAAAATTGCTTGAGTATCTTCGGTGCCAAGGGGGAACCTCTGGGGGCGCTGGCACGTTTTGTTATTGAGCGTGATCGCTAGAAAAGCTCTGTTTCGCCTGCCGAAAATAGGCATTTCCTTGGGACGAGGGCCCGTTTAGAATGTCCCTATGAGAGGTCCAACTATGAGAAATATTGTTTTTATTCTGATCCTCAGCGCTGCGACATTCTTGCAGGCAGAAGGGCTAGAGATCCCCTTGGCGGTGACGGGAGTCGCGCATCCTTCATTGCGGGTGACACCCACAGGGGACGAGATCAAGATCTCAGATGAGTATCTAAAGAGTGGCCTTGATCAGCTTAAGCGCCAAAACTATGGTCGGGCAGTGGCTGATTTTCAAGATAGCGTGCGCCGTGCGCCTCGTGCCGAAAATTACAAAGCCTTGGGAACCGCTTATTTTGAGAATGGCAACGCGCTCAAGGCCAGCTGGGCCTACCGTGAGTCTCTGCAGTTAAAGTCAGATAGCCAAGTTCAAGCTTTGGTTGACGCGCTCGAAGGGAAAGATCACCCCGAAGAGCGCTTTAGAGACAAGTACGACGAGACCCGCTACGCCAGCCTCTTGAAAGCTGCCGCGCTGGCCGAAAAGCAA
>JANLXT010000188.1:0-3022 GCA_031365225.1 candidate division FCPU426 bacterium
GGGGAATTGGTCGATGTCGGTGTCGCCGTGTTGGGGATGATCGGTTGGCTGATCTTTGCGAAGAAGGCGCTGTCGAGGCTGCCCACCGTGGCGTCGAAGGGGCTGACGGTCAAAAAATTATTTGAATTGGTGAAGCCCACGACATAGGCGCTACCAACGCTATCCACTGCGATGCCTTTGGCCGAATCAAGCGCGCTGCCGCCCAAATAGGTTGAGTAGTCCAGCGAAGCGCCGCCTGCGTTGAATTTGGTGACGAAGGCATCACTCGAAGCGACCAACGCTCCCTGCACAGCATTCAACACAGGAAAATTGCTCGAGGCAGTGCTACCCGCAAGATAAACATTGCTATTGATGTCTAAGGCGGTCGCATGCGCCTCGTCGTCAAGGGTGCCCCCCAAATAGGTCGAATAGGCCCAAGCAGTGCCTGGCGCGTTGACGATAGTCAAAAAGGCGTCAAACCCACCACCGTACGTACCTTGATAAGGGCTCGCCAACGGGAAATTGGTAGAAGCCGTCCGACCTGCGACATAGGCCTGGCCAAGGCCATCCACCGCGATGCCAAACCCATCATCCGCGAAGTTTCCACCCAAATAGGTCGAATAGACCCAGGCCGAGCCCGTTGGATTAACTTTGGTGACAAACGTGTCGTCATTGCCGCCATAAGACCCTTGAATCGGGCCTGATGGACCCAGCAATGGAAAACCAACTGTTGAGGAAGTGAAACCTGTCACATAGGCGCTACCCGCGCTGTCCACCGCAATCGCTTGCCCCTGGTCATCGAGCGTGCCACCCAGATAGGTGGAATAGTACATAAAGCCAGAAGCATCAATCTTGGTGACGAACGCGTCATAGGGACCCGTGCCATAAGAGCTCTGAATGGCGGCCCCAAGAGGGAAAGCTACCGAAGAGGTTGCGCCGGTGACGTAGGCGTTGTTTGAGCTATCCAAGGCAATGGCGTTCGCAAAATCTAAAGAGGCCCCACCAAGATAAGTCGAATACACCAATCCCGATCCAGCCGGATTTAATTTGGTGACAAAACAATCCCAACTACCCGCGTTGGCTGCCTGGATTGGCGTCGCGATGGTCGGAAAATTTGTCGAGGCGGTGTAACCCACAACATAGGCGCTCCCCGCGCCATCCACCGCAATACCATACGCGGTTTCTTCGGCGGTTCCCCCAAGGTAGGTCGAATAGATCAGCGCGCTACCGCTCGGGTTGACCTTGGTGACAAACGCGTCCACCGTTCCACCCAACGCCGCGTCATAGGCTCCTACTGTGGGAAAAGCCACCGAAGCCGCGTGACCCGTGATGTAGGCGTTGCCCGAAGCGTCGATGGCCACCGCGTTCGCCGTATCATCCGTGGCGCCACCCAAGTAACTTGAATAGACCAGCACTGGATCAATGACCAATTCGCGTTGGACATCGTAGGCTCCTACGTTGAAGCCAACCTGGCCCTTGTCCAAAAGCGCGAAGCTGCCCTCCACCCTTTCTCGAACTCCGTTTTTATCTTGATAGAGCACAGGCGCCTCAAACGTGACCTCGCCGTCCCCAGCGCTCACCCGCAGATCCCCCTTAGCGCCCACGGTCAACGCTCGCGCTCCTTCAAAACTCAAACGAACCAAGGCGGGATCCGCGCCCGCGCTGACCACAAAATCATATTCGATCTGCCGCTGACGCCCGTAGTAGACCAAATCGATCCCGGGGTACACGCCGATGTAGCGTATTTTTTTTGAATGGGGGATCTCGGTCAGCCACTTTTTGGGGTCGTTGCCGATCAAATAATTACTCTTTCCCCCGGTTGAATTTTCTTGGCTTCCCTTGGCGGCTTGGTTTGCGCCAACAATGTTCATCTCCAAATTTAAAGGCTTGGACCGCGAACTCGCGCTCGGCCCTTTCTTTTTGTCGTCATCACGCCGTAGCGACAGGCTGGCCCGCGACGCGGACAAACCGATACCATACCCTTGGCCACGCGCCACAAAATCAACACCCGCGCCCGCCTGTCCGCGGTTAGGCTCGAACGCCAAAGGCCGGTTCGCTGGGTCGAACGTGGGTTGGCTCTCACGCTGGCGCGTCAGCCAAAGCGCGGCCCCGCCTGCCAGCAATGCCGTCAGCGCGAAGAGGAGCGCTCGTCTCAACCCAACAAACCTTCTCAACGCAGGACCACCACTTTTTTCAAACTATCGATATTGCCGCCACGCACGCTGACAAAGTAGACGCCGTTGGCAACGACTTCCCCGTCAGGGTTCCGGCCGTCCCAAGTCGCTTGAAACCACAAGCCCGCGGCCAGATCCGCTTCGAGCACGGGGCGCACCAGTTCGCCCGAGATGTTAAAGATGCGGATTGAGACGCGCCCGCTCTCGACGGGTTTGATGTCAATCTTAAGCGGAACGCCTTGGCCCGGTCTAAAGATGTTGGTGCTCAAGACAGCGGGCACGACGGCGGTCTGGGTGGGCCCAGGGGTGTTAGAAACCGACCACGTCGGTGTCGGTGTCACAAAGGGTGTGGCGGTCGGTGAACCCGTTGGCAAGCTAGTCGGACTTTGCGTCGACGAAGCGCTGGGGCTGGGACTGGCCGTGCGGGTCGCCGTCACGCTGCGCGTGGGCGTGGGCGTAGGGCTGGCGCTCGGCGTGGCGGAGCGTGTGCCCGTGAGGGACGGGGTCGCACTGGGGGTGCCCGTAACCGAGACGGTTCCCGTCGGCGAGGGTGTCAGGCTCTGCGTAGCCGTCCCCGTTCCGGTTCGCGTCGCCGAGGGCGTAGGCGTCGCGCTCTGCGTGACGGTCCCTGTCACCGACGGCGTCACGGTGTAGCTCGCTGTGCTGGTCGACGTGATCGTCTGGGTCATCGTCGGCGTGACCGTTTGCGTGACGGTCGGGGTGGTCGTCCGGGTGACGGTTTGAGTGACCGTCAGCGTGATGGTCGGCGTGACCGACTGCGTGACGGTCAGCGTGATAGTCTGGCTGACGCTCTGAGTGATAGTCGGCGTGATAGTCGGCGTGACCGTCTGGGTCCGCGTCGGCGTAGC
>JANLXT010000208.1:0-4359 GCA_031365225.1 candidate division FCPU426 bacterium
TCGGTGGCCGGGCAGGCGGCGGCCTTGTCTAGCAGCTCTAGATGCGACTTAAAGCGCGCGCGCTTGGCCTGGACGTCTTTGCTCAGGTCGGCCGAGGGACCTTCGGCTCCCAGCGCCGCGACATAGTCAGACACTTTCGCGTTAAAATCTTTTTTGTCCTTTTTATCTTTTTTCTCGTCAGCTAACTTGCTCAGCGATTTATCGGCGTCAAGCTGGTTTAGCCAAGTGACCGAGTTCTGTTCTTTGGGCACAGGGCTATTGTTGGTCAGGTCAGGCAAAAGAAAGCCCTCGTCCCTAGCCAGGGCCATTTGCCGGCGCAGCGCCACTTCGCCCCCCACGCGGGTGAGCAACGCCGCGACCACGGCGCCCAGCACGAGCAGACCCAGCTTGGCTGGCATGGCGGCTTTGAGCGAAAGGCTCGCGCCCCCGGCCTTGGCCCGCTCGTAACGAGACACCCAATACAGCAGGCCCAGGCCCGCCAGCAGGGACAGCGTTGCGCTCACGGCGCCGGCCAGGGTCTGCAGGATCCAGGGAGCCAGGCCTATGCCGAAGCCGAAGCCTAGATAGAGCAGCGCACCGAGCAAGAGATTGGTTTTTGGATGAAGCTTGTAGGTGCGCATGGGATACCTGAAAAAGAGGTAAAAGAAGAATTAGCGCTTACCTTTCTTAACCGCCTGCTTATTACCCTTCGAGGCCCGGGCTTCCTGAAACTTCATGCACCAGGCACCTCAGGCCTGCCCTGAGCTTGCCGAAGGGGCAGGGTTTATTTCTTGCCCTTTTTGACAGCCTGCTTATTCGGGATATCAAGGTCTTGCATCTTTAAGATCAACGTATTGCGATGTATGTCCAGCTGCTCAGCCGCCTTCGACTGATTGTTGCCGACTTCTTTAAGCGTGCTCAAGATCACCTGGCGCTCAAAAGCGTGGGTGGCCTCTTTCAATGGTAAAGCTTGAATCCCCTGGGGGCTGCTGTGCCGCAACATGATCGCGATGGGCAGATCGGCCAGGCCTACTTCGTCATCGGCCAAGGCGGCCAGCAAACCGGCCAGGTCTTGTAGCTCGCGCACGTTGCCAGGAAAAGAATGCGCCTTGAGCGCGGCCAACGCCTCGGGTCGAAAAACAGGCGTGTTGCGGCGGGTCTGGCGGCAACGCCGGTGCACAAAGACGTGGATCAGGTCTTCGATATCATCGGCACGCGCGCTTAAACTTGGCAGCTCGATCTTGATGGTGGCTAGGCGCCAAAAAAGATCTTCTCTAAATCTGGCGGCCACGATCTGGGCCTTTAGATCTGGCGAAGCCGACACAAACACGCGTGCGTCCAACGGCACAAAACAGGCCCCGCCGTTGCGATACGCGCCCCGCTCGTGCAAAGCGCGCGTCAGGCGATCCTGCAAGGCTGGCGTCAAAAAATCAATGTGCGCCAAAAATAACGTGCCCCCACCGGCTTGCTCAAAACGTCCTGGGCGGGGCGGCTTGGCGGCTTCGTCCCCAAAAAGCTCGTTGTCTAATTGCCCAGGGTCTAGCTCGGCACAATCCACGCTGACAAAGGGACCCTTGCGACGCGCGCTACGATCATGCATCCATCGCGCGGCCAAGGCCTTGCCCGTGCCCTCTTGACCGCTGATCAAGACAGGGCCATCTTGCGCGGCGGCACGCTCAAGCTCTTGCCGCAGCTCACGTGTAGCGGGGCTGTCGCCCAACAAGGGATCGGCATGCTGGTCCAAGCGCGCCAGTTCTAGCTCGCGTTGCAAGACCGATCGTTCAACCGCGCGACGCAAGACCACGCTCAGGTCATCCGCCACATTGGCGCGGCTCAGCGTGTCATAGGCACCCAAGCGCAACGCACGGCGACCACGGTCCTCTTCACCGACTTGGGTGACGACTACGACCTGCATGGCGGGATAACTGGCGCGCAACTCTTCGAGCAGACGCTCGCCGGTCTGGGGCGCATCGAGGGCCAGCAACGCCACATGAAAAACTTGCGTGCGTAGTTCTTGGATCGCAGTCACGCTATCGACAACCGCCTGTAGCTGTAAATCGTTTTCGGTCGAATTGCGAAGTAGCCCCGCGAGGGCAGGATCCGAATCGACGACTAAAATTGAGGCTTTGGTGGGCATAAGTGCCAAAAGAAAAGGTCAATATACGTAAGCATTATCGCAGTTTTGACTGATTTTTACTGATTTAGCATAAAATATCTTTAAATATTTGTTGACGACCATATATGTGTATGGTATCTTTCCTTTGTGCCGGAACGCTCCGGCAATTTTTTGACTCACCGGACCATACACTAGTATGGACCAAACAGGGAGGCCCCCATGGTTAGCATGAATGGGTTCGCGTTCACAGTCATGACCGTCGCCAGCAGCTTGGCGTGCATGATCGCGTATTGGGCTGGTAAGCAAGCGCGCTAAGCGCTGGCTCTGGCTGAACCCCTAACCCGGTGCGCCGGGTAACCAGTCAGAGCAGAACCAAAAAGAGGACGTCATGATCGAACAAGGATATTGGAGCAGAGTGTACTATCAGGCCGCCGCGTTGATCGACAGCGGTCGTGGCCTGAATGGAGAGATGGCTTACAAGTTGGCCCGCCAACTTGTGGATCAGACACTTTTAGAGAACACGGTGGGATTCAATGCCCCCACGCTTTGGGCCCAGCGGGCTCACGAGCGCGAAGTCCTGGTGCTAGAAACACCGCAAGCCCGGGCGGCCTAAAAAGCCGTCTCAAACTCAAGGAGCGTCATGGACCCGAACCTGACAGAGCGCCAACAAGAGATCCTAGGCTTTATCCGCGCGTATCACGACGAGCATGATTACTTTCCGTCGCTGCGCGAGATCGGCGCCCACTTTAAAGTGAGCATCGGCACCGTGCAGACGCACCTAGATTATCTCAAGCGCAAAGGCGCGCTGTCGTGGGACAAAGGCAAGCCTAGGGCCATGACCCTGCGCAAAGATCCTTTGGCCGAATTGACCCCCGCGCCTGGGTGGGAACAAAGCTTGAAGGACGTGGTCGATAACCTGATCAGGGTCCCCATCTTAGGTGTCGTGTCAGCGGGTCCGGGTCTGTTGGCCCAAGAAAATATCGAAGACACCCTGACCCTGCCACGTAACTTTTTGCGCTACGCCAATGGTGACGTGTTTGGGTTGCGGGTCAAAGGCGACAGCATGATCGGCAAGGGAATACTTGAAGGCGACCTGCTTTTGGTGCGCCAACAAAAAGACGCCCTTGACGGCGAGATCGTCGTGGCCTTGTTGGGCGAAGAAGCCACCGTCAAGACCTTGTCAAAGCGCCCCGACGGGATCTACCTTGTATCGGCCAACCCCGCGTATCCACCCAGGCGCGTTGGCGAAGATTTCTCTATCTTAGGAAAGGTCGTCAATTTGATGCGCGAATACTAGCGCCCACGGCGCGGCTACAGAACGGAGCGCGGCACTCACGGGCAGCTACTGCTCCTTGGCCACGGTCACACCGAGCCCACGATGCACCACCGAACAAGCCTGGGGGATTTCACCCCCTCACACATACAACGGAGTACACCATGACACAGACCCTGACCCGCCCCAGCTCAACCGTCTTTAGCCAGATCCGCATCACCTTGATGGACCGCGACACCCTGCGTGGCCTTGTCACCGTCAAGATCGGTGACGCCATGTTCTTGACCGGCATCCGTCTGATCGAAGGCAAGAACGGCCTCTTTGTTTCGATGCCCTCACGCAAAACCACCACGGGTGAGTACCAAGATATCTGCTTCCCTGCCAGCAAAGACATCCGTGACGAGCTCAGCCACGCGATCTTAGAGGCCTACAAGGCCCAAAAGAATGGGGCTGTGGCGGCCTAAGCAAGAGCTCTATCTTGTCCGACAAAAAGACCCTCCAGGGATCTCTGGAGGGTCTTTTTGTTTATGTCTGAAAATTTATATAAGAGAGCTACTTAAGAGGGCCATGGCAGGCCATGGCCTCACAAATATATATAACTAAAGGGGATTTCTGGATGAAGAGATACAAAGACAGTAGAGAATTAAGGCTGCAGAACAGGGATTACAGGGATGCAGGCAGCTACTTTGTGACCATCTGCACCCTGCATAGAGCTCAGCTATTCGGGCAGCCACAAGCAGGCAGAGTACTTTGCCTGAGCCCTTTAGGCCAAGCTGTGGACTGGCATTGGCTGGACTTGCCCAAGCATTTCTCAAACATAGAGCTGGATGCCTATGCTGTGGCAACAGACCACTTTCATGCAATATTGCATGTCAGAAAGCTAAGGGAGCCCTTGGGATGGGAGGGAGAGCCCTCTAGATTTGTGGGGCCATGGCCTGAGGCAAGCTTACCTGAGGTGGGGCCATGGCCTGCCATGGCCCTCTCCAATAGA
>JANLXT010000132.1:0-4787 GCA_031365225.1 candidate division FCPU426 bacterium
CGGTTGCCATTATTGATTGTCGCCAGAGCGGGATTGGGAACTATTAACCACAGTCTGTTGACTGTGGAAGCCGCCCAAAGTCGAAAACTAAAGGTTTCGGCGGTAGTTTTAAATGGTCGAATAACTAAAAAAGATGTTTCGCTGGGCGGGAATCGAGCTGAAATTGAACGTCTGGCAGGGTTGCAAGTTGTGGGCCCCCTAGACTGGAATCGTAAATCCAACTCGATTCGCTGAAAATCCCCCTATTATTGACATTTAGGCATAATTTTAAGAAAATCCTTTTACCACAGATGGGCGTCTGGTGAACCGACAAATGCCGTCTGTGGTTTTGTTTTTAGCGAGTCGCGGAGGCCGCCATGGCGGACGTATATCTTACAGTCGAAGGACTGACAAAACTTCAGGCCGAATTGAAAATAGTCAAGACGGTCAAGCGAAAAGAGATTGTGGTTGCGATCCAAGAAGCGCGCGCGCACGGCGACCTTTCTGAAAATGCAGAATATGACGCGGCCAAAGAGGCGCAAGCTTACAATGAGCGGCGAATCGCGGAATTAGAAGACACGTTGAGCCGAGCGCGGGTGATTGATGAGAGCTCGGTTCCCAAGGATAAGATTTGTGTTGGCAAGCACATCAAATTATTCAATTTGAAGACAAAAAAAGAGTTGGAATACCAACTTGTCGCGCCCGAAGAATCAGATTTTCCGGCAGGAAAGCTCTCTATTACTTCGCCTATCGGCAAGGCGCTCATCGGACATGGCGTGGGGGACGAAGTGCAGGTTGAGGCGCCAGCGGGTATCACTGTCTATCGCGTTCTAGAGATGTCCATGTGAGGCTACCCAAGCCCCAGCTTGCAGAAGGCTGGCGAGGGCGGTTGCGTCGCGGTGCTTTGGTTGTGGCGGAGATACGTGTTCCCGCCGAATTTGCGAGTCCGCAGAGCATGGCAGAAGCTTTTCGCGCTACCCAAAGCGGTGGCGCGTTCTTTTTTTTAGAGACGCAAGGACCGCCATCTGCACAGAACAAATTTTCGCTGATGGCAGGAGCGCCCCTCTTTACACTGATGGGCAGAGGAAAACGTGCGGTCGCGGCCCGCGAGGGTCATGTGGTCGATTTGCGCATTGAGCCCGAACGTGCTTTTGGCAGGTTGGGTCGAGTCTTGGTGGCGAGCGGAATAAGTGAGGCGAACGAGGGTTTGTTGCCTTTGGTAGGAACCCTTGGATATGAAGCTGGAGCTCGCTTCGAGAAATTATCTATCCCCAAACGTGAACCGCTCGGATTGCCAGATTGGTATTGGATACTGCCAGGCGAATGGGCCTGGCTGGATCCTCAAGATGGAACCTGGCGTTTTCGTCTTTTGTTGACGGATCCAATTTTTTACGAACGCATGGCTAGCGCGCTCGAGACCGTAGGTCCTCTGTCCGAAGAATTTCCTATCGCAAACGTAGAAGATCTTTTAGGTCAGTGGTCAACACTGATTGAAGATCGCCTACGACGAGCGGCGCGTATCGAATCCCGAGGTGCTCCTTCGGCGCGGGTGGTCCCTCGCAAGCTTCGTATCACGGACAACTTCGACAAACGCCGATACATCGCCGCAATCGGACGTGCGCAACGGTACATCGCAGCCGGCGACGCGTATCAAATTAATCTATCGCATCGACAATCTTGCCCTTGGGATGGCGATTCTTGGGATCTTTATCGTCGATTGGCGCTGATTAATCCAAGCCCGTTTGGCGCATTCGCTGATTTTGGAGAATGGAAGCTAGTTTCCGGTTCGCCCGAGAGGTTGTTTAGTCAGGACCAAGCGAAGGTGTCAACGCAGCCAATTGCAGGGACGGCGCCTAGAAAAAATGGAGGCCCTAAAGAACAGGCGGCGCTTCGCGCCAGTGTCAAAGATCGAGCGGAGCATGTGATGTTGGTCGATTTGGAAAGAAATGATCTGGGCCGTGTCTGTGTCGCCGGCACTGTCAAGGTGACAGAGTTGCTGGCGGTGGAGAGCTATAGCCATGTACATCATCTAGTGAGTCGTGTGCAAGGCGTATTGCGAAAAGGGAAAGATTTTGATGATCTACTTTTTGCTGGTTTTCCGGGCGGAACAATCACGGGCGCTCCAAAAATTCGTAGCCAGCAGATTATCTCAGAACTGGAGGGGGAGCAACGCGGCCTCTACACCGGTGGGTTAGGATATTGGGATCCGTTGCATCGTCGTGCGGACTTTAATATTCTCATCCGAAGCATTATTTTAGCTAAAGAAAAGGCGCATTGGCAAGTTGGTGGCGGGATTGTGGCCGACAGTGTGCCGGACCACGAGTGGGAAGAGACCCTTCACAAAGCTGCTGCGCTCAAGTTAGCTTTGGAGACGGCTTGAAAGCGTGGTGGCAGGGTCGTTTGGTGGGTAGTCGGCAGGCTGTCGTGCCACTATCGCAAATATATTTTCAAGGCGATGCTGCGGCTGAGAATTTGCGTGTTGAGCGCGGACGTGTGTTGGGCGCAAGAATACATTATCAAAGGCTTTGTGAGGCTTGCCAGGTGCTGTGGATGCCATTGCTTGAGCGGGCTCAGTTTGAAGAGGCAATCAAAGCGGTTGTGCGTGCCAATCGCATAAAGTTCGGCAGTATACGTTTGCGTTTTTATAGAGACGGGTCGTTATTGCTGCTACCACTGTTATTTAGTCCTGTGCCCACCAGAGCGCGACGGCCCTTACGGCTCTTAACAACAGCGATTAGACATTATGGTCCAGCAAGCCTACAGAGTCGGGTGAAAGCTGGATCCATGCTAAACAATTGGTTGGCGTGGGCCGAGACCCAAAAGTGGGCGGATGACGGGTTACGTTTGAGTCCAGATGGATTAGTGGCGGAAGGGATTTGGACCAATTTAGTGATGACCCGGGGACGGGACGCCTTGACACCTCCGTTGAGCCAAGGTGTCTTGGCAGGGACACAACGGGCTCGTTTGTTAGCCAAGTTAAGCCGGAGAGGCTTTCGGGTAAAAGAAGTTCCGCTTACAAGGCAGGATCTCTATCGTGCGGATCGAGTGTGGGTATGCACAGCGGTGCGCGGCGCGATGCCCGTCGCTAGCGTGGATGGAAGGGAGCTAAATTCCGAATGACAGAGAATCGGCGCGGAGCTTTGCTTTTTGTCATTTTGGGTTTAAGCGCGGCTTGGTTTGCTATCGACCGGGCCAAAAGTGTCGCAAACAAGGTTGAATTGAAAAAGAGCGCCGCTGAACTGGCGCGCAAGCGTGTCAGCATGGATAGCGAAGGGCGGCTTCAGGTGGTTGATCTAAATGGTTTGGTGACCGCTCGCCTAAAAGCTGATTTGACCAAAGACTCTTGGTTTGAAACGGTAAATGTTGAAGTGGATTTTCCGTCTTTGAATCAAGTAGGCGTCGGGGCGTGGATTTCGGCCGATGCCACCTACTTTGTGACTTGGGGATGGATACCCGGGGACGAAGAAGGCATTCGCGGTCCTCGTGTTTTACGGACATATAGCGCTGGGCTCGCTAAGTATTGGCAATGGACCCTACCAGAAGGGCAGGTTATCGCGAGCGCGCCACTCTTGAGTCCTAGTAAAAAACTGGGCATCCTCGAGACGAGGGGTAGCGATAGCGAGGCAATTTATTTGTGGCTGTGGCGACAGGGGCAATGGCAGATTTTGACGGCACCGGATGGCGGGGTGTCTTTGGTAGCCTCGTGGCGAGTCGCCACAGATTGGCGTTTGATTGGGTTTGAAGCGCGACGCGGGGATGGAGCTGGTCAGCAAAGTTGGGTGTACAGTATTGGTTCAGGGGCCTGGAAGGCTTTTCCTAGCGCGGTGCTTGTAGAATTTGCTGAAGGAGGCGTGGTGCGCCTCTTGCGGGATGGTCGTCTTGTCGAAGAGTCCGTGTTATAGTTCTTCTTTAGATTCAATACAATCACGTTTTTCAGAGGCAAGTTTTGTCAGACTATCCCTTCGCCAATTTTGAAGCTAAGTGGCAAATTTATTGGCTAGAAAATAAGACTTTTGCGACCGCAGGGCCTGGCGATCCCGGCTTTGATCCGTCCAAGCCCAAAATCTATATTTTGGATATGTTTCCCTATCCATCGGGTGAAGGCCTGCATGTAGGACATCCGGAAGGATACACCGCCACGGACATCATCGCGCGATACAAGCGTATGCGCGGCTTCAATGTCATGCATCCCATGGGGTGGGATAGTTTCGGGTTGCCCGCGGAACAATATGCCATAAAAACGGGTCAGCATCCCGCAATCACAACCACTCAAAATATTGACCGCTTTCGAGCGCAGATCCAGCGATTGGGTTTTAGCTATGATTGGGACCGTGAGATTGCCACTTCGTCGCCAGACTATTATCGCTGGACCCAATGGATATTTTGTCGCTTGTTCGAAAAAGGTTTGGCCTATCAAGCCGAAGTGCCAGTTTGGTGGTGCGAAGAATTAGGAACCGTTCTTGCGAACGAAGAGGTGGATTCCGAAGGTAAGAGTGACGTGGGGGGGCACCCCTGTGTAAGGCGTAGTATGCGCCAATGGATGTTGCGTATAACGGCGTATGCCGAACGTTTGATTGAGGATCTTGAGGGCTTGGATTGGCCGGCGGGCATCAAGAAGATGCAGGCAGATTGGATAGGCAAAAGCGAAGGTGCGGACGTGGATTTTAAGATCGCTAATGGAGCGGCCAAGGGAGAAGTGCTTCGCGTTTTTACAACTCGCCCAGATACGTTGTACGGTGCCACGTACATGGTGGTAGCGCCGGAACACCCGCTGGTGGGGCGATTGAAGAGTGCTGAACAAAAAAACG
>JANLXT010000234.1:0-7713 GCA_031365225.1 candidate division FCPU426 bacterium
ATTTGATCGCTCCCGCGGCGCGTGTGGTGGCGGCCGTGAAGCGAGACCTTGAGGAGCGCACGGGTCAAACCTTGCGCCGGGCCCATGTGGCGGTCGCTGGACGCGCTTTGATGACGCAAGAAGCGACGATTGAGGTCGCGACGACAGGGTCCGCGCCGCTGACGCGGCAAGATGTTTTGGGTTACGAGCTTCAGGCCGTGCGTGAAGCTCGCTCGCGCTTGAGCGATCCGCGGGCGTTGGCGGGGGTCTACTCGGTCGGACATAGTGTGGTCGAGGCGTTCTTGGATGGGATGGCGCTCAGTGCGCTCGAAGGCCATGGTGGCGCGCGAGTTCGCCTGCGTGTGCTGGCGACTTTTTTGCCTAAACAAGTTTTGGATTCTCTCTTAGAGGTCCTGCGGCTCTGTGATCTTGGCGCAGCCAGCCTGACCTTAGAACCCATTGCCGCGGCGGCGATCGCCTTGCCCGAAGATCTGCGTCGTCTCAATCTGGCCATGGTGGATATTGGTGCGGGCACCTCAGACATCGCCCTGGCCCGGGATGGGCGCATAGGAGCCTTTGCGATGGTTCCCTTGGCGGGGGACGAGGTCAGCGAGCGTCTCAGCGAGCGCTACTTGGTAGATTTTTCGCAGGCCGAGATTATCAAGCGCTCGGCCGCGGCGGGAGAAGATTGTGTCGCCCGGGATCTTTTTGGCAATCCACGCGCGTTAGGCGCGCAAGAAGTTTGGACCGAAATGGCGCCGGTGATCGCGCAATGGGCAAGTGAAGTGGCGGCGCGGGTCCTTGAATTGAATGGTGGCAAAGCGCCTCAAGCGACGTTGCTGGTGGGTGGCGGCAGCCAGATCCCTGGCATGGAGCTGGCACTCGCGGAACAATTGGGCGTGCCTGCCGCGCAAGTGGGTCGACGCCCGACCGAACTGCAGCGGCGTTTTGTTGGTTTGCCTACCGAATTGACTCAAGCCTGGGCGACCACGCCGTTGGGGATCGCGGCCATGGCACTGGATCAACGGGGATTGCCTTTTATGGCATTCACGCTCAATGGACAGCCCCGCGAGATATTGCACCTTGGGCAGGCCTTAAGCGTGTTTGACGCGCTTGTCGCTGGTGGCGAGGACATGAGCAGCTTTAGCGGTCGGCCTGGTGCCGCGCTCACGTGGACCATGGATGGCGAGTTGCGCATCGAGCGTGGTGACGCGCCCATTCCCTCACGGGTACGGATGGACAACGCGCCCGCCAGTCTTGATCAGCCTTTGCACTCAGGCGCCACGATACATTTTGAGCCAGCTGTCAGCGGTGCGGGTGCGCGCCTTACGTTGGGCGCCGCCTTGGCCCGCGAGGGACGGGATCGCTTGGATGCTTTGGTCAATGGACGAGTCATCCGTTTACCAGGCATCTTGAAGCTCAATGGCCGTGAAGCTCCTTTGGACCAAGCACTGGTCGACCGCGATGCAGTTGTGATGCAGGTGACAGTTCCGGTGGAGCAGGTCTTGATTGCTGCCGGATTTGCGCCACCCACGACCGAGAGCCGAAATGTCGCCGTCACCGTGCGGGGCGAGCCCCGCGTGCTCTTGCAACGCGCTTACAAGCTCAGCGTCAATGGTCGTGAAGCGGATCTGCGAGGCCCGGTGGTGGCTGGCGATCGTGTGGAATACAGCGATGAGCAAGCGTTGCACCTGAGGGTGCGCGATGTGCTTGGCGAGCTCGAGCAACGCCGCTTTAGTTTTGTGCTTAACGGGGTTGAGCGGCAGACCACTCAAAGCGTCGCGATCTTGATGAATGGGCGCGAATGTGGCGCTGACGAGTACGTGATCGATGGGGCCAGCATCGAGACCCGCGATCAGGCGATGAACGTCGAGAGCCTTTTGGTAGCGCTGGGTGTTGACGCGACTCATTTGAGAGAGGGCGCCTGGGTTGCTTGGGTGGATGGCCAGGCTGCCAGCCCGGATAGTATTTTGCGTGCTGGAGCCGATCTGCGCTTGGCGCCTGTGGGTGCGGCATGAGCGTTGTCGATGTCGCGGCGCTCGCTCTCAACAGCTGTGTTTTTGCCCTGGGGCCACTTCGTTTCAAGCGTCTTTTAGATGTTTTTGGGGACGCCCGTGCCGTGCTTGGAGCGAGCGCATCCCGCATCGCACAGATCCAAGGATTTGATCTGGCTGTGGCCGAAGCAACCTTACGGGCGGCGCGGGCTTTTGATGGCGCCAAAGAATTGGATGGCCTGGCGGCGCTGGGTGCGCGTGTCATCCGCTGGGACTCTCCAAATTATCCCGCGCGCTTGGCCGCCTGCCCCGCGCCACCGCCACTGCTCTATGTATGGGGCGACTTGCCCGGCGATAATCCAGCGCCCGTTGCCGTGGTCGGGACACGGCAAGCGACGGATTATGGTCGCGCTCAAGCCGCGCGCTTTGCGGAGGGCATCGCTCGCGCGGGGCACCCCGTGGTATCTGGTTTAGCGCTGGGCATCGACACGGTGGCGCATTTGGCGACGCTTAAGGCGGGGGGGCGCACCGTCGCGGTGTTGGGTTGTGGGTTGCGTGATATTTATCCATCGCAAAACAAAGAGCTGGCCCGACGCATCGCGCACGAAGGCGGCGCCGTCATCAGTCAGTTCAGCTTAGACACCGCGCCGCAACGTCGCTTCTTTCCGATGCGCAACGCGACCTTGGCGGGCCTGTGCGCGGGGGTCTTGGTGGTCGAAGGCGAAGAAGATTCTGGTAGTTTGATCACCGCGGGACACGCCGCCGACCTGGGTCGCGACGTCTACGCGGTGCCTGGTCCGGCGGACGCGCCGTTTAGCCAAGGCCCTTTGCGCTTGATCCAAGAGGGCGCCAAGCTTGTCCGCCAGGTCGAGGACGTGCTCGAAGAACTTCCGGATTGGGATCAGATCCGCGTTAAGCGCATGCGTCAGGTCAGCGGGACCCAGATTCCCTTGTTGGATCTCAAACCGCGGCCCAAGGCTGCGGCTCCGACCGCGCTAAGCGAACCCGCGGGCCTCAGTCCTGCGCAAAGCGCCGTGTGGCAGGTTTTGCGACGGGGCGAAAGCGGCATGGACGCGCTCGCGTTGGCCAGCGGCTTAGGCGCGGGAGCGCTTGGCGCGACACTGACGAGCTTAGAGATACAAGGGGTGACGCGTCGTCTGACGGGCGCACGCGTGGCATTGGCAGGTTGAAACCCAGAGGATGCTATGGCCGACAATCTGGTCATTGTGGAATCGCCCGCGAAGGCGAAGACCATCAACAAATTTTTGGGCAAGAATTACGTCGTCAAAGCCAGCATGGGGCATGTGCGTGACTTGCCCAAATCAAAATTAGGCGTTGATGTCGAAAAGAACTTTGAGCCGCATTACATCACGATACGGACCCGCGCGAAGCTCTTGAAAGAATTGAAGGCCTTGGCCAAGAAGAGCAAGCATATCTTCTTGGCGACGGATCCGGACCGTGAAGGGGAAGCGATCGGCTGGCATCTCGGGGTCGTGTTGCAGACCAAGTCCAACGATGTCAGTCGCATTCTATTTCACGAGATCACCAAGAGCGCGGTCTTAGGCGCTTTGAAGGCCCCACGGCCTGTGGACTTAAATCTGGTGGGCGCGCAGCAGGCCCGCCGAGTGCTCGACCGCTTGGTGGGCTACAGCCTCTCGCCGTTGTTATGGAAGAATGTTCGACGGGGTTTGTCCGCCGGACGGGTGCAATCGGTGGCGCTGCGTGTCGTGGTCGAGCGCGAAACAGAGATCTTAGCTTTTAAGCCCGAAGAATATTGGGATCTGCATGTAGATCTGCGGGCCGCGGGTGGTATTTTTAGCGCGGAACTGGCCAGCGTCAAAGGCATCAAAGCCGAGCGTGTCGCGGGGGGCGTGGCGCAAGGGCTCGCCAAAGAGTTGCCGCAGCTTAGCTACGCGATTAAGGGTTTGCGCATGCGCGAGCAGCACCGCGCGCCTGCCGCGCCTTTTATCACCAGCAGCCTGCAGCAAGAGGCCGCTAAAAAATTACGCTTCACGGCCAAGCGCACCATGGTCATCGCGCAGCAGCTCTACGAGGGCTTGGATCTGGGGGCGGAAGGGCACGTTGGCCTGATCACGTACATGCGCACCGACAGTGTGCGTGTCGCCGTCGAGGCTCAGGTCGAAGCCCGCGCGCTGATCGTAAAAAAATTTGGACCCGCGTATTTACCCGAAAACGCGCCGGTCTATAAGAGCAGAAAGCAAAGCCAGGACGCGCACGAGGCGGTTCGGCCGACGCTGTGTGGGCGCGAGCCGGATGCGATGGTGGTTTTTTTGACGCCCGACCAAGCCAAGCTTTATCGCCTGATCTGGTCCCGTTTTATGGCCAGCCAGATGCAAACGGCGATCGTGGATCAGACCAGCGTGGATATTGTCGCGCCGCGTCAGGCGGGTGATCTGGGCTTTAAAGCCCACGGGTCGATCTTGCGCTTTGATGGTTGGATGGCTGCCTGGCCTGTCCCATCCAAGGCGAGCGCGACCAAAGCCGAAGAAGAACCGGACGATGACGGCGGGCACAAAGGGGACAAGCTTTTGCCCGACCTGCTTGAAGGCGAGGCGCTGGCCTACGTGGGGTGCAAGCCCAGCCAACATTTTACTCAAGCGCCTCCGCGCTACAACGACGCGAGCCTTGTCAAAGTTCTCGAAGAGCAAGGGATCGGCCGACCAAGCACCTACGCCCCGATCATCTCGACGATCTTGGATCGTATGTATGTCGAGCGCATCGAAGGGGGGCGCTTAAAGCCCACCGAGCTGGGGACCCTGATCACGTCGTTGCTGGTCAAGCACTTTGAAGACGTGCTTAACGTAAAGTTTACCGCCGCGCTCGAAGAGCAGCTGGACCGGGTCGAAGAGGGCGCGCTTAGCTGGCAAGACGCGGTCGCCTCTTTCTACAAGCCTTTTTTGGTCGAGCTCGAACGAGCGCGCGTCGAGATGAAGGACGTGAAAAAAGAGGTCGAAGTGGAGACCTCGGTGCCGTGCCCTCTTTGCGCGACACCCATGATTATCAAGTGGGGACGCTACGGCTAGTTTTTGGCCTGTCCGCACTATCCCCAGTTCTAGTCGACCCGCCCGCTAGTAGTGGCCGCCGACGGGACCGTGCGGGTCGCTGTGCTTGAAGAGATCAAAGAGCCCTGCGCGCTCTGTGGCAAGCCCATGATCCATAAGCAAGGACGGTTCGGGCACTTTATCGCTTGCAGCGGTTATCCGGAGTGTCGCCATACCCTCGCGGCCAGCCAAGACGCCGGGATTGCCTGTCCCAAGTGCGAGACGGGGCAGGTTGTCACCAAGCATGGCAGGCGGGGGCGCAGTTTTTATGGATGTTCGCGTTATCCAGCCTGTGATTTTGTCGCTTGGGGCAAGCCGGTGGCTGAAGCCTGTCCAAGTTGCGGCGCTAAATATTTGACAGAAAAAACCACCAAGCGCGATGGCGCCATGTTGGTGTGCGCGACCGAAGGCTGCGCCTATAAAAAAGCCGCGGGTGCGAAGGTCGCTCCCATACAAAAAAGTGTCACTGAGGTAAAGCCCTGAGCCCAGAAATTACAGTCATTGGTGGTGGTTTGGCCGGCGTCGAAGCCGCCTGGGTCGCGGCGAGCATGGGCGCGTCGGTAAAGCTCATTGAGATGCGCCCGACCGAAGGCACGCCCGCGCACACGGGGAGTGGTTTGGCGGAGCTGGTCTGCTCCAATAGCCTCAAATCACTCGAACCGCTCGGTGCGCCCTGGTTGCTAAAGCGCGAAATGCTGCGCTTGGGTAGCGTGACGCTCCCCGCCGCGTTTGCGGCGCGCGTGCCTGCGGGGGTCAATCTTTCGGTGGATCGTGCCAATTTTAGCAGCGCGGTGGAGGCGGCCCTCGCCACCCAGCCCAAGATCCAGGTGCTGCGTCAGCGCGTGGACCAGCTGCCCGCGACCGGTGTTTGCGTGGTGGCCACGGGGCCGCTGACCGCGGCGGATCTGGCGGCTGACCTCGGACAGCGCTTGGGTGAAAAACAGCTTTATTTTTATGACGCGATCGCGCCCATCGTCACGGCTGAATCGATCGATCAAACACAATGCTTCGCGGCGTCACGCTGGGGCAAGGGTGGTGCGGACTATATCAACTGCCCGCTAGACAAGCCGCAGTACGAAGCCTTTATCGCGGCCCTGCAAGCGGGCGAAAAACATCAGCCCCACGGTTTTGAAGAGGGCAAGTATTTTGAGGGCTGTCTGCCTATCGAAGAGACGGCGCGACGTGGGCCTGACACCTTGCGTTATGGTCCGATGAAGCCCGTGGGTCTGACTGATCCGCGCACCGGGCGGCGGCCCTACGCCTGTGTGCAGCTGCGCCAAGAAAACGCCGCGGCCTCACTTTATAACTTGGTGGGTTTTCAGACCCAGCTCAAGTGGGGCGAACAAGAGCGCTTGCTGCGCTTGATCCCCGCGCTGGCCAAGGCTGAATTCGCGCGATTTGGCAGCTTGCATCGCAACACCTATATCAACGCGCCCACCCATCTAGAAGGTGGCGTTCGATTGCTATCAGACCCAAGGATATTTTTTGCAGGCCAGATCACGGGGGTCGAGGGATACGTCGAATCGGCGGGATCAGGGATCTTGGCGGGCATCAACGCCGTGCGACAGGCTTTGGGACAGTCGCTGGTCATCCCACCCCGCGACAGCATGCTGGGGGCCCTGACGCACTACCTGAGCGCGTCGGACCCGAAACATTTTCAACCCATCAACGCCATGTGGGGCCTTGTGCAACCTATGCCGATCGCTGGCAAAGAGGCAAAGCATCAGCGCTTTTTACGTTACCGCGAGCGCGCCTTGACGCAGTTCGAGGCGTGGGCCAGCGAGCTAGGTATAAAATTGCACGATGTGGCTTGGTTCGAAGAAGCACCCGCGCAGCCAGTGAGCGCGCTTTAACATTCCAATGATGAGGATAAAAACCGTGAAAGAGCTGAACAGCAAAGCGCGCGTTTTGATAGAGGCCCTGCCCTACATCCGCAAGTTTCAGGGCAAGACGGTCGTGATCAAATATGGTGGCGCCGCGATGACGGATCCAAGCCTGAAAGCCAGCGTGGCCGAGGACCTGGTCTTGCTCAAGACCATCGGGATCAATCCGGTGGTCGTGCATGGTGGTGGGCCTGAGATCAGTCAGGCGATGCAGCGGCAGGGCAAGCAGGCCACTTTTATCAAGGGTCTGCGGGTCACGGACAAAGAAACCATGGAGATCACCGAGATGGTCCTGGTTGGCAAGATCAACCAGCAGATCGTTGGTTTTATGAATAAACATGGCCATGTGGCCGCGGGACTTTCGGGCAAGGATGGGCACCTTTTAGAAGTGCGCAAGCATAAAGGCGCGGTGGATCTGGGCTACGTCGGCGAAGTTGTGAAAGTGAACACTGCCATCTTGAAGGCCTTGGACAGCCAAGGCTTCATCCCGATCATCGCGCCTGTGGGCTTAGGCGCGGATGGGCAGGCTTACAACTGCAACGCGGACCTGGTCGCCGGCGCTGTCGCGGCGGCGCTCAAAGCCGAAAAGCTGGTCATGATGACCGATCAACCCGGACTCTTGCGCGATGTGCGGCGTCCTGACAGTTTGATCGCCAGCGTCAAGGGGTCTGAGGTTCCGGGACTAAAGAAAAAAGGCATCATCGACAAGGGGATGTTGCCAAAAATCGACGCTTGTTTGGCCGCGATCAAAGCGGGAACCAAAAAAGTGCATATTATCGACGGCCGCGTGCCGCA
>JANLXT010000286.1:0-3635 GCA_031365225.1 candidate division FCPU426 bacterium
AAACGGAAGATTCGGCAAGATCAGCAAGTCCGGTGAGTTGACCAAAAAGTCCGAGGATACTCAGTGTCAGCGCGAAGATCAATGAAAACTGGACTAGAAAGCCATGTCGGAGTTTCGGAATTGTAAGCAGGATAAATGAAAGTCCTAAAAGAAGAAAATTCAACGCCGTGTTAGGTGCCGTCAGATGTATTTCCCTTGACTTTTATTGAGGCGCATGCTATCCTTTCGCGTTAACGAAAGCTCATTCCTTGCTACGGCCACTCAACGAGAGAGGAGATACTGTAATGAGACGTATCGGTGTTGGAGTGGGAGGTGTTTTATGTGCAGCCCTTGCTGTCAAACCACTGGTACTCCTTGGTGAGTCACTGGCGATGTCTCTCACGCCCGTGGTTGACTCGGGATTCCATCCGGTCGACTTCGTCCAGCCGATCACGTGGTGGGCCTTCCCCATGCTCCTTGTATGGTTCTTCGCGCTCGTCCTGCCACTGATCGTCGGGGAGACAACGATCTTCCTCGTTTCCCGAAGGTTATATCGATAACTCGATAGAAGCAGCCCGGCAAAGACCGAGACACAGGGTATACAACGCTCAACCCTTGTCTCGGTTTTTCATTTGAGTAAATACATCTGATGGCGCCTAACGTTCCGGCGTATGCGCCGTTTCGAACGAGCGTGGCGGTATAATCTCTTGACCGCCTAAGCGAGAGAGAAATGGCATATACGCCGTGTTAAACGATGTTTTGTTCAAAATATCTTCCTTATTACAAGAGCCCTCTTGAAATGTTATTGGCAGGTCCCAAGTGTATCACCTGTTCCTTCGGTCCATTTTTTACCAATTGATTCGCAGCTGGATTTCAATTCAGCCCTGTTTGGTTCAATACAGTTTTGACTGAAGCAATATCCTCGATAGGGTTTGTCTATGACAATAAATACTGTTAGTAAAATTAATACAACTAATATTTTAGTTATTCTGGAATGAAAAAATAGTGCGGATAAAACATAAAAGAAGAGTATGTCAACTATGAAGTATAGTGGATACGAAAAACCTGCCGAAAGTCCAGGCAATCCAAATGCCCAGTATTTTATCGGAAATCCAAGTCCACCACCAAAACCATACTTCATATCCAATGCTTGAAACAGAATGAATAAGCCAATAGTCAATAAGACATTTTTTCTATTCGGTTTTAAAAATCTTAGTTGCATAAGTTTCAAGAGGGCTCAATAAAAATAGATACTTTTGAAAAAAATTTCGTTTAACGTTCGCGCGTAGAGGAAGTCGGCTGACCGCACGGTGGTACACTCGCTCACCACCGGGCGGACAGCCGATTTGTGGTAAGCCGATAGTCTCAAAAGTAACCCTCTAGCGTATTGATTTTACCAGAAACATTGCTAAAACTAAAGATTTCCTCTACGCGCTGTTAGTCGATGTATTTCTTTTCTTTTGTCCCGCCGCAGCGGGACGGGTGCAAAAACTTCTGAATTTCTCTTTGGTGGAAATTCCCGTATAAAACAACGAACCCCTTTTTCGTGTCCTTGGCCTTGCACCGAATAGTGCTGGGTCACGGATGGGGTTCCTATCTCGCCGAAGCGGGATGACGTGAAGCCATTGCTGACTTCAGGGTTGAAAGAACATTGGATCGGGTTGAGTGCGTGGTCGCTACACCGCCCTCCCTATACGGGCCGTAGGTCATCCCGACTGACGTACTGATCCTTCGGCATCGGGTAGATGTCGTATGATGCAGATAGGATCCCGTCTTGTTTGCTCGATATGATGAGCGATTCGGCTATGATGATCATGTCTCGTAGCTCATCTCGGCCGGATGATACGGCCCCTTGCGGGACTAGCGTAATCTCCTCTTTAGACTTGCGGCGACGAATTGGGTGTAGGGACTCACCTCGTCGCTGTTGAAGGTAGTGGCCCTGGCATAGGCCCTTGGCAACAGTATCAAACGTGCAGCCAGGGAATGAGCACTTTTTCTTTGTCGTTGTTTCAGGAGGATTTTGTGGACTTGCTGCATTTCTTGGTACTACGTAGTCACGGATTCTTTTCCCCGCGAAGAAATAATGCGTCCCGAAAGATGGTAACTCGCTGGAATGCCATCCTTCACAGTACCAGAGAGCAACCATGTAGCTCACCACATGTCTTTGAGGGAAGTCTACGATTATGTCTTGAAAGACTTCTCCCTGGTTGAGATCCAGTTCCGAGAATGGTCGGAAAGCGATGTAATGCACCGTGTTCTCCAGCCAGCCTCGAAACAGTCGCTGTTCTTCTTCAAGAGATGGCCTGAAACCACCTGTTGTCCAGTTACGACCTCTTCTGATTCTCCACAAAGCTCTCTCCAACCAGGCATTATCTCGCATCAACTTCTTTGCCTTTGACCACTTCATACTCTCCTCCTCGCCATTTAGGCTTGAGGACTTAGCTCCATATAGGAGCGTTATGCTACTCGATCTCAATTTGAGACGAGCACATAAGGAAAAAACTTTCTTCCCTAAATGCTTGCCTCAAAAAATGTTAATGAACGTGACAGTAGACGCTAACACTTGCTGGCCTTAAAGTCAAGCTAGCCTGAGTTAAGAGAGAAATTCAGAAGTTTTTGCACCCTTCGGGCGATAGCCCGAAAAAAGAAAAGAAATATTTCGACTAACGTCCGCGCGTATCTGATGTTGCGCGGGTGTATACTATCGCGAAGCGGACACCCGCGCAATATACGCGGAGGCTTGCGGAGGAACGGAGCAAGCCGGAGCCAGATACGCGCTGTTAGTCGATGTATTTCTTTTCTTTTGTCCCGCCGCAGCGGGACTGTTTACAAAAATTTTCCAATTTCTTTTTCTCAATCGGTCGCCGGGCAGAGGGGAATTAAAGGGGTGAATGCCCCGCGACCGAAACATAACTGTTTTGTTATTATTTTTCTAATTTGGCGGCAAATTCTTTTTATTATATCTATGGCTGTGGAAACACAATCCTTGTGGTATCCCAATGTGACTCCCAAAAGCCTAACCATTCCTCCCGTCTTTCAATTTGTTCGTCTATTCCTTCGAACTTATCAAGATCATTGAGTGAATGGCCAATTTTCCAAACCTTTTCATTTGAGATAAAGAAACGTGGGTGTGAGTCGTCAGCCATAATGCGAATTTCTAACGCAACATTTAATTCCGATGAAAAATCATTACAAAGTCGGATTATAGATTGTTCCTTTTGCTCAGTATCAAATTTTTTTGAGGTCGTGAGAATTAAAATACTTTTTGGTTTTTCCAACATTAGCGAAAACACATCAAACAGCGTTGTAAGGGTACGACCTTCAAAGTATTGATCAAAAATTTTGAGTGACGAGGAGCTATCAACACGGTCAGCCAGTAGTTTGCGGTTAGAAAATGGGGTTATCCTTTTGGTAACCACCTGCCGTTGAGGCAAAGTTTTAACTGAAGCTGAAACCACAATATCCCGTCCATCAAGTTGGAATCTTTTCTGGATTAATTTGATTGCTTCGTTGACGGTAATTTTGTGTAAATATGCATCAATACCATCCAGGTATGCCCAAGGATTCATTAACTGATCGATGCAGCTTTGAACAGATAAACGCTCATATCCCCGTTTGCCTGCTTCTAACAACAAAGTTTGAATATGATTAACAAA
>JANLXT010000138.1:0-8938 GCA_031365225.1 candidate division FCPU426 bacterium
CTGGGTCACGCTAAGCACAGCTCCGCCCGGCAGATTCGCCGTCCAGTCGATGGGGGGCGAAGCGGCAGGCAGACCGATCACGGTCGCGCCGGTGAAGTCGACGTTGGATGTGAATGTGGTCGAGCCAAAGAACTTGGCGCCACCCGTCACCTGCAAGGCCACGCCGCCATAATTCTCGGCCAGCACGCCGATTGTCGTGCTGTTGCGACCTTCGCCCTTGACGCCGCTGCCGCCGCTGAAGGAGCCGGTCAGGCCGTGCACGCCGATGCCCGTGGTGCCCGAATGCACGCCACCATAGACGCCCACGCCATTGACCGTCTTAGTCGCGCCCGAGACGCCGACCTTGGTGCCCGTAGCGACCACAGCGGTGAGGGCTTCAAAATAACCAGCCACGCCATTTACACCGCTGGCGGTCGCGGATAGGCCCAGAGCGACGCCGGCCGCCACCACACCGCGCCCGCCGACGCCTGTGCCTTGTCCATAGACGCCGATGCCGCTCACCGTATCTGAGCCCCTCACACCGATGCCGCCCGACGCGCTGCCGTAGACGCCTGTCGCGGTCGAGGGCGACGAGCCCCAAATTCCGTAACCCAGGCCCGTGGTGATGCCCCGCACGCCAGCAATGGTCGCACCGCCGCCGGTGGTGGCGTTGATGCCGTCGTTGCTGCTGCTGATGGCCCGGACGCCATAGAGCGAGGAAGAGATGCCCTCTACGCCATAACCGCCGACTGACTCGCCATGTACGCCCGTGGATCCCGATCCCCAAATGGCGACGTTGTTGGCCGCTGTGCCCGAGATGGCTGCGCCGGTGACACTGTCGGTATAGCCCACAACTGCATCAGCAGTGGCTGAGGCAAAGATAGCCGTGCCTGCTGTCGCGCTGACTCTCAAGCCGACGGTCTTGCCAAGCACATAAGCCGCCACGTCACCACGGGCGTCAAGTGCCAGGCCATTGGCGGTGTTGGTGACAAAAAGAGCGGTGGCATTGGTGGTGCTGGTCAAGCTCAAGGGCGCGGTCACTCCACCTCCCATCGCCAAGCCTGTCACGGTCACCCCCGTGAAATCCACATGCGAGGTGAAAGAGACGCTTCCCTGTTGAAAGACCGCGGGACCGTCCACCTGAAGCGCCCGAGAGTTACTCATATTTGAATTGGTCGCCCACAACCCTAAACCACCCGGGCTATCGGCCGAGCCAGCCACACCCGTGACACCCTTGCCCGAGACGCCTGTGCCGAACTGAGCTTGAAAACTGCCGCCCACCGCCGAGCTGGTGACACCATAGGCCTGGCCAAAGACTCCGGAAAAATAACCCAATCCGGCCACACCAGGCGACTCGACGGCGATGGTGTTACGATTCAAACCCAGCACACCCGCGCTCATGCTGACGCTCGAGGATCCATACACGCCCGCAGTTAACGTATGGGCGTCATCCACAGGGCCCGTCGCCCAGCCCGGTGAGGTGACGTGACCCACAATGCCGTAGCCTGAGCCAGTATTGGTCGCGGTGAGCACCGCGCCAGGCAAGGCTACGCTGCCACTCAGCGTCACGGGGACCGATACGCCACCGCCTGGCAAACCGGTCACGGTCGCCCCGCTAAAATCCACATGGCTGGTGTAACTCACGCTACCAAGCCTGAAGAGTGCTGCGCCATCGACCAACAATGCGCGGGCGCCTGCTAGGTTGCCGTCGCTGGCATACATACCCAAGTTGCCAATCGCTTCAGCTGCGCCCGCGACGCCTGTGACACCGCGACCCCAAACGCCAACACCTAAGGGTGATTGGCCATACACTCCCGTACCTAAGCCCTCATTGGCGCCAAAAATGCCGATGCTGCTGACGGTGCCCGTGCTTGTGATGGTACCCACAATGCCAATACCGCTAGACAGCGTGGATGAGCCCACAATGCCAACAGGTCCCAAACCCTGCAAACCAACGCCTACTTGGTTGCCAGGCCCAGGGAGAGTTGTATCAAGCGAAATGCCAACCACCGCTGCGCTGTTGCTTGCGCCACTTAAAGCATAGATGCCGGCACCAGCGTTGCTAAGTGCCGTTTGAGAAACAAAGAGCACCGCGTTGTTGAGTGATGTAGGGCCCACAAATTGTGACCGCCCATTGGCCACCAAGGCATAGCCGCCCGCCGTGTTCTGCGCAAAAACACCTCCGCCGAGGGGGTGGCTACTGGACCCAACCACGCCGACCCCGCCAGCGCTATCTTGCGCTAACACACCATAGCCACCTCCATTGTTGAGAGCGTGTATCGCCGCGCTAGGAGCGGCAGCTGTAATCGTTATCGACAAAACATTCAAAGCGACGTTTTCGGCGTATTTTGCGCGGAAGGCATAGGGCGCCATGGTCAAGGGCTGGCGAGGTGTGAGGGTCTCGTAACCAAATCCAGCCTTGAACCACTCGATCTGCAAGTAATAGGGGACGTCAAAGGGCAGGGCGATAGGGTTGTACTGACCCAAGACCACATTAAAGAGACCATTTTTGGTCGACACAAAGCGTGCGGTCGTGGTGGTCCCGCTATATTCCTCAGCCCACATCTCGGTCGGGCCCGTCAAGGCGTTGAATATGCGAAAGACCACCGTGTTGCCCGGACTATCCGGCACCGGCCCACCCGCGTCCGCCATGCGTCCTTGATAGTTTAAGGTCTGCGGCAGCGCTCCCCAGCCAGCGCTCGCGAGAGCGAACGCGACCAAAAACATAAAACGTTGGGATTTAGACCGGTTCATAGATTACTCCTGGATTGCATGACCGCGATTAGCGCGAATTGATAATAAGATAATTCACTGTGTTGCTGTTGATAGCTGACGCCGTAATCGTCGCCTGTCCGTTAGCCGTTACATTGACGCTATAGACAAGCGTGCCACTCCTCGCTGTGATAAAGATCATAGAAGTCGTCGGGACCAACAGGATGTTCCCGTTAACAAGGATCGCCGTGTTCGACGCCGCGAAAGTAATGGTGCCTACGGCTCCCCCACGGATACCGATGGCGCCATCGATCTCTAATCCAAACGCCGGATTACCAGGCGTCGAAGCCGAGGTGTTTTGGGCCAGCACGCCTGCGTGCCCAAAACCGCCGTTCGTGCCCGAGACGACACCTATCACGCCCGCACCACCTGGCCCACTACCACCTTTTCCAAAGATGCCCACGCCAAAAGGTGCGCTGGCGGTCGCCGACACGCCGATCGAGCTGCCCAGCGCTACCACGGCGCTGACCGCTTGAAAGTATCCCGCGATGCCGTCATCCAGCCCTGATGTCGCCGAGACGGCGACCCCGCCCGTCGATCCGCCCAAGCCCGAGTAATTCATGCTCGCGATGAGCGCGTGCGCGTTCGGGTCCGTCGTCTCGGTATAGATCCCGGCACCCCCACTGCTGTCCGTGGAAGCCTTGACGCCATAAGAGCCACCATAAGCTTCCACCCCGATGATGTTGCCACTAGCACCGACGGCTGTCGAGCCGCTAGCAAAAATGCCGTTCCCAGAAGCTCCATCATTCATCACTCGCAGAGTGCCGGTGGCGACGCCGATATTGCGCGAGCGGGCAAAGACTGCCACGCCCGAGCTGTCGCTGGCGGTTGCCGAGAGTCCCACACCGTTGCCATCTGCAACCACAGCCTTCCCCGCCACATTGGTAACCTTGCCATAGACACCGACAGGAGCGCTCACCACCGGGTTCGTCGCCGTACCATGCATACCCAGCACGCCAATGCCTGACGGCGCGAAGGGTGCTGCGCCGCGAACCGCGATAGGCGAACCAGTCGCGCTGCCATGGTAACCGTCAATGCCATAGGTGCTGCCCGCGGCATAGGTACCGATAGCGGCTAAGCCACCCTGGCTAAAAGCCCAGATGCCGTAACCTCCCGGTTGGGCCGAAGAACCAACCACGCCCACCGATGCACTTGGTAAAAAAGGCAGCGGATAGTCCGTGCTGCCGATCATGCCGATGCGATTGCTGCCTGACGTCGCGATGCCAACCACACCAGTGACACCCTGAGCAAAGATGCCAGTGCTGGCAGGTCCCGAAGCACTGACCGAGAGGCCGATGGCCCCGCCCTCTATGAGAGCCGTCGTCCCGTTGGGCGAGCCATTTTTTGCCCAGAGCGCCAAGGTCCCAGAGCCGTTCGTCTCTGCGACCACCGCTGTCACGCCGTTAAAATATCCGCCCAGCCCCAGAGAGCTGGCTCCCGCGACGCCTGTGCTACCGGCAGGATCGGCCACAAATCGCCCGCCAAACCCACTTGTCACAAATTTTTGCCCAGACACGCCGGTGGCCCCCGCCCCCACGCTCCAGCCGATGACGCCGGTATCCTGCGCGATGCCGATCACGCCAGCAGATTGAGTGTTGGTGGCTCGACCCAGCACGCCAGCGGTTAAGGTCTGATCGGTGAATCCATAGACGCCACCATTAAATTCTGAGGTCAGCGATGGCGGTCCACCAGGATCCACTCCCGGCTTGGTCACGTACCCCGCGATGCCATGCCCCGAACCTGTGTTGGTAGCAGTTAAGATGCCCGCAGGGTACGCGGCTGGCGCCGACCACACGGCGGGTAGGCTGATACCGCTCGTCAGATTGGTGCCCGCCGTAAAGCTGACATAGGTGTTGAAAGTTGTCGTGTTGCCCGGGCCATCAAAGATGCTGCTCCCCAAGGTGCGCAACGCGTAACCCGTGTTGGTGGTGGATTGCGCGTACACACCCACATTGCCCGCCCCGCGGGTCACTTTGCCAAGGACACCCCAGTCACCCTCACCAAAGACACCCGGGATGTTGTTGGCGGTAGAGACCCCGTGCACCCCTACCCCATTCATAAACGTTCCGTCAGGCCAAACCGTGCCACCCAGCGCACCGGCACCCTTGGTGGCAGTATTACGCCCAACAACACCGACGCCGGTACCCGATGCTTCGCCCAAGATCGCGGGCAAGAAGCCTCCACCTAAAGTATTCTTAGCATAGATAGGCACGTTGTTTGAAGAGGCCGAGATAGCCACCGGTCCGCTGGCGACCAGGCCGTAGACCGATCCGATGGCTGCCACGCCAGTTGCGCCTTGAAAATAGCCCGCGCTGCTGTTCAGGTTCGAAGCGGTGGCCGAGATGCCGATGGCCCCGCCTTCAGCGATGAGGGCCCTGCTAAACGGGCCGCTCGTAGACCGGCCCCAAACCGCAGGGTCGCCTGATCCGTTGTAACCATAGATCGCGGCCGCTGAGCTCGGGTAGAGTGGGAAATTGCTATTGGATCCCATGACGCCGATGGCCGTGCCCCCCGTAGGGGCGTTGCCGAAGAGCGCCACATGAACGCCCGCGGTAGCAGTGCTGTCCGCATAGATGACCGGCACATTGGCCCCCGTAGTCAGGCTCAGAGGCGCGACGATGGCCACGCTCTCGGCGAATTTGGCGCGATAGGCGTAAGGCGCCATGGTCAAAGGCTGACGTGGAGTCATGGTCTCGTAGCCTACTCCCGCCTTGAACCACTCGATCTGCAGGTAATACGGCACGTCAAAAGGCAAATTGATGGGGACGTACTGGCCCAACGTCACGTTAAAGAGCCCGTTCTTAGAGATCACAAAGCGACCATTGGCGTTGTCATAGACCTCGGCCCATAGCTCTGTCGGCCCAGCCAGCGCGTCAAAGATCCTGAACGTCACGGTGTTGCCCGTGCTATCTGGCACCGACACGCCACTGGGATCGGTCATGCGACCTTGATAATTAAGCGTCTGAGGCAGGACGGCAAGCGCGTCGACCGCCAAACCAATCGCCAGCAAGAGCGCCAGCGATCTCAAGATCACGCCACGATTACGATTCATACACTGCCTCATTTTAAGACCACCACTTTTTTAAGGCTTTGAATACCACCACCACGCACGCTGATGAAATAAACGCCGCTGGACACCTGCTCACCGTCAGGGTTGCGGCCGTCCCAAGTAGCCTGGAACCAGATGCTCGCCTTGACGTCCGCTTCGAAGATCGGCCGCACCAGCTCACCCGCCAGGTTAAAGGCGCGGATGGTGACTAGGCCGTCCTGCTCGGTGCGCACATCAATGCGCAAGGGGCCGCCGCTGCTGAGCCGGAAGATATTGCGGTCCAAGACGGCCGGGACCACCGCGGTCGGCGTGGGCCCGGGAGTGTTGCTCTCAGACCAGGTCGGCGTCGGCGTCACAAAGGGCGACGGGGTCGCGCTGGCGCTGGGAGTGAAGGTCGCGCTCAGCGTGGGTGAAGCGCTGGGGCTCGCGCTCGGCGTGCGCGTGGGTGAATAGGTCCGCGTCCGCGTCACCGTCGGGCTGTCCGTCAGCGTCAGGCTCTGGGTAGGGCTGAAGCTTGGGCTCGAGGTCGGCGTGGCTGTCCGTGTCACGCTGGCCGTCGGTGACGGGCTGAAGCTGTGGCTGGGAGTGACCGTGGGTGTGGCGCTGGAGGTCACCGACCAGGTCGGGCTGATGCTGGGGGTCGCTGAAGGTGTCTTCGTCAGCGATGGCGACACGGTCGGCGTCTGAGTCTGCGTAGCCGTTGGGGTTATAGTAGCGGTCCCCGTCGGGGACACGGTGGCCGTCTGCGTTGGTGTAGCCGTCAGGGTTACAGTAGCGGTCCCCGTCGGGGACACCGTCTGCGTCGCGGTCCGGGTGACCGTCGGTGTGATAGTCGGTGTCACCGTCTGCGTGATGGTCTGGGTGATCGTCTGCGTGATGGTCCGGGTGACCGTCGGCGTCGCGCTCGGCGTGGCGGTCTGGGTGATCGTCTGCGTGATGCTCTGCGTCCGCGTCGGAGTTGAAGTCTCCGTTATAGTAGCGGTCCCCGTAGGGGACACGCTTGACGTCTGTGTCGGCGTAGCCGTCTGGGTCACCGTCTGCGTGATGGTCGAGGTGACCGTCGGCGTGGCCGTCTGGGTCACCGTCGCGGTGATCGTCTGCGTGACCGTCTGGGTGATGGTCCGCGTCCGCGTCGGAGTTGAAGTCTCCGTTATAGTAGCGGTCCCCGTAGGGGACACCGTCGAGCTGGGCGAGGCGCTGGGGCTGGCGCTGAATGTCGGCGTGGGCGTAAAGAAGTTGGTCGCGCAGAAGTAGAGGCTTCCCTGTCCGCCGCCCAAACCAGGCAGCACACCCGAACCACCGCTGCCACCATTGATGGTCACACCACCGCTGTAGCCCAGCGCGCCACTGGCGCAAAGATTGATCATGCCACCCGCGCCGCCACCACCACCGTAGCAGAGCACCGAACAGGTCGAATTGGCGCCATTGCCACCCGCCACATTCAGGCTACCCACACCATCAATGTTGGTAGCGCTGATATAGACGCTACCACCCGAACCGCCACCGCCGCCGCCTAAATTCTCGCCGCTCACCAATCCAGAACCTTGGCCCGAAAAGTTAAAGGTCCCATCGAGGAACGCGTCGCCTGTGACATTGGCGATCAACGCTCCGCCACCCTGCCCACCGTTGGCCACGCCGCTGCTACCGCCGCCACCCGAGCCTGCCAAGACGGGCGCCGTGGGCGCGTCATAAATGCCACCCGGAATGCCGCCCCCGCCACCCAAGCCACCGATGCTGGCATGACCCGCGCCGCCCGCGCCATTGATCGAAAGCGTGGCGGCCGCTCCACCTCCCGCGCCGCCACCAGGGTTGCCAGGCGTGCCCCCCGCAAAACCACCCCCCGCGTTCAACACAAAGGCGCCGCTGGCGATGTAGAAGTCACCGCTGACATTCATGGTCACCGCGCCCGAAAGTTGCAAGGTGCCACCCGTGACCGACACATAACAATAGTTGTAGGTGCCCGCCGAGATGATCAAGGTGCCCGTGGTCCAGACCAAGGCGCAGGGGGTCTGGGTCGGGCTGAAGCTGGCCGTCGGTGTCGCGGATTGGGTGTTGGTTGGTGTCGGCGTCGAAGTCTCAGAAATTGTTGGCGTGACAGTTTGCGTGATAGTTTGAGAGATCGTCGGTGTAGCAGTCTGCGTGATAGTTCGCGTCATCGTCGGCGAAGCCGTCGGGGTCGCGGTGCTCGATTCACTCAAAGTCGGGGTCGGGGTCGGCGTGGGCGAAGCCACAAACATGCAGTCATACTGAACCACGCGGTGATTATTAAAATCAGCGACGATCAACGTCGTGCCCTTGACCGCGATCGACCTAGGTCCATTGAGGCCGTTGTCCGCCACTGGCAGGCCACGGTTGAAGGTCGACGTGCCAAAACTTGCTTGTCCAAGCTCACGGATCGCGGAAGCGCCGTTGGAGCTTGGCAAAGGGTCAAAGAGCGTCACGCGGTTACCATTGGCCTCGGCGATCAGCAGGCCATTGTTATAGCGCAAGACGCCAAACGGAGTTTGCAGCTTGTCCGCTGTGTTTCCGCCCGTGGCGGTCACAAAATCGGTCTGCCCGATCACAAAGTCAGCCGATGCCAGGTTGCTCGAGGGCACCGTGTTATAGAGCAAGACGCGATTGTTGTTCGGGTCGGCGATCTGAAGATCAAAGCCGTTGCTCGAAACCCCCGCGGGTCCGTTGAGCCCCGTGATCGATACGCCTGGAGCGAAGGTCCCAAAACCAGCCTGGCCGATCACCACGTCGGCAGACGCGTTGTTGGCGACAGGAACGCTGTTATAGATCTTGACCCGATTGTTGCCGTTTTCTGACACGATCAATTTACCCGCGACGATGGCAAGACCCGTGGGGTGATTGAGCGAGCTGGCGCTGACACCGCCGTTGTTCACGGTGCCCGTATTAAATGTCGGCTGGCCCAAGACGATATCGGCCGAAGCGCCATTGGCCACGGGGATGGTGTTAAAGATCAACACGCGATGATTTGTATAATCGCTGACGACCAGGTTGGTCCCGTCACTGGCCAACGCGATGGGTCCGTTCATCGTATTGACGCTCGTGCCAGGGCTATTGGCCGTGAGATTAGGCTGACCGATGACCACGTCCGCCACAGTCGCCGCGCTGGGCAGGCTGTTGTAGACC
>JANLXT010000335.1:0-1516 GCA_031365225.1 candidate division FCPU426 bacterium
CTCAGTAATTGTCTGCGTGATGGAGGGTGTCGGTGTCGAGGTCGGCGTCACAGTTGGTGTGACTGACGGCGTCGCAGTTTGCGTGATCGTCCGAGTGATGGTCTCGGTGACTGTTTCGGTGACTGTCTGCGTCATCGACTGCGTGGCGGTCGGCGTTACAGTCGGGGTGATGGTTGGCGTGATTGTTTGTGTGATCGTCGCAGTAATGGTCCGCGTCACCGTGGGCGTCGCGGTCTGCGTGATCGTCTCAGTGATCGTCGGCGTTACGGTCCGCGTCACGGTCTGAGTGATGGTTGGCGTCACCGTCGGCGTCGCCGTCTGAGTCACCGTCGGCGTGATGGTACGTGTTGGCGTTGGCGTAAACGTCGATAGGCCACAGACCAACGTGAAAGAATCCACATCAAAATTCACAGTCGAAAAACTGAATGGCGCCCCGATGGTCAAAGTATTCAAGGTGCCCGACCAACCTGCGGCGCCGCTCATATCGATGACATATTCTGTGATCGTCGGATCCGAGGCGATCGCGGTGAACGCCGCCGCACCCAACCCGTTGGCGCTGGTATCAAAGCCGATCGTGAAGGCGGTCGGCGCGGTTCGATTGCGCATGCGCAACTTGACAAACCGGTACGACGCGACATCGACGCCACCGAGCGACGGAGAGATCACGCCTCCAAAAAATGGGATGCCTGTCATCGTCACGCTCAAACTGTTGCTGGTCGCCTGCCGCGTGACATTGCCGAGGTTAGGGGTCCAGCCCCCATCGTTGCCGTCAAAATTGTAAACCGTGTCCCCAGAACATTGCGGCGTCGGTGTCGCGGTCGCCGAAGGCGTCCTACTGGCGGTGAATGAGGGACTGGCGGTGAAAGACGGGGTGCCTGATGGAGTTTGAGTCGATGTGACTGTGCCCGAGGGCGTGTGGGTCCACGACGGGGTACGCGTTTGGGTGACCGAGGGCGAGGGCGACGCGGTCGGCGTGTAAGTATAGGTTGGCGTGATGGTAGGAGTAGTGGTGATGGTGGGAGTGATGGTGGTGGTGGGGGTATCACACGCAAATCGCACGATCTTGATAGCACCCACCAACGGCGCATCGATCGTCGCTGGAAAACTTAAATTCAATGTCCCGTCAATTACGGAAATGTTAGTGAATGTTCTTTGGGCGGCGGTGTTCTGTGCGCCCGACATCGAATACCAGTCGATGCTACCAAGGGTGCTGCCCTCGGCCACTACATTGAAGACTCTTTGATTCACGGCTGAGAAAAAGTCTTCCACGCCATAAATGGTGATGTCGTAGGTCCCCGACGGCAGGGCGGCAGCCCAAGTGAGCCCGGTGCCCCAACGCAGGCGATTGTAAAGAGGGTCATCCATTGTGCCGGCAATGGCTCCCCCGCCAGCACTGACCTGCCCGCCGATCGAACCAAAACTACCCAACGTGTATATTTTATCTCCGGTCCAGCTATCGCCCAAGGTGTCAACATACGTGCCCGCGTGACCCAGGTTGTGGCGGATCACCGTCGAT
>JANLXT010000024.1:0-1634 GCA_031365225.1 candidate division FCPU426 bacterium
GGCGGCCAGCGCACTCCCGCGGGCATCCACGCCCAAGGCGCGGGCCAGCTCAACAAAAGAGTCCGGCACCTGCTCAAGGGTTCTTGGGTCCATGTGCAAGACTTGAATGCCCGCCGCTTTAAGCTCTTCGGCCAACTTAGCCTGCACGACGGTGCTGGTGACCGCCAGATCGGGTTTGAGCGCCCCGACTTGAGCGACGCTCAGATTGGACCAACCTGGCAAGCGGGGCAATATTTTTGCTGGCGCGGGAAAATCACAAAAGGCCGTGACCGCGACCAGCTCGGCTTGTCTATCGAGCGCGTAAACGAGTTCGGTCACCGAGGGCGCCAACGAGACCAGACGCCGGCTCATCGCGTGGGCGCTTGCAATTGCCGCAACGCTTGCGCGGCGGCCGCGTCGTGAGGATCCAGCTCAAGCGCTTTGCTCAGGCTGACTCGTGCGGCAGCGTTGTCACCCGCCTGCGATTCAAAGACGCCCCGATAACGCCACAGCTCGACGTTCTTAGGTTCAAGGCGGGTTGCCTTGGCCATGGCGCCCGCCGCCGCCTTGGCGTCACCCTGGCGCCCAAAGAGCACTGCTCGATTTCGGTGCAGTGCCGCGTTCTCAAAACCTTGACGCAAGGCGTCGTCGTAAGCCTTCAACGCCTTCGCGTCCTGCCCTTGCATGGCCAGCTGGTCCGCTTTCACGGCCACTTGCTCACCGGGCGAAGGCGCTTGGGCAGGCGTTTGAGGGCGAGCGCCCCCGATGCTCTGCCGGGCCTTTTCGGCCAATTGTTGAGCGCTTTGCAGCCCCGGCGCCAGATCAAGCGCGCGCCGCGCGTACGCCAACGCTTCTTCGATCTTGCCGGTCTCTAGATAAAAGAGCCCCAAATTAGAATTCGCCTCCGCCGAGTTCGGCTCTTCGTCCACGCCACGCCGCCACCATTGGCCCGCGGTGTTCAAATCACGGCGGTAGTAGGCGGCGTTACCTGCCTGCACCCAGGGCGCGGCCCAACCCGTCTTGACACGGCCCAAGCGTGTGTAGATCGCCTCACTCCCCGCCCAATCCTTGATCAAGAACAAAGCCTGACCCAGGCTGTCGTGCGCGCCAACATAGTTGTCCGTCACCAAGCGTATCGTGATGGGGTCCTGCGCAAGGGCGTTTGGACCAAACGCGCCCCGCGTGGCAAACGCTTGCCACGGATCCAAGCGCTTGAGCCGCTCCGCGCTCATCTTTTGAATCGTGGGCGAAAGATCAAAGTTGAGTCCCCGTGGGACCATATGCCGAGGGTCCCACCACGCGGGAGTGAAATGATTGGTGACCAAAGCTGGGCGCTCGGCTTGAGCGTGTTGTATGGCGGCCATGACCAACGGTGGTCCATAAACTTTTTCGGGCACCTTCAGTCCCTGGCGCCTCAAGCTGGCCTGATACCACGGGTAGTCCACCAAAACCGCGATCACGGGGCTGACATCCAAGCGCTTGCCTAAGCCGTGTTGCCAAACCAAAGGTCCCGCCGTGTTGGAATCGCCCTCACAAAAAAGGATCGCGTTCTTAGGTGTCGTTAAAAAAAGATGGCGCACATAGTCGTAGGCCAAATAGTCTTCACGGCGGGAGCAGTCGCGCGCATGTGTCAGCCCCAAGCCCAGGACCGCGCC
>JANLXT010000052.1:0-1305 GCA_031365225.1 candidate division FCPU426 bacterium
GGGTTCAAGGCTTCTTCTCCTTCTTTCCTTTAGCGTGGGCGGCAAAGACCGCGTCTAAGGTCGCCAGGGTTTCTTCAACCTGAGGCGCCGTGATATTGAGTGGTGGTAAAAAACGCAGGACATTCTCGGCCGTGCTATTGATCAAGAGCCCGCGCTGCTGACAGTCCAACGCGAAAGGCGCCGAAGGCAACGCCAAGCTCAGTCCTAGCATCAAGCCTCGCCCACGCACTTCGCGCAGCAACAAAGGGTATTTCAAACGCAACGCCTGCAAACCGCTAAAAAAGCGTTTGCCGTTCTTTTGAACCTGTTCACTTAAATGCTTGGTCCGCAGCTCGGTCAAGAGCGCCAATCCCGCGGCGCAGGCCACTGGATTGCCCCCCAACGTCGAACCATGCTCGCCCAAACCGATTGAAGCCAGCGCCCGCTGACCGACCAGCACCGCCGAGAGCGGCAGTCCGCCCCCCAGGCTCTTGGCCAAGGTCATCAGATCTGGGATGAAATTCTCGCCAAAGCCTTGATAGCAGAAATCAGTGCCCGTGCGCCCTAAGCCTGTTTGGATCTCATCCACGATCAAGAGCAGGTCATTGCGGTCACAAAGGCGGCGCAATCCAACCAAAAATTCCTCGGTGCCGGCAATGATGCCGTTCTCACCCTGGATGGGTTCCACCAAAATGGCGACCGTGTGCCGATTGACCGCCCGCTTGGCGGCCTCGAGATCATTAAAAAGCACATGCTTAAAGCCCGGTAGCAAAGGCGCCATGTTCTTGTGCAATTTGGCCTGGCCGCTGGCGGATAAGGCCCCAAACGTGCGCCCGTGAAAAGCCCCGTGAAAGCACAGGACTTCGTGCCGGCTTTTGGCCAAGCCATGCTTACGCGAAAACTTGATGCAGAGCTCAATGGCTTCGGCACCGCTATTGGCAAACGCGACCTTCTCAGCCCAGGGCGCCATGCGTTTAAGCTCTTGAGCCAGCTCGACCTGCGCCTGAGAGTAAAAAAGATTGCTACCGTGACTGATCAATCCCAGCTGCGCGCGGGCAGCTTTAAGCAAGGCGGGATGGGCGTGCCCAAGCGCGTTGACCGCGATGCCTGCCATGCAATCTAGATACTTCTTTCCATCCGCGTCCCAGACATAGGACCCTTTGCCCTTTGCCAACGCCAACGGAAAACGGCTGTAGGTTTGCAGGATGGACTCGCTCTCAGCCTGGAGGATGCCTTTGTTTTTCACAACTACCTCACGATCTCAGTTCCAATACCACTGTCTGTAAATATCTCAAGTAAAAGCGCGTGCGGCACGCGGCCGTCGAT
>JANLXT010000096.1:0-4088 GCA_031365225.1 candidate division FCPU426 bacterium
TCACGAACGCGCCATAGTCGGTTAGGTTGACAACTTTGCCCTTGTGACGGGTACCTGCGGGAAACTTGACTTCGATCGCGGTCCAAGGATCAGCGCTCTTTTGCTTGAGGCCCAGGCTGATCTTTCCGTTCTCTTTGTCCACCGACAAGATACGGACATCAAGTTCTTGTCCGATCTGCACCACTTCGCTGGGATGCGACACGCGACCCCACGCCATGTCTGTGATATGCAACAGACCATCGATGCCACCCAAATCAATGAACGCGCCATATTGCACGATGTTCTTGACCACACCACGTCGCGTCTGGCCCGCTTCGAGCTCGACCAAAGTTTGCGTGCGCTTTGTCGCGCGCTCTTCTTCTAGCAGAACGCGTCGGCTAGCGACAACGTTACCCCGGCCACGATTAAACTTGATGATACGAACCGCGACGGTCTGGTTAAGGAATTGGTCCAAATCGCTGGTTGGGCGCAATCCAACTTGACTGGCCGGCAAGAAACAATCGACGCCACTGATGTCCAGGACCAAGCCACCCTTGATGCGCCGGGTGATGATGCCTTCCAGCATCTCTTGGGTCTCGAAAGCTTTGAATAGCCGGCTCCAGATCTTTTGACGATCCACCTTTTGCTTCGAGAGGACGACACGCCCTTCGTTGTCCTCCATCTGCTCTAGATAAACCTCGATTTCCTCGCCTGGCTTGATGGTGATCTCACCGTTTTTACCACGGAACTCTTCGATCGCGATCACGCCCTCGGACTTGTACCCAACGTCAACAAGGACCATCTCATTCTCAATCGAGATGATGGTGCCGGTGATGACTTCGCCCTCCGTGACGTTGCGCAAGCTATCCAGATACATGCTGCGAAAATCTTCCGCAAGATCGTCATTCATGTCCAGATCCGCGAGCTCCGGATCTTGTTCTTGGTCGGCGTTCTTAACTAGAAAACGATTGATGACTGCCATGGTTCTTGGTACCCCTTTCGTACATGATTTTCCCCGCACTCGGGGATCTTGGTCGTTTTAAGCCTACTCCAGATCTGACCCACCAGGTAAAGCGGCGATGGCGGCCATCACCTTGTCGGCAACACGCTGATAAACTTCGCGCGAGCCTTCCAGAGCCAGTTCCGCAGACAGATCGACCGGCGACCCGTACGCGATCGTTACTTTGAACAGGCCTTGAAAACCTTTGGCCTTATTCAAGATGCGATCGGTGCCGGTGATGCGCACTGGTATCACTGTCGCGCCTGTGCATCGATGAATCAGCATGCCCGCGCCGGGATTGGCCGGGAGCAGTTGCCCATCTTCGCTACGCGTGCCTTCAGGAAAAAAGCTGACTTGCTGACCTGTCGCCACCAAATTCTCAAAGTGGCGCCAAGCCCCACGGTCCGCCCCGCCGCGTTTCACCGGAAAGGTGTAAGCGGCCCAAAGGAACAAACGAAACACAGGATTGCGGTACAGGCTTTCTCTAGCCATGAAACGAATGGGCTTGCGAGGACAAGTAATCCCTAAGACCAACGGATCAAGGTAGCTGAGGTGATTGGATGCCAAGATCACCCCGCCCGAACGCGGCACGCGCTCCTTACCTATGCGCGTGATACGAAAGAGGGGCCAAACGAGGATCCGACCTAAAAGCCAAGTGAAGTAGTAGACCATAAGCAGGCCATCGAATGAAAGAAAGATTTTAAGGATAAAATCGCTGTTTTTACTCGATTTTCGGGGCCAACGCCAAGATCTCATCCAAGATTTGGGCTACCGACTTGCCGTCACCGCGTACTAAATGGGCGTCCTGGGCCTGTACCAAAGGGCTGATCAAGCGTTGGCGATCCTCGTCATCGCGGCGCTGGATATCGTGCTCGACTTCTTCGGCAACAAAAGGGATGCCACGCTGGGTGTAATCCAGCACCCGGCGGCGGGCGCGTTCGGTAACGCTAACATCAAAAAATATCTTTAGATCAGCGTTTGGAAAAACTACTGTCCCGATATCGCGACCTTCCATGACAAGGCCGCCCTGCGTGGCCATTTGCCTTTGCCGATCGATCATCGCGAGTCGCACACCCAGGGCATTGGCCGTCTTGCGGCTTGTGTGCCAACTGATCTCAGGAGTACGGATGAGATTTTCGACTTCTTCCCCGTCTAAAAAGACCAGCAGGCCCTTTGGGTCAGGTTTTAACTCGATGCGTAGTGAGCGTGCCAGCTGCTCAAGAGCGTGGGGGTCATCAAAATTGAGACCGCGTCGCATGGCCGCCAAAGTGACACATCGATACATAGCGCCTGTATCGATGTAAGTGTAGCCCAGGCGACGAGCAAGCTCTTTAGCCACGGTGCTCTTGCCCGAACCCGCGGGGCCGTCAATCGCGATGACTAAGGGTTTAGTGGGCATCCAAGGTCTGCTTCTGAAAATCTTCGAGGGTTGCCCAATAGCCGCTGAACGTCTTGTTCACGCATTCTTTATCATCGATCTCAACGCCCGGCACCTTCAGGCCTATCAACGAGAATGCCATGGCCACGCGGTGATCGCCAAACGTTTGAATGCGCGCCGCATGGGGTGGAGTTGCAGCATTGGGAGTGATCGTCACGCCATCCTCAAATTCTACTACGTCCACGCCTAAGGCCCTCAAGTTGACACTGATCGCACGAATGCGGTCGCATTCTTGCTTGCGGCTATGGGCGATGTTCTTGATCGTGATGGGACCATCACAAAAAGGCGCCAACGCCGCCAACGTGAGGGCTTGATCACTGAACGCGTTCATGTCGATGGCCACGCCACCCTGCAGAGGCTTGCCTTGGGGCATCTCTAGCGTCAGGCCTTCTTCATCTTGGTAAAAAAGAGCGCCTAAATGTTGAAGAGTTTTGAAAAAACGGATGTCACCTTGGATGCTGGCGTTGGTCGTGCCTCGCACTGTAACTTTTCCGCCGACGAGCGCCGTGGCCGCAAAAAAGTAGGCTGCCCCGCTTAGGTCAGGCTCGATCGCATAGGTGCCTGGGCTACTGAGCGATCCCGGTAGGACAGCAAACACGTCCCCGTGCCGCTCAACCTGCCCACCAAAACTACGAAGCATCGCCGCGGTCATATCGACATAGGGCAGCTGCTGACGATCGCCCGTGACTTTGACTATCAATGGCGCCTTAGCGTAGGGTGCCGCCATCAGCAGGCCGCTGGCGAACTGGGTGGACTGGGTCACGTCGATGGTCACGTCGCCACCCGCCAAGCCATTTGGGCGAATATTGAATGGATAGCGGTCATTCGCAATCAAGGTCTTTGTTTTCTCGTCAATCTTAGGAAGTATCTTCGCGCCTTGCGCTACGAGGGCTGTCAGCAGCTCTTCCATCGGGCGCTCTCGCATACGCTCGTCGCCATCAAACCCAAATTCACCAGTTTTAGCCAAGGCAACCAAGCAAGGCAAAAAGCGCGCGGCGGTGCCCGCGTTGCCAACAAATAAATTTGGTCGGCCGCCATCTTGAGACGTGGGCACCAAACCGCCACAACCTTCGACAATTAAATCATCGCCTCGTTCTTCAATCTTAAACCCCAGGGCGCGTAAGCTCAAAACCATCCACTTCGAATCGTCCGAGGCGATGGGATTCTTAAGGGTCGTGACGCCCTGGGCCAGAGCCGCCAAGATCAACGCTCGATTGGTGACGCTCTTAGAACCCGGCACCGAAACCACCGCGTTGACGGGGCCGGTCTGAGGCGACACCCGATAAGGCGTGACGCTCAAGCGGCCCTCTGGGTGGAAGCTTTCCGGCGCGCCGAGGATCCTTTGGCCAGGACTTTAACGAGTCGCGAGGGGTTGGCGAGAGCCTTTTCAATGGCGCCAAGCTGAACACGGGTCGCGCGCAGTAGTCGCCGCATCAACGCGGGATGATGGGCCAAGATACCCGCCCAAAGATGTGGGTCCGAAGCCGCCACGCGCGTGCTATCAAAATATCCCGCGCCCGCAAGTCGGTAGTCCAAAGGCCGCACGCCCGTGGCCACGGCCGCCGCCAGCGCAAACGAGACCGCATGCGGCAAATGGGACAGAGCCGCGATCAGCTGGTCATGCTTGGCCGGTGTTAGGCGATGCACGCGGGCACCCACGGCGCCCCACAG
>JANLXT010000100.1:0-2362 GCA_031365225.1 candidate division FCPU426 bacterium
TTTCAGGACGTGGCCAAGTATATTCGTCAGCGCCAACACGCCACGGTCAGCACTCGCAAGTCAGGCAAGACCTTGCGTGTGCGTTTGACGCACGACTTGGACGCGACGAGCTATGACCAGGCTTTGACGCTAAAGACGCGCGTGCCTGCTGATTGGAAAATGGCACAGGTCGAGCAGGGAACCAGCGCCAAACAATTTGTCGTGGCTGATGGTTTCGTTGAATACCCAGCGTTTGCGGGTGTTTCAGGGATAAGACTGCGCAAAGTAGCTCGCTAGATCTGTGATCTAAAATAGTTTTAATTGTTAAGAAAATAGACATGGCATTTCATGTCATTTTAGTTTGACGTCAGTAAATTACATTTCAAAACCTTGAGTTAACCCAGCTAAACAAGCACAATTTAGCATTGTGATACCAATCCCCTTCGCGCCAAAACGCTTCGTTTTAGCGCTTTGCCTTTTATTGGCAAGCGCCGCGTTTTTGCGTGCCGACTCAACCGCTGGCGCGCCACCGGGCCAGACTATCTTGGTGTTGTACTGCGCTGGTTTTGGTGACAATCACGTCACCGCGGGCAACGGCCATTTTATTGACACGTTCACAGGAGCCAATGGTTCGGGTTTAGCGGGCATGACCATGACGTATTTGCAGGTCGACGCCGCTGCGGATGGCTTCACGGATGATCTGGCTGGCGCGGGACTCACACTGGGAATGTTTGATCAAGTCTGGGACACTCGCTTTAACAGCGCTGCGGCTGGGACGGGCGCGACCGCCAACGACACTATCGTGGCGGCAGACATCACAGCTTTCAACACCTACCTAGCGGGGGGGGGCAGCTTGATGCTGGTGGGCGAGAACAGTGGGTTTCATACGCGTAATGATAGTTTGATCAGCTATCTCAACACTTATATCAACACCGGGGCGGCTATCCCGATGCCCGGCAAGATCAATAACACAGCGTTTCCGATTGATGCCCCTGGTTCAGTTTTGGCTCAGAATTTTAACACTGATTTTCAGGCTCTTACGCCTTTGCGACCCACTTACCCGGGTGTCGTTCCGTACGCGAGCACCGGGTCGGGGTACCCTGTCACCAAATTCACATGCGACTCAAGTTGTGGTCCTAGCGGGCCCGATCCGCCGACCAGCCCCGCCTATCCAGATTACACGGGTATCGATGTCACCATGGCGATCGCTTTTCCGACAACGCGCATCCAGGCGCCCCGCAACGCGGGGAAAGTCTTTGTTTCGCTGGATTACAATTTATTCTCGACCATAAGCGGTAATACCCAGAATATCAACTACGTCGCCAACATCGTGGACTTTTTGACCCGTGATGGCGCCCCGCCGGCCAACACCAGGACCTTCACCCGCTCGCCGACGCGCACCCGCTCGCCGACGCCCACCCGCACGCCCACGCCCACGCGGACGGTGACGCGCACGGTGACGCGCACCGCGACACCTACAGTCACGCCTAGCTTTAGCCCTAGCCGCACACCCACACCGAGCATCACGCGCACCGCCACACCGACCGCCACACCGACGGCAAGCCCTAGTCGTTCGCCCACGCCGACGATCACCCGCACTTCGACCCCGACACCCACGAGCACGCCGTCACCGACACCCAGCGCTACAAGAACGATCACCCCGACGGCTACGCCGAGTGTCACACCCTCAGCGACGCGCACCAGCACTCCGTCGCCGACCCGGACCGCCACGCCGAGCGTGACACCGACGATCACTCCCACGGCGACACCTACTTTTTCTCCCACGCGGACAGTCACGTCCACGGTCACGCCAACGCGCACCCCCAGCGTGACCCCGAGCGCCACACCCACGCAAAGCTTTACCTACACGGCGACGCGCACCAGCACGCCAACCGCGACCGCAAGCTTTTCACCGACCCGGACGGTGACTCGCACGATCACACCGACGATCACCCAAAGCGTGACGCCTTCTGGGTCGCCAACCCAGACCGTGACCCGCACGATCACGCAAACAAGCACCCAGAGTGCGACACCTTCGGGTACGTCCACTCAGACGGTGACCTACACCTATACGCCGACGAGCACGTGGACCGCTAGCCCTTCGGCGACGCCAACAGCCACCCCTAGCTTCACTGTGTCACCTGTTAATTCGGCGACCATCACACCCACGGCAACCCGAACAGCGACCCCGAGCGTGACGCCGAGCGCTTCGCCCACCGTCACCTTGACAGCGACACCTAGCGCGACACCCAGCGCCTCACAGACCGCCACGCCTAGCTTCACCGTGTCACCCGTCAATTCGGCGACCATCACTCCGACAGCAACCCAAACCGCCACACCCACCGTGACGCCGAGCGCTTCGCCCACCGTCACCTTGACAGCG
>JANLXT010000170.1:0-7078 GCA_031365225.1 candidate division FCPU426 bacterium
AGCCTATCGCACGGGCCCAATCCCTAGCGCGGCTAACATCAACACGGCTAGCACGGCCGAATTTACGTTCACCTATTCCGCGACGGGCTTGGGAACGGTTAGCTTTAGTGCTTCTTCGACGGGCACGGACGCCAATTCGAATATTCAAGTGGCGGCAGGCGCGGTGGTCTCAAATCTGGTGGCGATACGTAGCGATCCAATCTTGAATGCCGCGCTTTCAATGGGCCCTGCCAATGTCAATGTGGGTCAATGGTTGACCGTGATCCTTACCGTGACTAACAGCGGTCAAGGTAACGCGACAGGCGTGGGTCCAGCCCCGCTTAACTTATTGACCACTCTGTCGGGGACGGCGGGCGTGGTGCAGATCAGCCCGCCATCACCTAGCACCAAGCCGATTAATATTGGTTTGACCGAGCATTACACGTGGATGTATCAGGCCACGAGCGCCGGATTCTTGCGATTCTCAACCGTCGCCTCAGGCGCTGATCCCTTGACGTTGCTACCAGTTAATTCCGGCACATCGTTCAGTAGTTTTGTCAACGTTCAGGGCCCTGCGGTCTTAAGCGCCGGGTTCAGCCTAAGCCGCCAAACTGCGGGTAGTGGTCAACAATTTGAGGTCATGCTCACCGTGAGCAACACAGGAGGCGCCTCGGCTAGCAACGTGACCGTGCCAAACATACTCGGGGCGATTGGTGCCAGCACCGCCGTGGGCAAAGTCAGTGGGCCAGCTCCAGGCTTGGTCTTGGCAAGCCTTGCGGGTCAAGCGTACGCGACATTCACATGGACCTATTCTGGTTCCGCCACACCAGGTCAGCTTAATTTCTCGGCTCAAGCGACTGCGGTTGATGGCAATGATGGCTCGGCAATCAGCGCTCCGGCGGCAACCTCGGCTCTATTCACAAGTCAGAGCGCACCCAATTTATCGCTCAATGCCTATCCCGCCGTCTCGACGATTCTGCAGGGTCAGGTCATCACAGTCCTAGTCACTGTCAGCAACACGGGTACCGTGCTCACAGGCAGTGCAACGAGCGTCTCGGTATCAGCGTTCAATGTTATTTCGGGCGGAGGGAGCGCCGCGATCCTCACGCCGTCCGCCGCGGTCTTGACTGTCGCAGGTGGGTCGACCGCCGTGTTTACCTACACTTATTCAGCGACAGCGGCCGGCATCGTCAACTTTAGCCCCAGCGTCAGTGGTTTTGACCAACAGGGACTTGTACGCGGCGCATCGGTGGTATCGGGATCTAGTAATCAGTTGCTGATCCTGCCTCCTTCGCCCGTTTTGATTGCCAGCATGTCTATGCCCCTCACACGCACCGTGGGTCAGCTCTTCACCGTGCTCTTGAGCGTCAGCAACACAGGCCTGATTCCGGCGACCGCGGTCAGCATCTTGCCGGGCGGTACACTCAGCGTCAGTGGTGGTCTTGCCACCCAGCAGGGAAGTTCAAACCCAGCCTCGGGCGTGGTCACGATTAACGCTGGCCAAAACCAAGTTTTCACTTGGATTTATTCGGCAACAGGCGCGGGTGTCAGCACTATCTCGGGTAGTGTTCAGGCTTTAGATGGTTTGGGTTCGACCTTCTCTACGTTCAAGCAGATCACGCTTCAAAATCCGCCCGTACTTAGCTCGTTCTTTACCGTGCAACCTAGCACCATGAACCTGGGCAGCAACTTCACCATTGTGATGACAGTGTCCAACACAGGCGGCGCGACGGTGGGGGGGCTTTATCCACCCCAACAGCACGCAACGTATTGGCACGAACTAACGTCCGTCTTGCCTCTGGGTAGCTTGGTGACGTCTGGGATCACCCGTTTGGTGGATCCAATCTATCCGGTCAGTGTCGTTGGTGGGGGCACCGCTAAGTTCACCTTTGTTTACAACACCGCAGGTTCGACTTCGGGGACGATTGTTTTCTCGAATTCTGCCCTCGGCACCGATATCAATAGCGGCAACGATTACGATAGCAGCAGTGGGTTGCTTAGCAATGTTCTCACACAGCCCATCGTGATTCAGAGGGCTGCGGCGTTAGCAGGCAGCTTTATCGTTGTGCCAGTGGCTGCAAATTTAGGACAGATGTTGACGGTGACGTTGACCCTGACCAACACGGGCGACACAGCAGTTATAGGATTGCGCCCCAATCCCCCGTCTAACAATCCCACCAGCATTGGTACGGGTGGGGCGACTAAAGTTGGTCCTGGTCCACTTCCGGCAGCTCCCTTGGCTAGCCTTGCGGGCGGCAGCTCGGTCACCTTTACGTGGACCTATAGCGCGGCTTCGGCGGGCAATTTGCAATTTGGCGTCACTGCTCAGGGCACCGACCTGAACACGAACCTGTCGTTCACCCAAGGTGGCATTGTTAGCAACGTCGTTCCGTTGCACCTGCCTGTCGCTTTGACCGCGACAGCGTCGCTTAGCCCCAATCCCATAAGCGCCGGTTTCCCATTCACAGTGGTTGTGAACGTACAGAACACACCTCCTAGCGCCTCGGACGCTCAGGGTGTTTCTGTCAGTTCGGTGGTCCAACTACCATCTACTTTGGCCACTTTGAGCTCGGGTCCGACTCCGGCGAGTTTTACAATTCCTGGAGCCACAAGCCACAATTTCACCTTTATCTACCTAGCCAACAGCAGTGGTTCGGTGACGTTCTCGCACACGGTAACAGGCACCAATGCCGACACGGGCGCTGCGGTCGCAATTGCGCCCATCAATAGTCAGACATTGGTCATCAACCCAGCCGCGGTCTTGCAGGCCGAATTGATTGTCCGTCCGCTCACCGTGACCTTGGGACAAAAGATTACGGTTGAGCTCAGCGTCACCAATACGGGTGGCGCCAACGCCAACGCGGTCACGCCGACGGTCACCGCCGTGGGCGGCACAGTCAGCCTTTTCAGCGCTCCCGCTTCTCAATCGATCGCCACGACGGCTAGCAAAGTCTTTACCTTTGTCTATAACAGCACGGCGTCTGGCACAGTTCAGTTCTCGGTCTTTGCCGCTGGCACCGATGCCATCAATCCAGCTATCACGGTTCAATCGGTCACCAATACCAGCGCCGTGATTCCCATCCAAACTGCGCCAGCCTTGAGCGCCAGCTTTGCCACGTTGTTGACGCCACAGTCTGTCGGCGGGCGGATCACGGTTGTCCTTTCCGTGAACAACACGGGTCAAGCGACGCTGAACGCGCTCAATCCCAATTTTGGGATAAGCGCTTCGAGCACGGGCGCGCTTACCTTGATTGGGGCGCCGGCGTTGGCTCCGATACCAGGCTCAAGTGGCGTCCAACTGACATGGACTTATTCAGCCGCTGGCCCAGGCAACGTAAGCTTCTCGTCAACGGTCACGGGGATTGACGCTAACACTGGCTTGGCTGTGAGCGCCGCGCTGGCAAATAGCTCAGTGGCGGCTTTGGTAAACGCAGCGACCTTGAGCGGCTCGATTGCTGTGCCAGCCACCGCGATACCTTCGGGCCAGATTTTCACCGTTGTCTATAGCGCTTCAAATAGTGGTGGTGCCACGGCGCTGACGGTCACTCCTGCACTAGGCTTTACTCTGGGTGGTTCGCTTACAAACCCCAATTTGATTCTGCTCTCTGCGACACCAGTTAATATAGCCAGTGGCGCCACGGCGCGCTTCACCTATACATTCTCTGCCGCGGGCCTGGGCAATGTCGCCTTCACGGCAACCGCGTTAGGCAGCGAAGCCAATACGATGGGTCCTGTGGTCAGCAATTTGGCCGGGCCCACCAACGTGCTCATCTCGAACACTCCCGCATTGAGCTCTTTCCTTGTCCTGCAACCTTCGACCATCACCGCGGGCCAGACGATGACGTTGCGCCTGCAAGTATCAAACACGGGCGTGGTGGATGCGGTGCAATTGATGCCGATACTCACCAACAGTGGCGCGCCCATCACCATCCTTAGCGGTCCAATCCCCGCAGCGGGCTTGGTCACCGCAGTCGCGGGTGTAGGCAGCGTAGCGTTTACCTGGACCATATCGGGTGCCGCCGTCGCCAACAGCACGACCGTATTCAACGCTTCGGTCGCTGGCGTGACTATTACCGCGGGTCCCTTTTATCAATCCACGACCACCACGGCCAATCTCGTCCAACAACTCGCGCCAGTGCTGACCAATCAATTCCTCGCCTTGCCGATTAACATGTCCGTGGGGCAACCCTTGACCATTCGCCTGTCTGTCACCAACTCTGGCGGAGCCACAGCGCAGGGAACCGCATTCACGCCCAACTTGGACTTTATACGCATTGGCAACACGTCGGCGATCAGTGCGATGCCCACATCGGGCCCCTTGCCTGCGGCGGTCGATCTGGCGGGAGGTTTGAGCCAAGGCTTCACGCTGGTTTATGCGACCGTGGGTCCTGGGACGGTGTCTTTCAACGCCTTTGCCGAAGCGCTTGACGCCAATACTGGGTTGAATATCGCGGCTGGCGGCGTGACTTCAAGCGACGTTATCATCCAGCAACCTGTCACCTTGACCGCGCAATGGCTGGTGCCAAGCGTCGTGACGCGAACCCAACCATTCACCGCATTATTGCGTGTCATCAATGCGGGTCAGGCGATCGCAAACACTGTCTTGCCCGCCACAGTTATTCGTTCGGGTGGTGGTTCGGCATCGTTGTCTTCTGGACCACTGCCTGCATCGGCGACACTCAATGGTGGCCAGCAGCGTGATTTCACTTATGTTTACAACACACTCGGCTCGGGTGTCCTTACCCTAAGCACCAGTGCCAGCGCCATTGATTCAAATAGCGCTAACCTGACCATTTCTGCCAGGGCCCAGGTTGACGTGAATATTCAAGAGCCGGTCGCTCTTGCCATCAGCGCTTTCACCCTCTTGCCCAATCCTGTCGGTACTGGATCTAACATGACGGCAGTGATGACGGTAGCCAATGCGGTGGGTTCAGCGACGGCGCTCAATGTCTCGGTCACACCCAATTTGTTGATCAATGGCGGCGCGCTGGTCGTCCAGTCCGGGCCGCCCAGCCCCGCACTGGTGGCGTCGCTTGCAGGTGGGTCGAGCACCAAGTTCACATGGACCTTTGTCGCCCAGGCCATTGTAGGTACGGTCTCAGTCAGCGGCATGGCGTTGGCTCAAGATATCAATTATCCCTTACTGACCTCTGCTTCGGCGCCCCAGACCAGCGACAGCGCGGTGATCTTTGCGCAGGCTAATTTGCAGCCCTTCTCGCTCACCCTACTTCCCGCGGGACCGCTCTCGACGGGCCAGCTATTCACTTTAGCGTTCACAGTCAACAACAATGGTCAAGGCAACGCTCTCACGGTGACGGTCGCCAATCTCTTGCCCTTTGGCGCTGGCACCGCAATCCCGATTTCGTCGCCCCTGCCCGTGAGTGGCGTGGCCCTGATTGCCCCACTCTCGTCAGCCGTATTTACGTGGACTTATCAAGCGAGTGGCGCGGGAACGCTTGGTTACTCCGCGGTCGCCAACGGCTTCAACACAAATGGCAACAACATAAGTTCTGGCCTGCTTGCCAGCCCCTTGGTCACGATTGCTAACGCCGCGAGCCTGACTGTTTCGTCAGCGGCGGTGCCCGTCAATGTTTCGCAGGGTCAATTGGTGACAATTATCTACACCGTCACCAACACAGGCTCGGCTTCGGCCAATGGCGCGACCTTGACGGCGGCTCCGGTATCCAATCCAGTGGGGCGTTTGGTCTTGGCCCCTGGACCGGCTGTCACCAGTGCGGCTTTGGGCGGGGGCGTTAGCGCCAACTACACTTATGTTTACACCGCTGCCACGGTTGGCACCGCGACACTCACAGCCCAGGCTCAGGCCACGGATGGCTATTCGTTGCTGTTGACCCAGACTGGGCCAGTATCTTCAAATCCAGTCAACGTCTTCTATGCGACATCCCTCACCGCCAGTCTTTCGGTATCGCCGGTGGCCGCGATTGTCGGACAAAAGATCACCGTCGTGGTAAACGTAGCTAATCGCGCCGGGGCATCTGCTGCCATCAATGTCGCGCCACTGGGTGCGCCGGGTGAGGCGTTACCCGCTAAGTTCACCCTAGAAACAGGGCCGTTCCCAGCTGGCACTGTCACCTTGGGTGGTGGACAGGCGCAGGACTTTACCTACACTTATTCTGCCGCCGCAACGGGCAATCCGATCTTCTTTACCGTGTCCGCGTATGGCGTCGATAGCAACAGCGCTCTGGGTGTCACGGCGACGGTGGCCACGAGCGTGGCATTGCAGGTCGTGCCCAACCAGGCGATCTTAAGCTCAGCTTGGATCACGCAAATCCCCAATCCCGCCTCCGTGGGGCAGTTGGTGACTGGTATCTTGCGCGTCACCAATGACAACGCTTTGTTCGGCGCGACGAACGTGCAGATTGCTACTTATGGCATCAGCGCGACTGCGGCACCCGTGTACTTTAGCGGACCCACCCCAGCCCTTGTCGCCAGCTTGGCGCCGCTAGCCTATACAGATTTCACTTTCCGTTATTCATTTAATTCAACGGGAACCGCCGTGTTTAGCGCCGTGGCCCAGTCGGCTGGACCTGTGTTTGCGCCCCTCACGCTCTCGAGCGGGGTGCTGATCCAAAGCGTTCCGATCTTAAACATCGCTAGCAATGTGTTGGCGCCGACCACGCTTTCGCTTGGCCAAGCCTATACGTTGATTGTGTCTGTCAGCAACAGCGGCGAGGCAACGGCCTATGGCGTGGTACCCGCGTCGCCTATCAAGATAGGGAACGCCTCGCCGAATGCGTTGGTTGGCCCGGTGCCCAGTAGCTTGACTTTGGTCGCCACTGCGACGGGATCATTCACTTACACGGGCATCAATGTCACTGGCACCGCAGGCGCTTCGCCTTGGAGCTTGGCCTACAACGTTTACGCCGTGGGGACCGACGCCAATTCTGGCAATTCGCTTGTTTCGCTGACTAATTCTACGAGCGTGGCTTTGGTGTATAGGCCCGCGATCATCAATTCGTCGCTGAGCTTGGCGCCGTCGGTGCTTGTGACGGGCCAGGTCTTCTCGGTTGGCATGATCGTTAACAACACCGGTGACCTGCTTTCGTTGGGCACCAAGCCTAGCATCTTGACCGCCGTC
>JANLXT010000187.1:0-3615 GCA_031365225.1 candidate division FCPU426 bacterium
CAGTCGCCGCGAGTGTAACCCTTGCCTCGCGAGATGTCACCGTCTTCACTCAAGGTTCATACCGGAATCGCACGAGCGTGAAACAGGAGAGCGATGTTGACATCTGTGTGCGCTGCAACGAATCGTTCTTCTTCGATCTTCCAGAGGGAGTGTCAGCCCCTGATCTCGGCATCAGCACTCCCGCGGCTTACCCATACGCGCGATTTAAAGCGGACGTGGGCACGAGCTTGGTCAACTACTTCGGCGCGAGCCAAGTAACGCCGGGGAAGAAGGCGTTCGACGTCCACGAGAACACCTATCGGATCGATGCTGATGTCATTCCGACCCTTGCATATCGGCGCTATGAGTCAGATGGCAGTTATCTTTCAGGCACGGCCTTCTTTGCTGACGGTGCAGTATTCAAGACAATCAATTGGCCCGAGCACAACTACGCTAATGGTCGTGCCAAGAATGACTCGACAAACCGTCGCTTTCGTGCAGTCGTGCGCATTCTCAAAACCCTGCGGAACGAGATGGTCGAGTCGGATGTTGCCGCAGCACACCGCATCCCTTCCTACCTTTCGGAGTGTCTGGTCTGGAATGTGCCCAACGAGGGTTTCGATCATTCGACGTACTATGCCGACGTTCGCTGGGCTTTAGCGCATCTCTTTAACTCGACAATTAGCGAGGATGCGTGCAAGGAGTGGGGCGAGATCAACGAGTTGAAGTATCTGTTCCGAAGCGTCCAGCCCTGGACTCGTGAGGCGACACACGAGTTTGTGGGGCAAGCTTGGAACTACATAGGATTTGAATAGCATGCTCACAAAGAATCAGCTAACCGCAATCCTATTCATCGCCGCCGCACTCTGGGGTGCGCTCCTGCTGCTTGACGGCGTGTCCGTAGACGCGAGCCTCCTGACGCCCTTCTCGCGTGTGGTTGGCATCTTGGTTCTACTGCTCGCTGCCTACGATCGCTGGCTTTGGAAACTCCCTGTTTTCGCCCGCTGGCTCGCGAAGAGGCCAGTACTTCAAGGAACCTGGCGAGGAGTAATCAGTTCTCGTTGGAAGGATCCGAAGACTGGGATGACGCCAGCGCCTATCGAGGCCTACATGGTCGTTCGGCAGACACTGTCTTCGCTCAGTATGCGACTCCATACGGCAGAGTCATCCTCCGAGCTGCTTGGAGCGGAGATTAGCTACGCACCAGACGGCACATGCGAGCTGAGTGGCGTTTATCGGAACGAGCCCAAGGCGGCCGTGCTCCACCGCAGCCCTATCCATCATGGCGGCATTCTCCTTCGCGTAGTGGGCCAACCCGCAACATCGCTCAAGGGGAAGTATTGGACGGACCGGAACTCAGCCGGCGACATGGAACTTGTCGAACGGCGAAGCCGCGCAGCCGGGGATTTCGAGTCCGCGCGTACGCTGTTCGGGTCCAAGCTCAACTAGCACTGCCTTAGAGTGCTCGGCCCTTTGGACTGCCAGTGGGGCCTCTTGTTCCGTTTCCGCTAAGATGTCTGGAAGGTGGCCACCAACGGATCGTGTGCCCTTCTCTACCTTCGAGTTGATCGCCCCCCGCTGTCACATTATCTGACTTGAGCCAAATACGAGGTTCGTGATGTCGAGCATGTTTCTGACGACGCTGCCAAATGCCCTAAGTGCGATGGCTGCGCTAATCCTTGTCGTGGTGACTTGGCGCTATACCAAGCACACGCAGCGCATGGTCGATGAGATGCGAGCTGGCCGGGCCGCGCAGCTCATGCCGAAGCTCGTGCCACGGACGACTTGGGACGACATTGGGGCAAAGCTTCAGTACATCCAGATCGTGAACGTCGGGCCGGGGCCGGCTTTTGACATTGACGCTATGCTTTCGTATGAGCCCGGCGGTCTGAAATGGCGTTGGCGTGGGATGGTTATCGCCAGCGGTGCGACGATTCCCTTCGTTCCTTCCGACGCCATCCGCAAGCTGGGGGGATCGGGAGAGATGTTCGCTGACCACGTCGACCTCGACGATCTCGCCAAACGTTACGGGCATATCCAGCTCGTCGGGGCTTGCCGCGATGCCTTCGGCGCTGTGCACACCATTGATGAGCAGGCTCCAATGAACGCTGGGTGGACGCTCGTGACGCCGCTTGGCCAGGATACATCCGCTGGCGAATCCCGATCGGGTGATTAGAGCAACGGACGCCTGGGCCTCGAGTTCTTCACGTGCAGGATATAGGCTACGCGCGGTTCCTGAACCGTACCCGGAAAACTCACCCGAGCTATCCAAGACCCATGTGTATCTCCTGCTTTGGGGCAGGTAGGTTACAGCGCACCGCTGGAGAGAAGCCAACCGCTGCGCTTGGATCATACACACATCACCAGAGTGACCTGCAAGCAACCGTTCAGAAGTGGACCCAATCGTCCGATAACGGTCGCGGTGTCGATTCCCGTCCTGTTCTAGGAGAAATCCATGAATTTCGAGATGCAAGCGGTGATTGTGTTGACCATCGTGGTCTTGGCCGGCTACTACCTGGGTTATTGGGCTGCTACGTCCAAACACAAGGAACTTAAGAAAGCTCATGATGACGCGGTCGCTGAGGCGAAGCGTGCAGCTCAGGAGAAGCGAGCTGCATAAGAACTTGATCTCAAGGAGGTGGAATGGCCGTCCGTGTGTTTAAGGGCTTAACGGAGCCGAAGCGGTTCGCTCTCGAATCAGCAGCTCACAACGGGGGATACGGTCCGCCTATGACTAGCGTCATTGTCCTCAACAGCCGAAGCGGAATTCCGAACGGCTTTCAGGTCGAGGAACGAGAAATTCCAGAACTGGACCGGCGGCTAGCGGCATACAGCGAGAGCGTGGTGAAAGAGGGTCACCGGGAAATGGCGCGGAGTTCTGAGGCCCTCCGCAAAGCTATTTCGAGGTAATTCTACACAAGAGACAACCCGTCAAGACTGTGGCAGGGTTTGAAATAGGGGGCCGGTCCACAGATCCGGGCAGCAGCAGCCCACGCCCTGCAGCATGCGCCGCATCATGTGTACAACCACTTCAGGTCATAGTTGCGGCGGGCGATCGAGCAAAAGTGATGCATATTGGAGGCCCTCTATGCGCTCCCGCCGTCGGCCGTCGTACAACCCGTCGATGTCGCTCTCGTCGAACTTCTCGCGCAAGCGCCCTGCGACCCGTTCAATCGATGGAGAGAAGTTGCACGCTACGCTCGCGGAATGGCTTGCGGCGGCGACGTCTGGTGCTCGGATGGCGTTCGCGAATGAAGTTGCTTACCGAAGCCTCCGCGCTTCATAGGCTCACGCTCACTACTTGGGGGGGGGCACGCTGACGCGCCACGTACTCGTTCTGCAAGTTCTGGTTGAGTAGTGTTGGAATCTTGAAATACTCGGTGGTCGAGGTCTCTCGCGAGGCGGTACCAGTTTGAGTTGTCCACTTCACGCATGTTCCGTCGCGCGTCGCCCCCTCTGCCGGCAAGGGTCAGTTACTGCCACACTGTAAGCATGAACCCCCCAAGCCCAACTCGTGGCACTCCCGGTGGCCCCGCTGCTTTGGCCCAGTTCCACGCCGAGTTCCTCAGCGAGCAGCGCTTCTCCGCGCGTCTCGCTCCGGCGACGCTTCGAGGATACCGCCACACTTTCGCGTTG
>JANLXT010000194.1:0-5388 GCA_031365225.1 candidate division FCPU426 bacterium
TTCTTTTTTTTTTCGGCGTCGTTGGTGGTCCGACCACGACCCGGGACTTGCTCAGCGACGGATGGGGAAAGATATTGGCGGACCAGTCGGGTCCTGGCGTAAATTTTCAAGATATCGGTATCGTCAAGGCGACACGCAATCTGCGCGCCATAGTCTTGGGAGCCACCCGCCAAGCCAAACGTCGCATGGATAGGATTGCCGGTGCTGGATTTGGTATGGCGGGCGCCGATCGGCCTGAAGACTTTGTCACGATTAGCAAGTTTATCCGCAAGGCAACGGGGCTTAAGGACTTTAGATTAGTGAACGATGTAGACCTGATGCTTCGTCTGGGCACTCCTAAAGGCATTGGGGTGGCCGTGGTGGCAGGAACTTCTACCAATAGCGTGGGGCGCAATGCACGCGGGGAAGAACTGCATGTCGGTGGTTGGGTAGGCAATCCCGCGGGTGGAGTGCATTTGGGTTGGCAGGGTATGTTGGCAGCGATTGAGGGCTACGATGGCCGCGGACCCAAAACAAGACTGACGGCGCTGATATGCAAGCACTATGGGGTCAAAAAATTAGAAGACGTTTTGGTCTTTAGTTATTTTGATCAACGAAAAAAGCGCGTGATGAAGCCACAACAATTGGCGCCCTTGGTCTTTGCCGCGGCGCGGCAGGGTGACAAAGTAGCCTTGAGGCTCTTGCGTGAAGAAGCGGACGCCTTGGCGCTTATCGCCACCGTTCACCTTAAAAAGCTATTCAGCCCTCGACAGGTCGTGACTGTCACCATGGGTGGAAGCTTATTGCAGCGAGCGAAGCCTGATCTAATACGACAAACCTTGATGCGCCAACTTCGCAAGCTCAAACGACCCTTGCGTTTTGTCGTGACGGACACGGATCCAGTTTGGGGGGCACTCGCTTATGGTTTTGATCAAGCGGAGCACCCAGTTCCGGCATCCATTCTTGACTTGAAAAGGGGCAAACCATGAAGATAGCGGTGATTGGTGGCGGGAGCACCTACACGCCAGAATTGATCGAAGGTTTTTTGCGTTTTCAGCCCGAGTTAAAGCTGCGGGAGCTGCATTTGGTGGACTTAAACCCAACGCGGCTTGAGGTGGTGGGCAAGCTAGCTCAACGCATGGTTGCCGCGGGAGGAGCGCCTTTTAAGGTCATCTTGACCAAGCACCGGCGCGGGGCCATTGAGGGGGCTCGCTTTGTGCTGACCCAAATACGACAAGGGGGGCAGGCTGCCCGCCACCGCGATGAGCGTTTGGGTCTGGACAACGGCGTCATCGGGCAAGAAACGGTGGGTGTGGGTGGTTTTGCCAAGGCTCTTAGAACGATCCCTATCATGATGGATATTTGCGCGGACATACGGCGCCTGGCGCCTAAGGCGTGGATGATTAATTTTACGAACCCCTCTGGGATCGTCACCGAGGCCGTCTCGAGGCACGGTGGTGTGCGCGTGGTGGGTTTATGCAATAGTCCAATAAGCATGATTTTGGGTACCGCAAAAATCCTGGGCGTAGATCCAGACCTTATTGATCTGGATTATGTAGGTCTGAATCATTTGGGTTTTGTGCGCCGGGTCAAGGTGGGGCGCAAAGATGTCACCGCCAAAGTCTTGAAGGCGTTTAACAAAATAAAGAAATCGAGCAACATAAAAAAAATTGATTACGAGCAAGGATTTTTAGACGCGCTTGGAATGATCCCCAGCTCGTACTTACAATATTATTATTTAAAAGACGCGCTCTTTGATAAGCTTCGCCACGAAAAAACCACCCGGGCCCAACAGGTCATGCGGGTTGAAGCCGATTTGATCAAGCTATTTAGAGATCCCACCCTGTGCATCAAGCCACCCGACCTGTCACGGCGCGGGGGGGCCAATTACAGCACGGTTGCCGTATCGTTGGTCAATGCCATCGCCAACAACAAAAAAGAGAAGCACATCGTCAATGTCCGCAACGGCGACGCTTTACCCGATCTGCCCGCCGATTGTTCGGTCGAGGTACCAGCCATCATCAGCGCCAAGGGCGCTGAGCCTCTCAAGATGGGTCGCCTGCAGCCAGAGATCCGAGGTCTGATTGCACAGGTCAAAGCCTACGAGCAACTAACCGTCGAGGCGGCCATGACACGCAGTTATGACAAAGCGTTGATGGCTCTGGTGAATAACCCCACGATACCCAGCGCAACCAAGGCAAGGCAGCTACTGGATCGCCTTTTGAAGATAAATAAGCTCAATTTTAAATGATTTTTGGCGTTAAATATTTTGGTGGCGTCGAAGGCCTAGAATCATTATTATACGACATTAGGAACTTTCTCTCCTTTTGCTAGTCTGAGGTATTTTGGCCTTTCCGATGGATCAAGATCTCGTGCGTGGGGTGTGGAATCCCGCGTTCTGGGGGCGCTGGGCCTGGCAACGCTGGCGTAAAGGCTGGCGACACCTCTTAGCGGGTGCTTCTCCCAATACGCGCATGCTGATGCTTAGTGGATTTTATTGGACCCTGCCAGGGGCCATGGTTGAGCCTTTTAAAGCCTTGTACCTCAATCGCCTTGGTTTCGACAATCTTGCTTTGGGGGGTATCACCGGCCTCGACATGGCCTTGCGGGCTGCGGGTACCTTGTTGGGAGGTTGGCTGGGTCTGCGCTTTGGACATAAACGCACGCTCAATTGGGGCGACTTTATCAGCTGGTTTGTCAGCTCGCTGGTTTTGGCATTTGCGAGTCAAGCATGGCATGTGTGGTTATGGACCGTGTTGATGTCAACCAATAGCGTGGTGAGCGCCAGTTTTCAACATTTATTAATTCACACTGTAAACCAAGAAAAGCGCAGTCGCATCTATGCTTTTTTTAACCTAAGCATCTTTCTGCCATGTATCATTTTGCCGTTTGTGACTTCCCAGCTGCTTAAACGCTTTGACCTTGTAAGCACAATCCGCTGGCTCTTGGTTTTTCAAGCTTTTAGCATTGGGATCGGTATCCTCTGGCGGCGCATGGCATTGGTGGATGACTCACGTCCAAGTAAGCAAGCAGCGAGCATGGGCGCCATGGGCGGGGCCGCGAAAGAGATCATCGCTCATCTTTCAACCCATGCTGGCGCGGTCGCCATTCTTTTGGTCTGTTGGATCGCAAATATCAATTCGATCGTGGGTCGGACCTATTACGGACTTTTTGCGACGCAGAGTGCTGGATTTCACCCTTCTGACCTAGGGCCTTTTGCCCAATGGTCCGCGGTGGCGGTGGCAGTGGTGAGCCTTTTTGTTATTCCGCGTCTCAGAGCGCATCACGAAGAGCGAGACTTTTTTTATGTGAATCTTTTGGGCGTGGTGCCAGCGTTATTCATGCTTTACTGGCCGACATGGAGCGGGCATGTGGCGGTGAATGTGGTGTCGGGCGTCGCGGGAGCGTTTCACGTAGCCCTGTCGTGGTCCTTGCTGTCCGCGTCGCTCCCACAGCGTCACCTGGCCTTAGCAATGGCTCTATTTTTGGCGGTGACCCAAGTCATCATGGCGCTGGGTACCTTCTCAGCAGGGTGGATTTTTAGAGATGGATTGGAAAATTTTGCCTGGGTGCAGTTGATCCTGAACCTATTGATGGCAGGTGCCGCCGCGTGGGCCTGGATGCTAACCAGGCCGATGAGGCGAGCATGAAGAAGGCGCCGTCAGCCATCTGGTTTGTCAAAAATCTGAGCGCAGAAATGCTCGAGCAAGCTAAAGCCAGACCGGGATGCTCGGCTTTTTTAGTGGCCATGCGCAATTTTGGAGATTATTTGGTAGCGGAACGAAACTACAGTCAGTTGACGCGAACCAGTTATCAAGGCGATCTGCTTTTGTTGTTGGAGTGGCTGCTGCTCACGGAGCAGGATTTGACCCCCGCGCAGTTGGGAACCGAGCAAGCCAGGGCATTCTTGGTCTGGTGCAAGCAGACCAAGGGGCACAGTGAGTCTACCCGGGCTCGTCACGTGGCCACCTTAAGGCATTTTTATCGATTTTTGATGGACAGTGGGACGATCTTGGCCAACCCCGTGGGTAATCTCAAAGCGGGTAAACAGCCTAAGCGCCTTCCTCAGCCCCTGTCCGAAGACGAGATGAGCCGCTTGTTGGCCGCGCCCGACCTTAGTAGCAACGCTGGACTGCGGGATCGCGCATGCCTCGAGCTTTTGTACGGGTCGGGACTGCGCATCAGTGAGCTCTGTGGACTGACTCCAGCAGATCTCGATCTGACCAATGGCGCGGGTCCGATGGCGCGGGTCAAAGGCAAGGGCAACAAGACCCGCATGGTCCCGTTGTCCCGTGCTTCCCTTGCGGCTTTGAGCGCGTACCTAAAAGAGCGCGGCACGCCCAAGCCTAAAGAACGTCTTTTTTTGGGTGAACGGGGCGCGCCCATGGCGCCAAGAATACTTCAGCGAAACCTAAAAAAATATCTGATCACCGCGGGTTTAAACTCGGACTACACGCCACACAAATTGCGCCATAGCTTCGCGACGCATCTCTTAGATCACGGGGCGGACATACGAGTGATTCAAGAGCTTTTGGGTCACGAGAGCCTGGCCACAACCCAGATTTATACCAAAGTGAGTGGAACGCGCGCGGCCCAAGCTTATCGCAAAGCGCACCCACGTGACTCGATGGGTGGTTAGTCTTATTCGACCGTGACGCTTTTGGCTAGATTGCGGGGCTGGTCAACGTCACGCCCAAGATTGACGGCAAGATGGTAGGCTAATAATTGCAAGGGGATGATATTTAGGAAGGGGCTCATTTCTTCGGGACAATCCGGGACGTACAAAATATGGGCGGCTTTATCTTTTAAGCTCAGATCTCCTTCACTGCAAATCGCTATCAGTTTGGCACCACGAGCGCTGGCTTCTTCAAGATTGGAGACAAGCTTGGCGTGGGTCTTGCCACGGGTGGCGAGGGCTACCACAGGCATGCCTTCGTCTAAAAGGGCAATGGGGCCGTGCTTCATCTCGCCTGCGGGATAGCCTTCCGCGTGTAGGTACGAGATCTCTTTAAGTTTAAGGGCACCCTCAAGGGCAATGGGTGTGTTGATCCCGCGGCCTAAAAACAAAAAATCTTGATGGGGCTTCAGACGCCGAGCCAGTTCTTTGATCTGGGACTCTAGTTTGAGTGTCTTTTCGATGAGCCGTGGCAATTCGCGCAAGCTCGCAAGCAGCGCTTTGCCACGCGTCTCGCTTAACGTGCCACGTTCTCTGCCCAGGCGCACCGCCAGCATAAACAAGGCGGCAAGTTGAGCGCTGAACGCCTTCGTCGAGGCCACGCCTATTTCTGGACCCGCATGGGTCCCCAAGGTGCCATCTGCCAGCCGGCTCATGGATGCGCCCACAACATTGCAGATAGCCAGCAGTCCTGCGCCTTTATCTTTGGACAAGCGCATGGCCGCGAGGGTATC
>JANLXT010000226.1:0-1895 GCA_031365225.1 candidate division FCPU426 bacterium
CTTCAGCAGAATCCGCTGTCTATGTTCGCGCCGCAGGGCGGGGCATCGGCCGGATTCAATTCACGTGAAGTCGTTAAGTTTGAAGGTCCTACGTTCCACCCGGTTCACAACTTCTCGCTCTACGTGCATCCGTTCCGCGAATCCGACCCGGCTAAGCTAACGTGGATGCACGAGAACATGAACGTGGGCTGGGACTTCCTGCTCTCCATGCAGACAGAGGGAATCTTCTCGGGTGTTGAACGCCTGTTGACCAACGACGGCAAAGCTGCTGAGCAAGACAACACACAGCGCTCTGACCAAAATATCGACATGCAGACCCAGCGCGTGGGCATGTCTGAGGCTCAGATTGGGGATGAGATTGACACGTTCAAGCTAACAGAGGTTTGGACCAAGTTTGATCTGTATGGCCAGGGGCAGCTCGTGCCGACCAAGATTACATACAGTGGCAAGCACATTCTGGAAGTGCGCCAGAACCCGTACAATGACCAAGAGCCCCCGTATGTGTTCCATCGGGACGGCAAGGTCACAGAGAGCTTCTATGGCCGCTCGCGTGTGCGCAGCGTCAAAGCGCTTCAGTACACAGCTAACGCGGTGTGGAACCAGGGTCTAGACTCTAATGCGTTCGCTAGCGCGAACATGGTTGTCATTGACGTGTCCCGGCTACGCGGGCGCGTTGAAGATATCGAGATCAGTCCCTTGATGGTCTTTCAAATGAACGGCGACGCCAGTGAAGCCGCTGTGCGGTTTGTTGCCCCGCCGAACACGGTTCAACAGAACGTGGTGCTGGGCCAGACCCTCTCGCAGCAGATGCGTGACGCGTATCGTATTCCCACAGCTATGCAGGGCAAAACAAGCGAAGACGCCACAGCGACTGAGATCGCGACCACAACGCAAGCAGGTCTAGTCGGCATCGGTGGCACAGCGACTAACTTTGAAGAAGACCTAATGTCGCGCTGGCTCACTAAGGCATACAAGCGTGAGCAGCAATTCCGTGGCATTGACTCTGAGCCACGCGCGGGGATGCCCATTGTCCCTGCTGAAGCACTGGTTCCAGACTACATGTTACAGTTCCTCAGCGGAAAGGCGGCACAGCAGTATATGCAAGAAGTCCAAGCGCAGATGCAGCAAGCTGAAGCAGGCATGGAAGGCGCAGAGAGTGGCGGCGACCACCCGAATGGCACACCGAAGAACAATTCTCCAAAACCCCCGGAAGGCGGCGCACAGTGATTCAATCCTTTCGTCTTGGCGCAGACACAGCGTTAGTTGTGAAGTTCGATACGGTCACAGATCCATTCGGCCGCGCAGCTAAGCGCGAAGCCTTGAAGCAAGCTATGCTCTTGGGCGCAGACCCGAACACAATGGAGTGGTATATCGCCCCAGCGTATGAGGATACCAAGAAATTGCTGGGCGCGAAGTGGAAAACGCTTCCCGAGCCTGTTGAGACAGCGCAATGAAGATCCCGGACAAGCTCACGCCCGAAGCTATTGCGCAGCGTCAAGCGCTTAAACGCGCAGGGTTCAATGGTGAATTCTGGCGGCTTCTAAAGGAAATGTGGCGCGAGGATACAGAGGCTATCTACAAGTCTATGGCTTCGGCGGATAACGAGAAAGAGCTATTTCGCCTTCAGGGCCAGCTACGCGCATATCAGAAGATCCTGGGTGAAGACGCACAGTTTATCATTCGGTAAGCACACGTAAAATCTACACAATTCATGGGCCGAGCAGGGAGTGTAAAAACTCCTTGACTCGGCCCTTCTTTGTGGTGTAAACTTCACACAGGTCCCCCTACCGACCGTCAACGGTGGGTGTCGTCGCTGACAATAACTCCGCGCTAATCCACGGTTAAGCCGCCGTGTAAGAAAGAAATGATCAAATGAGCGAGCAGAAAGGTAACGA
>JANLXT010000236.1:0-8121 GCA_031365225.1 candidate division FCPU426 bacterium
CCAAAACTGGATTTATCGAAAACTTCAAAACCAATTCCGCCACCCAAGGGTAAGTTCTGGGAGGCTAAGGCTAGGCGCGTTTCGTAAAGTTTTTCGTCAGGCACTTCAATGGACGCTCCGTCTGCGCCAATATGATAAGGGACGTTTGACTCCTTAAGCTTTGCGACCAACAATCCAGCATCTTTGCTATTTAGATTAGCATAAAGCGTTTTGAAGCGAGGTTGGCTAGAACGAACAAAAAGCATCGCTAGCAGAGCTAGCAACAATATTGGGCCAGCGACAGCAATCGCTCGCTGAGCCGGGTTGAACCGTGTCCATGAGGCACGGAATTGTTCAATCCATAGTCGAAGGTATTCGTTCACTTATCGTACCTCTGGGCAGGCCCGCAAGGGAGTTTCTTGAGGTCGCACGCGGCTATTGACAAGCTTTTGCGTCTGAGCGCCAGACTCAGATCTGCATCCGCATGATTTCTTGATAGGCTTCCACTACTTTGTTACGTACTTGCATGGTGAGTTGAAAGGCAAGGTCAGCCTTTTGCATGGAAATCATCACTTCGTGCAAATCTTCAATTTCCCCGGTCAAAAGCCCCGTTGTTTTTGCTTCTGCATTGTTCTGCAATTGCCGTGTGCGATCAATCGCATCGCCAAGCAACTGTTGAAAAGGTGCCTGGGTTCCCGAGACAGAAGTTGCCGAGAGATTCTGTCCCAACTGCAACATACCCGCATTCACAGCCTGGCCAGCTGTGTTTATTTGCGATACCGCCGGACTGGTTGGTGCAATGGCCATCGAGGTGCTCTACTATGCTTGCCCAATCTCTAGCGCTTTAAGCGCCATCGATTTAGCGTTATTAATTGCTTGAACATTCGCTTCATATGCACGCGTTGCTGAAATCATATCCACCATCTCATTTACAAGATTGATGTTTGGCATCGCCACATAACCTTTTTCATTAGCGTCCGGATGCGCTGGATCGTAAATTATTTTTGCCGGTGCAGTGTCAGGCACGACACCCGTTACCTTAACCCCGCCTTGTGTCCCGCCGGCGGTCTTACCATTGGGTAACAAGAAAAACGCTTCTTGTTTGCGAGGCTCAAAAATTACGCGCTGGCGACGATAAGGTCCACCATCTGCACTTCGCGTTGTATTAACGTTAGCAATATTGTTGGCAATGGTATCCATGCGCAAGCGCTGCGCGCTCAAACCAGAACCGCTTATTTCAAAAGCTGAAAAAAGTTTCATCGATTATCTCCTGCCCTCAGTAATCGCAGTTCGAAGCGCTGTGAATTGCATTTTGCTAATTTGAGCGAGCGCATTATACATCACTGTATTTTGGGCCAGCGCGGACATCTCTGCGTCGATGTCGACGTTGTTGCCGTCGTTACGAAGTTGCGAATTAGAATCGATTCTTAACTCAGCAGTTACGGACGCAAGTGGCATCTCTACGTCAGGACTCAAATGTCCCAGTTGCGTTCGATTTAATGTCAGGTTGCCACTCATCTCTTTACGAGCGTCCAAAGCTTTTTTTAACTTTTCACGAAAAACGACCTCGCCACGCTTATATCCAGGCGTGTCTACATTGGCAATGTTGTTGGATAGGGCGCGATGTTGCATCGTCGCCGCGTCCAATGAACGCTGCACAAGATCCATCATAGGACTGTTCAGAACTCCATCAACCATGCCAATAAAGGAAAAATCGACTCCGCGCGGTATTGATGCCGCGAAGTCAGTTGTGGAATACAGTTTTACGCTAGGCTACAAGTTGGTCTTGAAATGTTAATTTAGTGAGAGATTTAAGTCAAGAGCATTGTAAAACAATCGTGAATCGTAGCACCATTATAGTTATCAACATATTACTAACAAATAAATATTTAGTTTCATATAGCAAAACTAAATCTAGATATTTTTATCAAAATTGGGGCTCGATTTTTTAGGCGATATGTAAATAAGCAAACGTTGTGGAGAGCCTAAAGACGCAACTTTTTTCGATACGCGATGTTCGGATTGGGCACTCTGTAACAAAGCGACTTGATATGCCGCGCGCAAAATAGACCCCTCCTCTGACATGCCGGGCGACAACAGCGCTCCCGAAAATATCCTCTTCGTGAGACCGTCGAGCTCAACGCTCAGAGCTTCCTTCTGTTCAAATAGGTGCTCCAACGCATCAAAATCTAATTCAGAAGCTTCCAGATGGGTCAATATCTCAACATTGAGTAGAAGGGCGCGCTCGAGGCAATTTAGTCCGTTTTGAAGCTCTTGACTCATTGTAAGCCTCTCGCCTTTGCCCAGGCCGACATACGGCTAAACAGATCAGCCCGCGCACTTTTACTTAATCGATGTGAATTTACTGGCAAGGCCAAGAGAAGTTCAGCTGCCCAGTCGCCCATTTCAATGCGATTCGAAAATTCTTTATAAGTTTTTTCACGACGCTTCAATAGTTGCGCCATTTCCGGAGATATGCGGATAGCATGCACTTTGCCTTTAACTTTTTGTTGCTTAGGCTTCGCCTCTTCTATTTCGAATGCCGGTTCCTTACTAGGTATTCCACTGCCTATAAACAAACCAGAAGAAAGTTTTTGGTCTTCGATCCTTGGTCGAGTTCTTGGCGGTGCCTTACGCGCGTCTTCTTTCATCTGGCGTAAAGCATCTAATTGTAATTCCGCGGTGGTTTTGGGACGCATGGTTAACTCCTTCTATAATGCACTTTAGCGCACATTTCTCGTTTTGTTAACTCGCTCACGCCAATCTGACAAAAACTCCCAGGCTTTCTTCGGGCTCAGCTCATCAAGTTTTAAGGCTTCCAGCTCGTGCAAAAGACCCGCAAGCTCGGGATTGCCTTCAAAATCAAACAAATCAGTCTGCGGGGTAGTTTCAGTTGGTTCAGGGGTGTTCAGGCGGCTCCCTTTAGATTCCAATCCTTTCAAAACTGCGCGCGCGCGCTTAAGGACTGATTCAGGAACTCCAGCAAGCTTGGCGACGGCGACTCCATAACTATGTTCAGAGGCACCCATCCGTAACTCGTGCAGAAAAACTATTTTGCCGTCCTTCTCTCGTACGGATACGGAAAAATTCTTGGCTCCGGCAATTTGTTTTTCAAGCTCCGCCAGTTCAAAATAGTGTGTAGCAAAAAGAGTTCTGCATTTGACAGTAGATAACAAATTCTCGGCAACTGCCCAGGCGATGCTTATGCCATCGTAAGTGCTTGTCCCTCTACCAATTTCATCAAGGACCACCAAACTAGAGTGTGATGCATTGTTGAGAATGTTAGCCGTCTCGGTCATTTCCACTAAAAAGGTCGATAGACCTCTCGTAAGCCTATCGTTTGCCCCGACGCGCGTGAACACGCGATCAATAAGCCCGATGTGCGCCTGACGCGCTGGCACAAAACTCCCTGTCTGTGCTAAGAGGGCGATCACTGCCACTTGACGCATGTAAGTCGATTTGCCGGCCATGTTCGGACCTGTGATGAGAATCAGGCGTTGATCCGTGGTATTGAGTAGTGTGTCATTTGGAGAAAACACTTCGCCCCGTTGGTTGCGAAGTATATCTTCGACGACAGGATGCCTACCACCCTCAATTTGCAAAAGCGTCCCTGAGTCCACGATAGGTCGCACCCAATCTCTCGATCTTGCACATTGCGCAAGTGAAGCAAGCGCGTCGACTTCAGCTATCCTTCCTGCCAAAACTAAAAGTTGACTTGCATCCTTTGTGACGTGGATCCTAAGTTCTTCGTAAAGCGATAGTTCGAGACTTTTTCTTTTTTCGTCCGCCCCCAATACCCTTTGTTCAATCAACTTTAAACTCGGTGTTGTAAAGCGCTCGGCATTGACCAATGTCTGCTTGCGGTCCCAATCTGCTGGCACAGCACTCGATTGAGCTTTGCTGACCTCAATGAAATACCCAAAGATATTGTTGAATTGAATCCTCAATTTGTGATTACCGCTTCGCTCTCGTTCAATTTCTTGTATTGCTAAAATTTCTTCGCGTGCGCCTGCACTATCCGCTGCAATGAGATCAAATTCCGCGCGCCACCCGGGTCGAATGAATCCGCCGTCCCTCAAAAGAGATGGTGGGTCCTCAACAAGCGCTTCATCCAGCAAAGTTCTTAAAGCGTTTAGATCTGAATCTAGCGATTTTTTCAGGAGCACGGCGACGCAGTCGCTAAGAAGAGATTCAATGACAGGAGCCATACGCAAGGTTTGACGTACAATGGCGAGATCGCGTGGCCCTGCTGAAAGACAAGAAATTCGTCCAAGCGCACGTTCCAAGTCAGCGGTTTGAGAAAGCCCGTGACGCAACGCTTCTCTCTTGGTGTCGTTGCTATGAAGTTCAGCAACCGCCTCGAGGCGGGCGTTAATCGGTTCTAAAGTTGCCAAGGGTGCGCTAATCCATGACCGGAGCGCACGAGCGCCAGCCGCAGTAGAGCTTTCATCGATAAGCGCTAGAATCGTGTTGCGCCGAGATCCATCTTCTTGGTTTGTCACGAGCTCCAAATGACGTGCGGTCGCAGCGTCAAGTCGCATGAATGGACTACCGGATTGGCTTGTCAGTTTAGTAAAATGCGCAAGAGGGCTCCTCTGCGTTCTTTTAAGATAAGCCAACAAGGCTCCTGCTGCCTGAGCAGCGAAAGATCGGTCGACTAAACCAAATCCTTCGAGCGTGCGCACTCCAAAATGCTCACTCAGTTGGCGTGTAGCCTCGTCCGCCTGAAAAGCAAAATCATCCCATCGGCTGACGATGGCATCGCCAATATCAATTCCACCTTCGAATCCAGCAGGAACTGTCTCAGATAAGAGCAATTCGGTTGGCCGCAAGCGTTGTAGCTCTGCGTCGAGAGTGCTTTGATTGGGATCGAATTCAGAAACACTGAATTCACCCGTGCCATTGTCAGCGTACGCAAGTGCCCATTGGTCAGAACCTAAAACCAGTGACGCAATAAAATTATTAGAGGTCGCATCCAAATAGGCGTCCTCTAAAATAGTGCCCGGTGTCAGTATTCGTACTAGCTCTCGACGCAAAACACCCTTGGACTGGCGAGAATCTTCCATTTGTTCACAGATCGCCACTTTTTTTCCGGCGCGCAGAAGTTTTTGAATATAGGTGGGGGCCGCGTGATAGGGAACACCCGCCATCGGAATCTTGTTGATTCGTCCTTCACCATAGGCGCGGGATGTTAAGGTTATATTCAATAGTCGCGAAGCGTCTTTCGCGTCATCACCGAAAAGCTCGTAAAAATCTCCCAATCGATAGAAAACAAAACAGTCTGGATTGGCGAGTTTAATCGCTTGGTATTGAGCCATCATCGGCGTATTTTGGCTCACGTCACTGCCTGCCAACACGCAAACTAAACGAGCCAATCATAAGCGCGGCCCGAAGTATCAAGCTGAAAATAGAAAGTAAAAAGGCTCCAAGGATAGCGCTCCAGAATCCATCGACTCTAAAACCGTCTACAAAATAGGATGTAACCGCCAGCACCATGCCGTTGACCACTAGCAAAAACGTTCCTAGCGTCAAGATTGTTATGGGGAGAGTGACAAGGACTAAAATTGGTTTTACAACTAGGTTTAGAAGGCCCAGAATTCCCGAAGCTAATAATACAGTCGTCACCGGTTCCCAGCCAGAACCCAAAAGTTCCACACCCTTGATAGTTTTTGATACTAAAACGAGTCCGGCAGCGTTGACCAGCCACTGAAAAAAGAGGTCACGCCAGCCATGCCTTTCGACTCCAGTGTTAAATTGAAATTTCATCCATTTGCTCCTGCATGGTAAAAAACCAAGATGCTGTCTCCGTGTTCGTAACTTTTGCCTAATTGCAACCCGGCCACCTTGGGCAATACAGCTCCGCGGGCGGTTTCTACAACGACTATCGCTTGTGGTGCCAGGATCGAACTAGAAGCTATCACCCTAAGCACCGCTTCAATACTGGCGCTGGCGTAGGGCGGGTCAACATAAATAATATCAAAAATTGCGCCCCGCGCGATGAGCACTTGCAACGCTATTAAAGCATCGGAATTTAAATGATCATAATACTCGCTTCCAAATTTGAATTTCTGTGCGTGGGCTACCGCATTCTCAACACACCGATGATCTACATCCACAAAGACAACTTTGTTCGCGCCGCGCGACAACGCTTCAAGTCCAACAGCGCCACTGCCGCAAAACAAGTCTAAGACGCGCGCGTTCTGGATTAATGGGCCCAACGCATTGTAGAGCGCTTGGCGGACTCGGTCCGATGTTGGACGAAGTTGAACATTCTTTGGAGGAAGAATATTCCTCCCGCGTGCGATTCCAGTAACAATTCGCATTAGGCTTCCCTGCTGATCAAATCACCGATACCACTTGGGCGAATATCCTTGATGTTTAGTTGCAAACTCGATTGCCCTTGAAAATCATTTCGGTCTAACTGAAATAGTATATCAATTTCGACTACACCTTGAAGTCGCTCAAGGATGGGACCTTGGCGAAATGCGATAGCTTGAAACATGGTTGAGCCTTGACGTAGCTTTAGCCTCAAGTGGTCGCCGTTCACGCCTACCCGTCGTGCACCCGGTAGAATTTGGCACACTTTGGCAAGAAATACTGGCCGCGCGTTCCCCATGCCAAAGGGTTCCAAGCTCTCCAATTGAAGCATGGCTGCCTCGTCCATTTCGGAAAGGCGGACTTCTAAATCAGCATCAAGAACTGGTATCAAATCCTCTGTTTTAAGTTGGGTCTTTGCCAAGGCATCGAAATCATGTCTGAATGATTCCAAGGCATGCTCTGGCAATGTCAAGCCCGCCGCGACTTCGTGCCCCCCAAAACGCGAAAGCTGGGACCTCAATAACTCAAGCGCATTGAGCAGATGGAATGGTCGCCTCGAACGACCAGAGCCTTTTGCCACACCGTTCGCAATCGATAGGACGAGCACAGGACGACCCAGGCGATCCAGTAACCGCGACGCAACTAGACCCACAATGCCCGGATGCCACTCAGGTGACCAAAGTACCAGACCTATATCACCGAGGGCCACCCGTTCTTCCGCAAGAATAATTGCCTGTTCCACAGCATTTTTTTCAAGTTCTTGTCGGCGCCGATTCTCTCCATCAAGTTTTTGCGCAAGCTCTAATGTCTCCGCACTATCTTTACTTAGCAACATTCGTACGCCTAGGCCGGCGTCCCCAATGCGTCCTCCGGCATTGAGCCGCGGACCCAACGCAAAACCAACCTTTCCAGCGTCGACATCCTTGATTTCAATTCCAGCGACAGCACAAAGCGAGCGCAAGCCCAACCAGCGACCCTGCCGAATGCGTTCCAGTCCATGCTTGACCAGTATCCGATTCTCGCCATCCAAGGGAGCTACATCGCAAATGGTGCCTAAAGCAACCAATTCTAACATTGAATCAAGAAATTCTTTTGTACGTGGATGCTCCAATGTTATCAATACGGTTTGAGCGAGCTTCCATGCAACGCCGACGCCACCAAGCATCGGATAGGGATAGGTAGGGGACGTTTTAGGATTTATCAATGCCAATGCCGCCGGAAGCACCGGTGGCGCTAGATGATGATCGGTGATAATCAGATCAAGCCCAATCGCAGATGCGTGAGCCGCTTCCGCAACACAACTAACACCGCAATCCACGGTCACACAAAGATCAACTCCGCGTTGCCTTAAACGTGTGAAGGCCTCAATATTTGGTCCATAGCCCTCGTTAACTCGATCGGGAATATAAAACTCAACAGGAGTCCCCAAAAGGGTAAAAAGTTTAACCAATAAAGTGGTGGCGGTGACACCATCGACATCATAATCTCCAAAAACAGCGATACGTTGACGAAGACGGCAGGCATCCACAATTCTTTTGACGGCCACGTCCATGCTATCGAGTTGCCAAGGATCCTCGAGATCCGAAATATCCGTCGACAAAAAGCTATCTAACTTTTCAGGATCAGCATACCCCCGAGCGGCCATCAAAGCCGCGACGAGGCGTCCGTGGTTAGCCGCGCGCAAACGGCTAGCTGCAGTCGGATTGGCAAGGCGAAGGCGCCAACATTTTTCAGTAGCCAACAAGGGCATTCACATAGGCGACAGGATCAAACTCTTGTAAGTCTTCTAAGGATTCCCCGACTCCTACCAATTGCAGGGATAGG
>JANLXT010000240.1:0-10693 GCA_031365225.1 candidate division FCPU426 bacterium
GGCCAGGCTTTTTGCCGCCCAAAGGGCGCCCGCCAAAGGATCCGCCAGGGCCTTGGCCTGGGCGACGCTGTCCGCATCAAAGACCTGACCCTCCCTGGCGATCAGTGTCACCACACCCGCCAGGCGTTCGTGCCAATTCAAAGGCAAGGCCAGCGCCTCACCCAAGGGCAGTTTGCGGACGGCGGGTAGCCCTTGGCGCGCGGCTTCTTGCTCTAAACTGTCTTGGGCAGGATGCTCTCCCGCCCAGGTCTCGCTCGCCAATCCCAGCACCGCCTCAAGCCGCAGGCGCGGTTCGCCCTCATGCTCTTCGGCCAGCAGCAATGATCCGTGGGGACACGCCAGCGCCTCGCACAAGCCTTGCAAGAGCCGTCCGTAAAACGCCCGGCGCGTGCCAGCGCCAGGACGCTCTAAGAACTCAAGCATGCGCCCAAAAAGTTCTAGATCAGGCGCGCTTTTGGCTGATGCGGACTTGCTCACGCGGCTCCTTGCTTGCGTTCGCTCTCGAGCGCGCGCTTGGTACTGCGCCGCACCCGATGGCTCAAGGTCTTGAGCAAGACGTCCGCGATCTTGAGGGCGGTGGAGGGCAGCTCGCTTTTGAGTGCCTGATAAACATGGACGGGCAATTTAATGAGCAGCGCATCTTCTTTGACCAAAACATCCGCCGAACGCGGGCTACCGTCGATCAAAGACATCTCGCCAAAGAACTCGCCCGCCGAGAGCAAGTTGATGTGGTGCAAGTGCCCACTTTCCATGCGCTGTATGTCAAGGACACCCTCTTTGACCACATACATCGCGTCGCCCGCTTCCCCTTCGTGGCAAATGGCCTGGCCCTTGGCAAAACGCAGTTCTTGCACTCGTCCACTGAGCGCCTCAAGATCCGCGTCACCAAAATCCCTAAAAATCGGGTATTCCAACAAAAAATAAAGATCCACCATACACCCTCCTTAGAACCAGGCGCCCGCGACCACGCCTTGCGCATATCCCAATACAGTCCCTGGCCCCACATGCGCCCCACGCCCAACTTTGGATCGTTCCGCCAAGATCGCGCCTTGCACCTGCGCATCTTTTTCGACGCGCGCACGCGACAAGAGCACTGACGTTTTCACGCTCGCCCCCGGGCCAACGACAGCCACGGGGCCCACCACCGACTCGTAAACGACAGCATCTTTAGCCACGCGCGCCGTCGGGTGTATCAGATTTTTTGCCTTGGACACGCGGCCCCACAGCATCACTGCCTTGCGCCCACCCTTAAAGATCTGACCGCGCAGTATCGCTTGTTGCGCAGTGGCATAGCGCTGGGGCGTACCAATATCATTCCAGTAAGTTTCCCTCGCCGAACGCACGACACGTAGATCTAACTTTGCGTTGAGCAGGGTCGGAAACACCTCGCGTTCGACGCTGACGCACCGCCCGGGAGCTATAAAATCCAACACACGCGGCTCTAAGACATACAGCCCCGCGTTGATCCAGCGCCCCCGGGCTTGCCCCGCGCGGGGTTTTTCTACGAAACGCAGCACCTTGCCATGCGCCCCGCTCTCAATCACACCAAAGGCGCGTGTGTCCGGCACCTGAATCGCCCAGAGTGTGGCCACAGCTTTAAAGCGCTTATGGACGCTCAACGCCTGCTTGATGTCAAAGTCGCTGAGTATGTCCCCGTTCAGGACCAAACAGGCTTGTTGGCGATCTGGCCACGCGTAGGCGATGGCGCCCCCCGTCCCCAAGGCCTGAGGCTCTTGGACAACCCGGACGCTCAGCCCAAACTTGCGCATGCTGGGCAGTGCTCGCAGCAGCTTGGACGCCTGATGAAAGACCGACAGATGCACCCGACGCGTACCCGCGGCCTTCAAACGAAAAAAGAGCGTCTCTAAAAATGGCCGATTGCCCACGGGAAGCAACGGTTTGGGAACTCTATCCGTCAGGGGCGCCAAGCGCGTACCAAACCCGCCCGCCAAGATGATCGCGTCCACGTCTGGCTACCAGTTGGTAGAAAGGTTGACGCGATCCCAGCCCACATGCACCTCTTGAATATTAAAAGGGATCCAGCTTTCACTCAGATCCAGCACGGGCCCCTGCCAACGCCAGCCACTGCCAAGCCACCATAACCAACGCGGCACTTCGCGCCCGGCCCAGCGAACGCGGATGGGATCAAGCCACAGCTTTTTGCTCGCTTCGTCCCAGCGGGGTTGAAACACGGCCTCAAAGCTAAGTGGCACCATCGCCAAACGCCCTTGCCCGACCATCACCAGCGCCTGCTCGGTGACATCCGCGCTCAGTTTGATCTCACCCAACTGCGACGCGAGGCGCTCGCGCAAACTGCGCAGGTTAAAGATAATGCGGCTTTGCACCTCGCGAACCGCCTTCAGTTTTAGCTTCCATTCTTGGATGGGCTCTGGCTCGATCTCAAGGTGCCGAAAGAGCAACTCCACCTTGTCAAAACGCAGACCCTGAGCCTCAAAGGGTTTGACGGTCAGCTCAACTTCTGGAAACAAGCCCGTCTCGATCAGTTCCCAACTGCGACCCACGATCTTGATAGGCCAAATATTCACTTCGGCCTTAAAACCATCCCGCACGGCATAGCCAAAAAATTTATAGAGGTCCGAGAGCTTTTCGGGCGCTTTGGTGGGTGGCACCGCGGCTGGTTTGGGCGCGACCCCAGCCCTTAACGGCACCAAAAAGCCCAGCGCAATCATCGTTAAAAATATTTTTTTCAAGAACGTCCCTCCATCAAAGTATGAGCTTCTTCGAGCACGTGCGTAAATTCTATTTTTGCCATGCACCAATCATCGGCTTGAACGCACACATCTTGAGCGCAGGGACTGCACGGCACGCTCTCACGTAAAACACGGTGCGGTGAACCCGCCCCCGGCAAAGGCCAAGGCCCACTGCGGCTTGGAAGATTGGGGCCGTAGAGCCCAAGGCAAGGCGTGCCACAGGCCGCGGCCAGGTGCAAGGGCCCGGAGTCGTTGGCGATCAGCAAGCTGGCCGAAGCCAAAAGCTCGCGTAAGGCCCGCAGGTCCACGGGCGATGCCAGCTCAAGCCCAGTCGCGTTCACAGGCGCTCCCGCTTCGGCGCTTATCAGGGTCACTCGATAGCCTTTGGCGAGCAAGCTCTGGCCCAGCGCCACAAAACGCTCCAGGGGCCAGCGCCGCCAGGCCCATTGCGCGCCAGCGTGCAAGACGATCTTGTCTTTCACTCGACCACCTTGCGCCAGTATCCGCGGCGTTAGATCGTGGGGCGCTGGCAGCAAGCATTCTAACGCTTTGCCAGCCCGGCGCACCAGATGGTCCGAGGCGTCGCTTGATCCGCAGCTTACCCACCCCTGCTCGCGCGAACAGCGCTGCAGGGGCGAAGCTTCATCGTAACCCAAACCGCCCCCAGGCAACAGGTACCCCGCGGCCAAGCCAGGCTTGGCAAAGTAGGTGAGCAAACTGTTGCGTGACGACGGACTGGCCACCACCCACACCGTGTTAGCCCCACCCAGCGTCGCCGCCAATTTATGCGCTTGCGCAATGAATGCGCGCCCACCCTTGGGCAGGCCTAAATAATCAACCCGCGCGTCATTGGCAAAGATCCCAGCATAGGCTTGATCTCCCACCACACTGAGCGAGGCGCCTGGAAAAGCAAGGCGCAAGGGATCGATCAACGCGCTCGCCGCGACCAGATCTCCCAAACGCGTTAATTCGACCAGCACGACCCGCTTAACGACGGTCGCTGGGGGCTGCGCCCAAAAAATAAAGAGCAGTCGCAAAAGAAGTCGTTCGGCCCAGTGGCCAAGGCGCCTCAGCTTCAAGCTTCTCTCGGGCGTAATAAAGCGGCGACGACCACCGCCCACGCAAGCAGGGTGGGTACCTGCAACCAGCCTGTGTGAAAGAACTCTCCAGCGGCCAAAATAACGAGGGCGGCGATAGCGGCGATGGGCAGCTCTTGTTGCGGTCGCCCCACCCCACGCAACGCCTTTACTAGCGGCACAAGTAATATCGCACCCACGGCCAAGATCCCCAACAACCCGCATTTAAGGATCCAGGCATAGCCGTTATGTGGATCGCGCATCACCCGTCTATTCGGTGGATAGTTATATTCCAAAACACTTCCTAGTCCCGAACCCGCCCAAGGATATTGGCGATAAGCTTGCCACGACAAGCGCACCATGATGGATCGATCATCCACACTCGGGTCCAAGATACGCTGTTTAGAAGCGGTGAGCTTTGAGTCGGTGGCGGAAATCTGCGCATAGAGCCCCCCTCGGATCGCTAAACGTTGAAGTAGCGCCGAATTGGGTGGACCCAAAACTGTCCTTTCGGACGGCGGATTGTAGAGATGAAGAACCTGTCCCAAACGCATCAAGCGAAAACGCAAGAGAAAATCGCCATCGGGCGTCGTGGCGCGTTGCGCTAGCAACGCCAGACCTAAGCCCAACACCGCGGTCATCGCCTGCCAAGTCAAGAGACGCCACGCTTGCTTTGCATGCCCATATAAATAGAGGCCTATCGCGGCGACGAGGGTCCCCGCGGCCAGAGCCAGCCACAACGAGCGTAAGAAGCTTAGCCACAGGAGCAGCCACAAAAACAAGAGCCCCCCCAGACGCAAGGCTTTGCTTTCTTTGGATTGTCGAAGCAAAAGCGCTAATTCAGCCAAAGCCAAGAGCAAGAACCAGGGCATGTTGTGCTCAAACATCAAGATCGGCACGGGGACGATGTTGTAGTTCGTTTGACCCGTTGGCTCAAGCACCAACAGCGCCGTCTGCAAGCCAACGCCCACCAAGAGGCCCCACGTGCCTGCGCAAAGCGCCACGATCCAGGCTCGCCGGTTCAAAGCAAGCAAGCCAAGCAACGCTGGCACCATCAACACCGAGCGTCCTTCCGCTACGATGTTTCTAAAAACCGCGCCCAGGCGCCACCCTTGCCAGGCTCCGACACCGATCGCCAGACACCATAGCGCCGCGATCGCGAACGCGCTGTTCGGCACACGCCGACGTGACGGGCCCCAACTCAGCGCCACAAGGCCGAAGACCCACGCGACTAATTCAGCCGCATAGAAGCCCGCCCCACTTGTCGTCGAGCCGGGCGACGTGCCCATCCAATCAAGCGTCCACTTGAGGTCAGGCAGCGCGGCGGCAAGCGCCAAGCTTAATCCCGCCAAAAAGGCTAAGCAAAGCTCCATCATCACTTTTTTGGCCTCGCCAGAATGCCCAGCTCACACTCAAGCAACTCTTGCCGGGAATACCCTTTTCGCCGCGCCGTGGCCACGATGGCCGGGGTCAAAAACGCGGCTCCCTCGCGCTTGGTCCAAAACTTTAATGGCCGCATGGCAGACTTAAAAGCCCTCAGGTAATCAAGCTTTCGCAGGCGGTTAAGATAGATAGCCACGGGTTGGGTGTTATCTAAAATGTGGTCCCAGGCTGGCACACTGCTTTGTGTTTGGGGTCCCGGACCTTGCCAATCCAAATGATGCCCCCCTGACAGCGATGGGTACAAATGCACAAAGATCCTCGCCAGGCCTTTGGGCTTGAGCACTCGATTGACTTCGGCCACCGAAGCAGGCACATCGGGCAAATGCTCGAAAACGGCGCGCGAGATGACGGCGTCAAAAGAGTCGTCCGCAAAGGGCAACGCCGTGGCGCTGGCTCGCAAAAGCTTCAAGCCTTCAAAGCGCAGCGGCACTCCCAACGCCCGTTCTAACGCTCGATAGTAGGCCCGGTCAAAGAACAGCTCGCGAACCATCGTCTTAAGAAGGCGTGCCGGCGAGCCCATGCGCAAGATGCCAGGGTACTTGCGCCACCCGGGACCCACAGGCTCAAGGTCGATGCCGACAACGCTCGCGCCCAAACTGTGCAAGGCCAGTGTGCTTTGAGCGCGCTGGCCACAGCCGATCTCTAAGATCCGCATGCCCGCCACGGGCCGTTTCAAGGCGCGTTCAAGAAAGTCCGCTAACCGCAGGGTCTCGTGAGCGGCGTCGGTAGCGAAAGTCTCGGTGCCTTTAACATGAAAACGATAAAGCCGGACATACTCACGCCAAGGCGTCAAAAGGGTGTAGGCACCACTGGAGGGCGCTAAGCTTGCCGCGCTTTTTTTGCGCGCCAGCAACAACACACAATCGTGACGCCCGAGCGCGCCACGCAACGCCAAGGCCAAGGTCTTGATCCAGGCCAACCAGCGCAGATTACGCAGGACCAGCTCACGCAAACCGCTCAAACCCAATTTATTCACGCCACTCAAGAGACGGGGATAGCTGGTGCCGCGAAAAGCTAATACCTCAAATCCAGCCTTGTCGAGCAAGCGTGTCAGTCCTGCGCGGGTGTAATAACCCAGGTGCTCGCCCGGCAGATAATATTGCCACCGCGCACGCAGAGCTTGAGCTGAAGTCGACGAAAAATCAGGCAGCTCAAGCGCCAAGAGCCCCCCCGCTTCTAGCATGGCGCTCATCTTGGCAAGCGCTCCCGCTGGATCATCAAGGTGTTCGAGCACATGAAAAGCGCAGGCTCCTTGGAAATTTTTCCAAGACTTTGGCGCCCGCGCGAGCGTCCCCTGACGCACACGGTCTTGAAATCGTTGGCGGGCCTTGGCCGCCGCAAACGCGGACAGCTCGATGCCGTGCCCCTGCCAACCAAAGGTTTCCGCGTCCTCAAGAAAATATCCCAAGGCGCAACCAAGTTCAAAGAGGCGTCCCCCCGCAGGCGCAAAACGACGCATCCATTGGAGTCGACTCACGTTGGTCAGACCAAATTGCCGGCGGGATGCGGCGTAGTCCACACCCCCGGGTCCTTGGCCCGTAAAATAATCTTTGCCGTAGTCTTCGACAAGCTTGCTGGCTTTCGCTGGCAAAAAGGCGCTACCGCAGTCGGCACAAAGCCTCAACGCCGCATCACCCCACCCCGGGTGAGCGAGGGGACCGTCGCAGCAAGGGCAGCGCTTCATGTTAAAGCGTATCACGTCTTGTCCTTGAGCGCCGACAGGCAGATCTTTAGATGCCGTCGCGTGATCTTGTCCCAGGTGTAGGCCTGGGCCGTACGCAACGCGCCCAGACAAAGACGTCGACGCCGCGCCTCGGGCAAGATCCAATGCTTCACCGCGTCCGCCACGGAAGCGCCTTGGCGTGTCACAAAAGCGCCGTTGCGGCCTTCGGCGATCAAATCTTCGGTGCCATTGGTTTTATAAGCTAAGAGCGGCAAGCCACAGGCCATCGCTTCGATGCTCACCATCGCGAACGCCTCATACAGTGTCGGAAAGACGAAAGCATCCGCCGCCTGATAAAAATCCAAAAGGGCTGTTTGGTGACCCCAGAAAACCACGCGTTCTTTCAGTCCGAGCTCATCCACCAAGGCCTCGTAATAACTCGCGGGGATGACATCCACATTCTTGCCGATCACCCAAAGTCGCACCGAAGCTGGCAGCAGCGGCAGCGCGCGTAAAATAGCTTCGAGACCTTTACGATGAAATTCTTTGCCAATGAAGAGCAAGGCCTTCTGACCCGGGCGTAATTTAAAGCGTTGGCGCAACTTAGCCCGTTTGGCAGCGGTCGCGGGATAGCGCTGGGCAGGGTCAAATCCATTGGGCACCAAGGCCAGCTTGTCTCGCACTTGAGGATACAGACTATTCAGCTCTCGCCCAATGCCTTGTGAAGTCGCCACCGCGACGCGCAAGGCCGAGCGACGGTAATTAACCCCCGCCAACCAGTTTGCGAGCGGGGTCAGTGTCTTCACCTGATGCCAGATCCTTCGCAAAGGGTTGGGGTCAAGGCTCAGCACAACTTTCGTCCCAATCGGGTGCACGCTATGGCATACCGAAACCTGGGCCGGCGCAAACGTGTTGACGTGAGCCTGCAAGATTGGCGCGGGATGGCGAGCGACAACTTTGGCGCTCGCCATCGCAAATAGCAGCTGACGTAAGATCCAAGGCGAACGGGGCGTCGCCACAGGATAATGGGTCAAGCCAGGCATCGGGCGATCCAGCCCCTGCGCCGAATAGAGTTTGACCGGGTGACCAAGGCGTATGTAGTTGCGGCAAAGATGATAAACCACGCTTTCAATGCCACCCTGCGTGCTGATGCCATGGCTGATCACGCCAATCGTAGGCTTGTGAGCCTTGCTCACGCTTGCTCCCGCAAGAATTGAAGCGTGGCGCTGATCCCGTCGTCCAAGGACATGCGCGGCCGCCACGCTAGCTCTCGCTCGGCGCGGCTGATATCGAGCCAAATACGTGAGGCGTCAAAACGCCGCGCCGCGCTGAAACGGATATCCGCTTTCTTGCCCGTCAGCCTTTCAATGCGCGCCAGAATATCCAAAAGGCTGTTCCCTGCCCCGCTTCCAAAATTAAAGACTTTGGATGGAGCGTCGAGCGTGCCCGCTTTAAGAATACCCTCCGCCAAGTCTTCGACATAAACATAATCGCGAACCACACTGCCATCGCCCCAGATCTCAATCGGCTGATCCTTAAGCACATGGCCCAAAAAGACGCCGATCGCGCCCTGGATGCCCTTGGGGTTTTGTCGGGGCCCATAGGCGTTGGACGGACGCACCACCACGGAGTCTAGGTTGAACTGATGGCGATAGTAATGGAGATATTTTTCGATCGCCACCTTGGTCGCGCCATACGAACAGTTGGGTTCGGTTGGGGCGTCCTCGGCCACAGGCAAGTGGACGGGTTCACCATACACGGTGCCACCGCTGGACACATAGATCACCCGCTTGATCTGAGCCTTCACGCAAAGATCTAACAAGCGTAGCGTCGGTACAAGATTGGATGTCACGTCAAACGCGGGATCATCGTTCGAAGTTTTGGGCAACGTCGTGCTCACAAGATGATAAACGTGATCCACGCCATCAAAGAGTTGAACCAGATCTTGGGCATGGTCAAAACTTCCAAAACGATACTCAACCCCAGGCACCGCAGCCCTAAAAAGCTCGGGATGCCGGTCAAAGGCGCGTACCTCTTGACCCGCGGCCAGCAATTTGTCGACTAAATGTGAACCGATAAAGCCGGTCCCACCAAGCACTAAAGATCGAATCGCCACGTTTTCTCCTTACGGCCTTCCGCCAAGGCGCTGCCACACGGTGCGCGCCACAAAGAACATGTTGCCGAGCAAATACCGTCGTCCCATGCGCACGGGCTCTTGGGCCAGTCGCCAAACCCATTCAAGCGTGAGGGCCTGCATCCAAGTGGGCGCCCGCGATTGCAGGCCCGCAGCATAGGTGAAGGCGTTGCCGCAGACGACCACGACCGCGCCGGGACAAGCCGTCCTGACTTTAAGCGCCAAGTTTTCTTGGCGCGGTGAGCCTTGGCTTAAGAATACCAAACGCGCGCGACTGCGCTGAATGGCGCGGATCACAGTGCCTTCGTCTTTTTGAAATCCGTCGCTGACACCCACCAGCCCAAGGTCCAAGGCCTTGGCCGCTTTTGCGGCGACCCCGGGTTCGGCTCCCCAAAAATAAACGCCTGCCTTGTGGGCGCGCCCGAGCCTGGCCAATGGCGCCAATAGATCGCCCAGCACCAAGCGCCCTGGCAGCAACTGTCCCAGGGCTCGTGCGGCCAGCACCACGCCTCCGCCATCGGGTAAAACTAGATCGGCCTGCCTCAGCAACGCGCCAAAGCCCGCGTCTTTCGCCGCGAGATTTGCCGTATGCGCATTTAGATAAAAAACCAGGCCCCCTCGCTTTTCACGCAAGAGGGTTCCCACCGCGTTCAACGCCGCGGCTTGATCGCCCCCAAAGACTGGCACACCATGCACCGCCACCCTCGGTCCTACCTTCGAATCCACCGCCAACTGTCTGGCCAGCTCTGGCACGATCGCTTTCCATTGGTACTCTTTTGATCGAAGCAAACCCGCCTTGGTCAGTGCGCGGGATCGAGCTGACAAACCACGCAATGTTTTTGCCAAGTCTTTGACATCACCCTCTTTAAAGATCAAACCCGCCTTGCCGACAACCTGCGGAATGGCGCCCGAACTTGAACCGATGACTGGAATCCCGCAGGCCATCGCCTCGATCAAGATCCGTCCAAACTGCTCGATCCAGTCGGACGTGCTTCGCGAGGGCAAGACCAGCGCGTCCATCGCGGCCAAGCCTTGCGCCATCTGTTCGTGATTCAGGGAGCGCACATGCAAGGTCACGCCGCGTTCTTTAGCGCGGGCTTGCCAGGCCTGCCGCGCCGGGCCATCACCCAACATCAAGAGCTGCGCGCCCGCGATCTGAGCGACCGCGTCAATAAAGTCAGCCCCGCCTTTGCCCTCGACAAAGCGGCCCGCAAACCCAAAGAGGCGGGCTTTGGCTGGCAAGCCCAAGGCCCTTCTGGCGGGCTCCTTTGGGCGAGGCTTGAAGTAAGCCAGATTGACGCCCATGCGCGTCGGCTTTGTTTTAAAACCACGCTCGCCCAGAATTGTTTCTGCGGCCCGGTTGTAGCAAAGCACGTCGGCGCATCCAGCCAAACTTCTGTCTTCGATACCTTGATACAAGCCTGGCATGCGATAGGGCAAGGCCCCTCTCGCAAAATCTATATTGCGCCACGACACCAAGCTGACCTGCGCATCTGGAGCAACCCGATCCCGCGCCCGCAGGACCTGCCACGCGAGCCAGTTTTCGGGCTCAGCGTGCGCCCAGATACGCTCGGGCTTGAATTGGGCCATGGCCGCCTCGAGCCCTCGAAACAGCACGCGATGATAGTGGCCCGCAAAATACGTTTTTACCGCCCGCGCCTGATAC
>JANLXT010000165.1:0-4753 GCA_031365225.1 candidate division FCPU426 bacterium
GCTTTGGACTCGTTGACGTCTTCAACGTAACGCAACCAATCAGATTCAAAGGGATCGTAGCGCTTAGCAGCCTCTTGAAACTCTTGATCCATGATCTGCCGATGCTTGCTAAAAACCTGGGTCACGCGGCTGGCCAGAGGACTATCGATGTAGACTTTAAGGTCTTGTGCCAAGTGCCCAGAGTCTTTGAGGGCAGCAAAATGCCAGATCAATTCTTGCGTTCGGCCCACCGCAAAAGATGGGATCAGCACCTTGCCGCCCTTGGCCAAGGTCTCTGAAATTGCTGACCCCAATTGTGTCATCGCGTCCCCGCTCGCAGCGTGAGCGCGATTGCCATAGGTGCTCTCCATGATCAGGGTTTGCGAGCCAGCACCCGGATGAAACGGATCTTTCAACAAAGGCATGCCTTGTCGACCCAAGTCGCCACTAAAAAGCAGGCTCTTTTCTTTACCCGCTTCTTGCCACCGCAAACTAACCATGGCCGAACCCAAGATGTGCCCTGCTTCGTGAAAGAACGCTTTTATACCGGGCAACGGTTCAAAACTAAGGCCGTAGGCAACCGTCCGCAAGCGTGGTCGAACAGCCTCTGCATCCGCTGCGGTGTACAAGGGCTTGATGGGGCGAAAGGGGTTCTTCTTATTATAGTAAATAGCGTCTTGCTCTTGAATGTGAGCCGAATCTTGTAATAGCAGCATCAACAATTCGGCCGTGGCAGGCGTGCAATAGATAGCGCCCTTAAATCCTTGCGCCACCAAGCGTGGCAACGCACCCCCGTGGTCCATGTGCGCATGACTGAGCACGACCGCGTCGACCAACTTGGGATCAAACACAAAGAGCCGGTTCTTAGCGTCCGCTTCTTTGCGGTGCCCCTGAAAGAGCCCGCAATCCAGCAAGAGCCGCTGCTCGCCTATCTTGAGCAGGTGTCGCGACCCCGTCACTTCCCCTGCCGCGCCGCCAAAGAGTAGTTCTGCCATCCAAGACCTCAAAAGCCCAATAAAATCAAATATATTCAATAGTACGGCTTTTTTTGATATGAAAACTAGGCATTCTTTCACAGATGTCAGTTTATGTTGAAAAACGATTGAAAAACAGTACCTTTCAAAAAACTTACAAAAAGCTTATGCTACATTCGTTAACATTCGTCCCATCCATCGCCAACATTCAGCTCTAAAATTGAGGTCACTTTGGAATCAATGGACCAAGCTCCCAGCAAGCAGCCCCTACCGCGCCGAACAGCTTACATCATGTTCACCGACATCGTCGGCTACTCAAAGATGATGTCTAAGGATGAAGCTGGGACCCTGCTGTTCTTGCACGAGCACAACGAGCTGCTAAACGCTAAGATCCGTGCCGCAGGCGGCCACGTCATCAAGACCATTGGCGACGCCTTCATGGCCGAGTTCCCCAGCGCCCAGGCCACGCTCGAAGCGGCCATCGCGATCCAAGAAGAATTCCACGCCCGCAACACCGGCAAAAAAGAAGCCGACTGCCATCGCATCAGGGTCGGCATCCATAGCGGTGAGGTCGAGGTCCAAGAGGGCGACCTCTTTGGTGATGCCGTCAATATCGCTGCCCGCCTAGAGCCCCTCTGCCCTCCCGGCGGGGTGCACGCATCGAGCGTCACGCTCGAAGGCGTGCGTATCAGCGCCAGCTGGCGCGTGGTCAAAGCGGGACCGCAAAAGCTCAAGAACATCGCGCGCAAGGTCCCCACCGCCTACATCAAGACACCCTCGATGGACCCCCGCTCAAATGTGCGGCCCCGCAAGGGCATACCGCCCTGGATGCTGGTGACGAGCATCGTGGCCTTGAGCTGCCTGGCTTGGTTCGCCAAGCCCTATGTCGAGCGCGCTGCCGAGCGGGCCCGCTGGAAAGAGATAGATCACATCGACTTTAGAAAATCCGCGCTATCAGACTGGAAGCGCGCCCAGGCAGCGTGGGCGATGCAGACCGATTTTTCGGCGGCGAGCACGGTGGATGCCGCCCATTTCTTGGACGCTCACGCTTGGTTACGCAAGTCCATGCAGCGGCAGTCCGCTAAGATCGAGATCGATGTGATTGTCACCAGCAACAATCAACCCCAGCTGGCCTTTTATCTTGCGGACAGCCTCACTGAGAGCGCCGCCGTAGACGCGACTGGCACCGTGCAACGAGCCGTATCTTGGAAAGGCAATGGTTTGCGCGTTGATTGGAAGACCAATGCTCAGTTCCGCACCGCCAGCCTGGGCGAAAACGTCAGCGACACCCAGTTTGTGCCGCACTGGTCGGTCAAAGGTTACCTGCGCGACACCGCCAAGGTCCAGCGCCTGGGCTTCATCTTGGATGGCGGCTACCTGACCTTGGTCGAGGATGAGAAGCGCCTAGGCACCACCCTCACCCGCGAGCTGGGCAGCGCCGGCGGCAACGAGATGTGGGCCGGCTTCCGAGCCCGCAATGTCGACATCATCTCGGCGCGGGTCTATGTGCGCCGTAAGAAGGCCGAGGTCGGCCTTGAAGAAGCCGCCGGCGCCTACCGCCAAGAGGGCAGCTTCGACCTAGCGACCAAGGTCTATGAGGACCTGGTCTCGCGGTCCGATAACGACCATGACCGCGCCCGCTTCCTCTATAAAAAAGCCGGCGTCCTGCGGGCTTGGGGGCACGCCGAAGAGTTCCAGGCCACGCTCGAGAAGGTCTCCAGCGGATTCGAACCCAACGAATTCACGGGTTATGCCCTCTTTGACCTGGGCTATTACCATCAAGAGCAGGCTGACCGCGGCGTCGCCGGCGCCTCTGAGAAGGCAGAACAGGCCTTTCAAGAGCTGCTGACCAAGCAGCCAGAGCACCCCGAGGCGGGCAGGGCGCGCTTTACGCGGATCAAGAACCTCTTAGAGCACGGGGACAAGCACGCGCTGGCCACCGAGCTGGCTGCTCCCATCCTGGCCGACCCCGGCAGCATCTTCTTTGTCGATGCCACGACCTTGCTGGCCCAGCGATCGAGCCTGCTCGCCGACAAGGCAAAGTTCGGCTTCTTGAGCGCTCAGATCGCGCGCTGCCAAGAGTTCCCCGATGCGCGCATCGCCCTGACCCTGGTCGCCCTGGCAGAGCATGCCAAGGCACAAGATTGGAAAGGCTACCTCGATCTGGCCTTTGCCATGATCCGAGAGCCCCTGATCTCGAAATCTGACCTACAGCTGGTGGCGACGACTATCCTCAACCGTGAAGCGGACTTGACCCGCCCTGAGCCGACCGACGCGCAGCTGCCCCTTGCCAAGAAGCCTAAGAAGAAGGTCAGCAAGCAAGAAGCTGCACGGCTTGTGGCCGAAAAAGAGGTCGAGGACAAGCGCTTGGCGGAGCTCAAAGAATCGAATAGCAAAGAAGCCGCCGAGATCATGGCCTTTATCACCAAGATCGAGGCGGACCGCGCCCTCGCCATCCGCTTCTTCCGCGCTTATATACGCCCGGGCGGCCGCACGCCCGGATCCGCACGCGCTACCGATTACCTGCAAAAGAACATCGCGGTGCATGGCGACGATGGCCGTGTCCAAGCTCAGCCCAAGGCGCTGCCCTTAGACGGCACTTTCGCTGTCGGCGACCCCTTGCCCGCAGCTCCGACATTGATGCCGAACGGCCGGCTTAAGCTGCGCTACGACAGCGGGACGACCTGGGGCTGTGGCATCTCGGTGCCCATCCTGGGCAAGGACCCCGATGACTGGCGCGGCTTTGAGGCCATCACTTTTGAGCTCAAGGCGCGCCAAGGCCTCCAGGTGCAGTTTGTGCTGCACGAGACGGGCGCTGGGGCCACGGACCTGGCCGAATACCTCGGCAAGCGCGGCGCCGATGGCGAGAGCTATGTCGCCAAGAGCGACCTGAGCGGCAACGGGGACTGGCAGCGCTATACCTTTGAGTTCAAGTCGGTCAAGCCGTCGCTGTGGTGGGGCAACCAGACGGGCAATCAGACCTTTGACATCCAGAGCCTGCAAGGGCTCTCGGTGCAGGTGCTGCCCAACCAAGCAGCCGGCCTGCTCGAGCTGCGGGGCCTGACGCTGCAGCCCACGGGCAACAGCGCCGCCGCCCTCTCCGGGACGGCCGCGGCGCCTGCAGCCGCCACCTTAGGGGCTCTCGCCACCGAGATGGACCAGTTCAGCTATTACGCCCACGGCAAGAATGCGCTAAGGCCGGAGCCCCAGGTCCAAGACGGCATGAAGGTCAAGGAGCTCGGGCCTGGCGAGTTGCAGGTCACCTACGACTCTGGCACGGATTGGGGAGGCGACCTATTGATCGAGGCGAATGCACCCGACAATACCAAAGCAGTCGACCTGCGCGGATTCACCAAGGCGCGGTTCAAATTCTTTGCCAACAAAGGCTTCGCCTATAAATTCACCTTGCACGAGCTTGGCGCAGAAAAGATCGGGCTGAGCTACCCCAAAGAAGATCACAAGTCTGATTGCGAGGTCTATTTCTACGCTTTTGACCTGATCGGCAGTGGCGATTGGCAAGACAAAGAGATCGACCTTGCTGAGATGGAGCCATTCAAGTATTGGGGCAATCAAAACGGCAACAAGAGGCTCGACCTGGAATCCATCAGTCAGGTGCTCTTCAGCTTCAATGGCGGGCAAGGCAAAGGGGCTTTCACCTTTAAAGACTTACGGTTCACCAAAAATTGATCGCAGGCCCAAGAGGGCCCCTCTCCATCCTCTCTACCAGCACGGCTCAATCCTCCATCAAGGCTTGAACGTGGGCGTCGGCGCAGTCGCCCACGGCGGCGAGGTCGTAGCCG
>JANLXT010000282.1:0-6609 GCA_031365225.1 candidate division FCPU426 bacterium
CGGCTTGAGGCGCAAGACGCCGTGGGTGGGTATGAGACGAAAATATTGAAGGTGGCATTAATTCCGTAACGTAGGGCCACGGCATGCCGTGGCCCTACAAAACGCGTGGGGCCATGGCCTGCCATGGCCCCACGCAAAATATCACAAATTATTTATAAAATTATTTAACCCTATATTTATTGTGTTTTAAAAATTATTCCGCATTACAAAATTTCTTACTTCATTCCGAAACGTTATTGTTTGTAAGGCATTTTTAGGCATGGTTTAATTAATTTGGCTTTTGGTGTCCTATTTTTACAGGTTAACGGATGTTTAAACTCACGTGAAAAAACTTGCGCCGATCATCGCGCTGACGCTTCTGCTTGGGTTTATTGCCCAAGTAGCGCACGCGGTGTCATGTAAGACCATCACCGCCGCGCAGCTAAGTTGGCGCGCGGACGATGATGGCGAAGCCTATGTCAACGGGACGCTGGTGCAAACAAATGGCTTCACGGACAGTACAGTCGACATCACGGCCAATTTGACGGTGACGACAGGCACGAACAATGTGGTATTTAAGGTGACAGACAGCAACATGAGCTTTAGCGTTCTGTGGTACTTGATCACCATTGAGTACAGTGACGGTTCAATTTGTTATTTTGATAGCACCACCAGTGGCGGTGTGACGGGTTGGTACGATGTCGATGGTTTTGCGAGCGGTCTAAACACGCCCACGGGTGTCAGCAGCACTGCCTGGAGATTTGGCTTTAGCGCCTCCAATTCGGCGGTCTATACGCCCGCCGACGGATGCGCCACTTGGACGAACAACCCTAATGGCGACGGGTCAACGAACGCCCTGCAGGGTGGCGCCGCGGGAGTCGCTGGCTCGACCACGGGCGTCAAGTGGATGGCGGTGGGCAGTATTTGCGGTGACTCTGGACCAGGCAACCAAGCGGACTCCTATTTTAACGTGCGTGTGGGCGGAAGCACGGGCGGCAATTGCCCCGTGGCGATCGGCACCTGCACGCCAGTGCCACCGACACCCACCCCGGATCCCTGTCAGACCACCGAAGAGATCTGCCCCAGCGCTTTTACGTTGCAGGCCGCTTGGGAATCAGGGACCAATGGCGCCTGGGGCGCCATCACCTTGGCGGCGCTTTGTGGTGACGACGCGACGGGCACCGTGGGTGGCAACACTGACAAAGGCGTGATGAACTTTACGGGTGGTTCAGGAACAGGCACCATCACGAATGTGGACTTTGAGATCAAGTGGCAGGGTGGCTCGGGAGCGGCGATCAATTACGACTACAACATCGACGGTAGCGTCATCGGCTTGCTGCCGCCCTTGTCATCGGCTCCCTACGGACCAGCGATCGCGATGTCTGGGCCTATCAACACCATGCAGGTGGACACGATCAACCTGCCGTCAGTAACCACCTGGGCGCAGGTGAACGCATTAAAGTTGATGATCTGGTCGGATTCAAACACGCTTGTTGAATATGTAAAGCTAAAGGTGACGCATAGCACTTCTTGCGGCGGCACCGACACCCCGACGCGCACGGCCACCCGCACCCGCACTCCCAGCCCCACTCGCACGATCACACCCTCGCCCAGCCCTACCCGCACGGCCACCCAGACGCGCACCCCTAGCGTCACGCCGACGCGCACTCCTAGCGTGACGCCCACAGCGACGCCTACAATCACCCCCAGCGTGACCCGCACGGTCACGCCCACGCGCACGCCCACGGGCACGCCCAGCGTCACCCCGACCAACAGCCCTTCGCCGACGAACTCGCCGACGCGCACGGTCACACCCACGGCGACGCCCAGCGCCACCCCTAGCTTTAGCCCCACACGCTCGGCGACTTCCACCGTGACCCCGACCCGCACCCCGACCGCGACCCCGACCTTTTCACCCACGCAGAGCGTGACGCGCACCGTGACCCCCACGGTGACGCAGACCGCCACCCCCAGCGCGACCCCGACCCAGACGGTGACGCGGACAGTGACGCCGACCGTCACCCAAACTGTGACACCCAGTTTTTCGCCGACCCAGAGCGTGACACGGACGATGACGCCGACCGCAACGCAGAGCGCGACACCTTCGCCGACACCGACCCAGTCAGTGACGCGTACCATCACTCCGACAGCGACGCAGACGGTGACCGCGTCATTTTCACCAACTCGGTCAGTGACGCGGACAAGCACCCCAACGAGCACACAGAGCGTCACACCTTCGCCGACACCAACGCAGACGGTGACGCGCACGATGACCCCAACGGCGACCCAGTCAGCGACAGCTTCGTTTTCGCCGACGCAAACGGTGACACGCACAATCACACTCACCAGCACCGAGAGCGTGACGCCAAGCCCGACCCAGACACAGACTGTCACTTACACGCGCACGCCGACGAGTACCGCGACCAGCTCGCCCACGGCCACGCCCAGCGTCACGCCGACCTTCACCGATTCGCCGATCAACTCGCCCACACCCTCGCCGACCGACACGCCGACGCCCAGCGTCACGCGAACGGCGACGCCCAGCGCCACGGCGTCGGGAACGCTGACGCCCAGCCCGACCCGCAGCTCGACCGGCAGCGAGACCATGACGCCGACGGCCACGCCGAGCAGGACCCCGAGCCCCAGCCAGACCTTGACCCTGACCCAGACGCCGACCAGTACCTCGACCGTCACCGGCACGGCCACGCGCACAGTGACCCATACGACCACCGAGACCGCCTTCGCCACCGCGACCGATTCGCCCACTCGTACTGAGACCGCGACACCCAGCGCCACTCGGACCGATTCGCCCACCGCAACCTTGACCGCCACGCCTAGCGGCACCGCCACGGCGTCCCCTAGCGCGACACCAAGCGCGACCGAGACCGCCTTCGCCACCGTGACAGATTCGCCCACCCGCACTGAGACCGCGACACCCAGCGCGATGGCGACCGATTCGCCCACCGTCACCGAAACGGCCACGCCCAGCGCGACGAGCACGGATAGCCGGACCGCTAGCCCCAGCCCCAGCGCTAGTCCGAGCCCGACGCAGACGTTCAGCGTCACCGACAGTCGCACGCCCAGCCCGTCGCCCTCGGCCAGTCCTTCGGCTAGCTCGACACGCACCCATACGCCACTGACAACCCCTACCGATTCACCGACGCCGGGTCCTACGGCGACACCTTTGCCCGCCGTGGCCGCGACCATACGCGTCTTCAACAGCGCGGGTGAGCTGGTCTATAGCTTGCCGGGCTACGCGCGCATGGATCAAATGCCCACCGGTCTGCAAGCCACCAACAGCGTGGCCCTGCCCGATGATGGCGGCTTGGCCGTGGTTAAATTTGAGGGCACCGCGTACACCTTCACCTGGGATGGTAGCGCGGACAACGGCAGCAAAGTGCGCAGTGGCGCTTATAACATGCAAGTCAGCGTCACGGATGGCTTTGGCAAGCAGACCACGCTTAACACTGGTCTAGTGGTCATGCGCACCCCCAATAACGTGGTCGTGTCGATCTATAACAGCGCTGGAGAATTGGTGCGGCGCTTTGAGCAGCCGGGTGGCACGGGGGGAGGCACCTTGCGCATGGACAAGGCAGGCTTCAGTCCCGATCCAGCGGATAGTAACAACAAGGTCAAGTTGACCTATGGTGATGGCCCCACGGACTTTGTGAGCTGGGACGGCACGGACGCCCGTGGACGCGTGGTCGCCAGCGGGACCTATCAGGTCAGTGTCGAAAGGCAAACGCCTGGAGAGAAGCCCAGCACGCAATCCATGGCCATCACCATCATCAAGGCGTTCAGCTCACCCTTGGCCGAGCTGGTCGCCGCGCCCAATCCTGTTTTACGCGCGAATTTTGTCGATCTGATCGCGCCTAACATTGGGGCCGGTGGCTGGATGATCGCGCGGGTCTACAATCTTGCGGGTGAGTTGGTGGCGCAGGCCCAAGGACCCAGCCCGCGCTTGCGCGTCAGCTGGGCCGGTAAACAAATGGCCAGCGGTGTTTATTTGATCCGTTGCGAAGGCCAGGACGCTGTCGGTGGCTATGAATCAAAGATCTTGAGGGTCGCTCTTGTTGAATAGGGGATCAGAGTTTTTGCGCGTTCGAGTGACGCGTCTCGTCGCCCCGCTGGCGTTAACCTGCGCTTTGGTAAGTCCGGCGTGGGCGGTGGTAGGCGTGGATTGGTCGCAGACGTTCACTGAGGATTTTAGCGGCGCGGCGAACACCGGTGTCAGCGCCGCCATTTGGAACTATGACTCGGCGGGTTGCGCTGCCTGGCCACAAAATAGCGAGCTGCAGCAGTACACCGTCGATCGGCGCGCTAACCTGACGCAGGATGGCGCCGGCAACCTTCAGATCAAGGCGGTTCAAGAGGGTGGCTTTTGCGCGCCCTACACGTCTGGCCGCATCAACAGCGGCGGCAAGTGGTATCAACAATACGGTAAGTACGAAGCGCGCTTAAGGGTGCCGGCGGGCAATGGTTTTTGGCCCGCGTTCTGGATGCTTGGGCAGGACATCGGGACCGTCAGCTGGCCCGCCTGCGGCGAGGCCGATATCATGGAACAGCGCGGCGACTTGACGGACCGCAACCAAGGCTCTTTTCACGGCACGGGGTATAACGGCGCGGGTAGCATGAGCGGCTATTTTTATTCTGGGACCGCGGGATTCTTTTCAGGGTCGTACCATACGTTCACGATGGAATGGTACCCGAACCTGCTCAGGTATTTTGTCGACGGGATCCAATTTTATGAGTTTAGGCCTGACATGTTATCTGGAGGTCAGGTCTGGCCGTGGGAAGCCCGGCCAGCATTCTTCATCTTAAATATCGCGGTGGGCGGTGTTTATGGTCTGCCACCTGACGGGACGACCCCGTGGCCTGGCGTCATGACCGTCGACTATGTGCGGTCGTGGCACGACAAAGGCCAGCTCAAGCCCAATGGCGTAGCACCGATCGCGGTGCCAGGGACTTTTCAAGCCGAGGACTTTGACAAGGGTGGGGAAGGAGTCGCCTACCATGACACGTCGATCAACAATCAAGGCAACAGCACCTATCGGGGATGGGAAGCCGCAGATGTAGAAGCGTGCAGCGACAGCGGTTCGGGGTCCAACATCGGGTTTTCGACGGCGAGTGAATGGCTGGCGTACACCATCGACGTGGCCCAAGCAGGCAACTATCGCCTAGACGCACGCGTCGCCAATGGTGGCGCGGCGGGTAGTTTTCACGTTGAGCAAAAAAGCGTTGATATCTCGGGCGCCATCAATGTGGCCGGTACAGGGGGCTGGCAAAACTGGACCACGGTCAGTCGATCAGGTATCGCGCTCAAAGAAGGCGTGCAAACTATTTATATCGTCATGGACGCCGCGCCCTCAGGCAACTTGAACTGGTTCAGCCTGGCGCTTGAGACCGCCACACCCAATTGTGGTTCGCCGATCGCTCCCATCCGTATCAATTGCGGTGGCCCCAATTTTACGGACGCCGCCTCGGCATTTTGGAGCGCGGATCAGCTCTATGGCGGCGCCAACACTTTTGGTTATGTGAGTGGCACGCCCTCTTCGGTTGGGGCGGCGATCGGTGCCACCTTCGACGATGTGCTGTTTCAGACGGATCGTTATGGCGTGAGCGAGTATCGGGTGGATGTCCCGAGCGGCCGCTATAAAGTGCGCCTGCGCTTTGCCGAGACTTTTTTCACGGCGGTGAATAAACGGCGATTTTACATTGGGTTTGAAGGGAACAATGTCGTTGGCGACTTTGATCTTTTTGCGGCAGCCTGGGCCAACAACGCCTATGACATCACCCGTTATGTTGATGTGACGGACGGCACGCTTAATATCGGATTTTCAGCATTGATGAACAACGCCAAGGTCTGTGCCATCGAAGTGACCGACACCAAGATTGGATGCACCCCCACCCCCACCCCGACTGCGTGGGCGGGGTCACCAACCATCACCCAGACGTTCACACCATCCCCCACGCCAATCCCCACCGTATGCGCCGTTGCTTTTGATGGTTTTGAGGCGGGACTTTTGGTGGCCTACAATCCTTTTGGTGACGCGGGGTGCACGATCACCGCCCGCGTCAGCACCAGCCAGGCGCATAGCGGTGGCGATAGCCTGCACGTCTCACTTACCACCAGCGCGGCCACCTGGGGTGCCGGCTTTAACATAGGATCTAGCCTCTACGGCGGCCCGGGTATCATCGACGCAACGGCCCATCCCCGTATAAGTTTTTGGATCAAGTCGGACAAAGCGCTCAGTTACACGGTTCGATTCCGTGAAGGCCAGGCGTTTGAAAATAACGGCGAGGACGAGAACTGGGTCTCGGGCGCGCAGGCGACCGCGGCTTCGGGCGCTTGGCAGCAGGTCAGCATTGATTTGAGCGCGGCAGGTGAGGACGCGAACAATCCTTCTTGCGCGCCCAATTGCTCAACGCTGGGGGACAACGCGCGTGATTTTCAGTCGGTCAAAAAAATAGAGCTGCTCTTTGGCGCTAGCATCAGCAACGCCACGATCTATATTGACGATATTCAGTTTGAGCCGGTGGGAGGGTGCAGTGTGCCGACACCCACAGCTACGTTTACGCGCACCGCGACTATCAGCCCCAGCTCAACGCGTACGCCCACTCAGGCTAACA
>JANLXT010000307.1:0-5964 GCA_031365225.1 candidate division FCPU426 bacterium
GTCACCGACAGCGCAGGTCCATCTTCGTGCTCTTGCCCACCGCCGATCACACCCCCGCCACTGCAGCCCAACAAGATCCCCGGTTCGAGTGATTCGCTCAGGCTTTCTAAGATCAACGTATAATCATCGCGATGCTGCGGAGAGATAAATACAAAAAGAGCATCTGGCCGCATCGCGCCAGCGTCGCGCGCAAAAAGGCCCAGCACCTCGGCCACGGCTTCGCTGGCATCGAGCGCTTGACTGGCCACACTTATAAATCGCGAGCTTGGCTTCACTCAGACCTCGTGCTCGGTGTCGCTTGCGTGTTAACCATCCAAGCGGAGAAATCTTCTAAGAACTTCTTGAAACCATCGAGATGTTCTGGTGGAAAGCCGTAGCGGGTGGGCGCGTCTTGCAGCACACCAAAAAAACAATCCAGCCAGGCTTGGCGACCGGCCGCGTCGATCACAAAGGGCAGGTGCCTCGCCCGCATGCGGGGTGGGCCATGGGTCTCTTGATAGGTCGGTGGGCCACCCAGCAAAAAAATAAAAAAAAGGGCGCTCTTACGCGCCGCGATCAAGCGGCCCGCCTCGTCTGGCGCAAAAAGATGGCGTATGGACGACTGTCCCAGTTGAGCGTAAAAGTCCTCGAGCATCTGCGTGATGGCCGGCCCACCCATGCTGGCATAGATCTCGCGACTGGGACCGGGGCCCTGGGGCGGACCCATGTCAGGTGTATAAATCTCTCGTTGCACGCTTGCCTCTAGAAATTTGAGCCAAAGACAGAATATAGTGAAGGGTCCCCATCACGCAAGGAGCGCTTGTGCCAATTGTTCGTCCCTGGATGCTTTATTTTTGCGCCGCGCTTGTGGCGCTCTGCCCTGGCGTTGTGGCGCTCTGGCCAAAACTAGACCCCGGCTGGCTAGCCCCTGACAGTCTAGACAGCTGGACCCGTGGCCTGTGGCTGGGTTTGCTTGCTTTTGGCGCGCTAGGCCTTTACCTCAATCAAACCCGTTTGTTAGCGTTGGCGCTGGCGCTGGCGACGGGTTGGGCTCTGCTCTTAGGCGCGGCCGCCAACTTTCCCGGCGAGCGCCCCTTGGCAGATGCCTACGCTACGCTTTGCGTAAGTTTGCCGCTGGGTTTTGGGCTGAGTCTTTTTGCGCCCGAAGGCAAACTGTGGGGAGTACGTAGCCTTATTCGCCTGCTCTTGCTGTTCGCGCCAGCGTTGTTGCTCTTGGGCATCGCCACCCAAGAAAATCCTGAATTTAGAGCATGGCTGGCGTGGCGCGCCTGGGGTGCCCCGAGTACAGAAGGCTTGCCACACCTAAGCCTCTTGGGACTGCCTCTCTACGGCTTATTCTTACTCGTGCGGCGGGACCCCAAGATCCAGCCGGCTTTGTTGGCTTTTGGCGCTAGCTTGCCAGGGCTACTGCTGCTGGCCGGCGTGGTGGGCACGGGACACTTAGACGCCACGGCAGCGTGGCGTTTGGGACTACTTTACTTTTTAGTGCTCACCGCGATCTTGCTGCTGGCCATTCTAGGGATGTATTGGCAACGGGTCTATCTGGACGAATTGACGGGCGTGCCCAATCGCCGAGCTTTAGATGAACGCTTGCAGCGCTTGGTACCACCCTACGCCTTGGCCATGGTTGATATTGATCACTTTAAAAAATTCAACGATAGCTACGGCCACGATGAAGGTGACAATGTGCTGCGCTTGGTCGCGGCGCATCTGCGCGAGAGCACAGGAGACAGGGCCTACCGTTATGGTGGCGAAGAGTTTTGTGTCATCTTTGAGGATCAAACCCTGCAACAATCCCAACCCGTGATAGAGCTATGCCGCAGCGGGCTCGAACAGCGCCCTTTTAGCATCCGTCTACCAAAACCCATCCGCGCGCGAACCAGTGAAACAGAGCGTGGAACCATGCGCGAAAGGCTGGTCCAGGTCACTGTGACCGTCAGCATCGGCTTAGCCGCGCCCGACAAACACACCACCGAGCCCAACGCTGTCATCAAGCGCGCGGACGAAGCTTTGTACAAGGCCAAAGAGAACGGAAGAAATCGTGTTGAGCTCGCATAAAAAAAGGCCCCCGAAAGTTTGGGGGCCTTTTTTTAGCTGAGAACGAAGGGCTCTACTTCTTTTTGATTTCCAACAATTCGACATCAAAGATCAAGAGCGCGTTGGGTCCGATCTTGTCGCCCGCGCCCGTCGCGCCATAGGCCAGATTGCCAGGGATAAAGAGCTGAAACTTGGCGCCCTTGCTCATCAACTGCAACGCTTCTTGCCAACCAGGGATCACGCCGTTCACAGGAAAACTGACGGGCTGTCCACGCTTGATCGAGCTATCAAATTCGGTCCCATCGATGAGCGTGCCAGCGTAGTGCACGCTGACCATGCTGGTCGGGCTTGGCTTGGGGCCTGTGCCCTCTTTGACCACGATATACTGCAGGCCGCTCGCGGTCACCTTGACGCCAGGCTTAGCCTTGTTGGCCGCCAAGAACGCGTCGCCGGCCTTTTGATTGGCTTCGCCGCCTTTGGCTTGATCCTTGGACTTTTCGGCCTGATGCCGTTGTCCAAAAGCCATCAGCTCTTTTTGAGCGGCTTCGTCGGTGACTTTAGCTTTGTCAGCCCAGCGATCTTTGAGTCCAGCGAGCAGGTAGCTGGTCTTGATCGAATCACCAAAGCTTTGACCGATGCTACGACCCACATCCACCCCGATCGCGTAACTGGCGTTGGCATCGGCGGGAGCCTGTGGGTTGGCCTGCCGACCCGCGACAAAAGCTTGCAAGGCCTGCATGACTTGTTGATCGCTCTGGCTGGTTTTGCCAGCCAGCTTCTCTTTCAAGCCTTTAGCCAACTGGGCCAGATCGGCGCCACCTGGCAGATTGCGCTTGAGATCTTGGCCCAAGGCCACACCCACGGCATAGCTACCTTTGGCGCCATCCCCAAAAAGAAAATTACCACAGGCCGAAAGTGAGAACACGGTAAAGGCTGATGTAAGGCCCAGGACTACGCGGCGCATGCTTGCTCCAGATAAAAGATGATTCGTGCCCCAGGGTCAGCCCCAGAGCAATGGCAGACATTTTGGCCCAGCCAGGGCTGACAATCCAGTAAAAACAAAGCATAAAACACGTGTTATACTCGACCGAAAGCCCCTAAATCTATTTTGATAAAGAGACTCCCGTGCAAATTCCGATATTTAGCAGCGCCTTTAAACCTTTGCTCGCTGTAAGACGAACCAAACAATCTGACCAGAATCTTGGCGCGATACTGGCGCTGGTTGCGGGCGCGATCAACGCGGGCGGCTTTGTCGCTATCGGCAAATACACCTCTCACATGACTGGCATCACATCATCGGTCGCGGACGACCTGGCGCAAGGGCGTCTGGATCTTGGGGCGATGGGGATAGCCATGGTCGCGGCTTTTGTCACTGGCGCCGCAACAACCGCGTTCTTGGTCAATTGGGCCCGGCGCTCCCGCCACAGCAATCCCTTTATCCTGCCCATCTCGCTTGAAGCCTGCCTGCTCTTACTCTTTGGGCTCATTGAAGGAGGGCTCGCGTCTGCCTTGCGCCAGCAGATCTTGCTGACAGGTCTTTTGTTGCCGTACTTGATGGGGCTACAGAACGCGTTGATCACCAAGGTAGCCATGGCCGAAATACGGACCACGCACGTAACAGGGGTCGTGACTGACATGGGTATCGAAATAGGCAAGCTGCTTTACTGGAATCGAGACAAAATCGGGGGCAAAAAACGGATCATTGCGGATCGTCAAAAATTAATGTCACACGCGACCATTCTTGGGGCCTTTTTTATCGGCGGTGTGCTTGGCGCGCTCGGATTCAAGGTGCTGGGCTATTACGCGGTGTTGCCACCGGCGTGTCTCCTTTTTTTATTGGTACAACCTCATTGGGGCAACGCTCTTTTTTCTAAATCTTCACCACACTAAAGTCTGCCCACAATACTATTCCCCTATCCTAGCCAAGATCTTGGCGCCTTCGGCCGCGTCAATCAGGATAAAATCTTGCGGCGCCTTCTCTAAATAGTAGACGTCCGCGTGCCGGATATTGAACCACAGCCCGTGCAATTGAAGGCTACCGTCCGCTTCCCTTGCCTGCACCATGGGGTGGCTGCGCAAGTTTTGTAGTTGCAGAGCGACATTGCGCTTGGACAAGGCGTCCTGATCATCATGCCCGCCTTCGGCCGCGGCGGACGCGTGCCGCAACCAGTTGCTTAGAGGGCTGTGCCCATGCACCGCGGGGTCGCTCGCCAGCGCGCGAATGGCCCCACAGTCGGAATGCCCGCAAACAATGATGTGGCTGACATTGAGCGTGCCTAAGGCGAATTCTAACGCGGCGACCGCGGAGCCAGTGTCGGGATACGAAGGCATGATGTTGCCTAAATTTCGAATGACAAACAGATCACCCGGGTCCGTGGAGGCGAAAACGTTGACCGCCACACGGCTATCGGAGCAAGCGATAAAAAAACAATCGGGGCTTTGCCCCAAGGCCAGCTCAGTAAAAAGCTCGCGTACCGCCGCGCGGCGGGTCTGTCGAAAATCAATAATTCCACGAATGAGTTTTTTCATTTGGCCTTCTTTGAAGATCTTGGTGGACGAGGATCGCGCGGGCTGAGCTTTGGATGAACGATGGGTTGCGCGCGATAGATACCGCTGGCCCCCGAGACCGCGTAGCTGGCCACGCAGGCGAGAAGCGCGTAGGCGCCCATCTTGGCCCCAAAAAGCTCCATCGCCATGACGGCGCAGGCCAGCGGTGTGTTGGCCGCGCCCGCAAAGACCGCCACCAAGCCCATGCCCGCCAAGACCGAGAGCGGCAACGCGAGGACAGCGCTGAGTGCGTTGCCTAAGGTCGCGCCCATAAAGAAGAGCGGTGTCACTTCGCCACCTTTAAAACCAAAGCCTAAGGTCAGCACGGTCAGCGCGCCTTTGGCCAAAAAATCCCAGCTAGGCACGGGTCCTTGAAAGGCAGCGCTGATGCCGGGGATCCCCAAGCCGTTGTACTTGTTCGTCCCCAGGGCAAGAATCGCCATGGCCACCAACAAGCCGCCGATAAAAAGGCGCAGAGGTTGGCTCGGAAAGTAGGCTTTGGACCATGTCGATAATCCATGCTGGGACCAAGCAAAGGCCCGTGCGACCAGTCCAAAACAAAGACCCGCCGCAAGCGCCGCGAGCAGCGTGCTCAAGCCCAAGGGTGGGACCTCGGTCACAAAATAAGGCGTGTGTCCAACGCCCCACGCTCGCGTCACTGCATCAGCGGCGAGCGCCGCGATCGCGCTGGGCAAAAGCGCGTCAGCTCGCAAACTGCCGATGGCCAGAACTTCTAGCCCGAAAATAGCGCCCGCCAACGGCGTGCCAAAGACCGAGGCAAAACCCGCGCTGATGCCACAGATCAAGATCACCCGGCGCTCATCGGCGCTAAGACCTAAGGGTCGGCTCAATTGATCGGCCAACGAGCCGCCCATCTGCACCGCCGTGCCTTCACGTCCCGCCGAGCCCCCACCCAAATGCGTCAGCAACGTTCCAAAGAGCACCAACGGCGCCATGCGCAAGGGCACGATGGCCTTGGGATCATGAAATTCTTGTATCAGATGGTCGTTGCCACGCTCGACAGGCGATCCCCAACGGGTGATGACCCAACCTAAGATCAGGCCTGCCACAGGCAAGATCGCCAACGCCCAACCACGCGCCTCGCGCCAAGCGGTGACTTGATCCAGCGCTAGCAAAAAGAACGCGGACGCGGACCCCGCCAAAGCGCCAACCGCCAAAGCGATCAAGAGCCAACGAAGCTGGTGCCGTGTATGTGTGAGCAGGCTTAAAAGCGACATGCAAGGATGTTAACCGCTAACAGTCTTTGAATCAACGCCCGTTCGGGCGCGGGTGGGGACGCTTAACGCGCGACCACCGCTGTTTCCCAAAAGTCTTCTTCTTGGCCATCGATGCCGTGGGCCTTCAAATGCAAGATATAGA
>JANLXT010000326.1:0-2981 GCA_031365225.1 candidate division FCPU426 bacterium
GGCGGCAAGGTGAGCATCTGGACGTCACACTTCGCCAGGCCTGGGTGGATGCGAGCGTCGCGATGGATGGTCCAAACGCGCTGACGCGGCGCGAGCTAGACGCCTGGAGCTTAGGTTTCAGCCGTGCCATGCAGCTTTTGGATCACCGCTGGTCACCCTTCCAGCAGCAGCGCAATCTCTTTCTCTCGGCGCGAGGCGAAGAACGCTGGCGCACCCATTTTGCTCGAGAGCTCTATTTCAGCAGCCATATCCCACGTGCGGGGCGCGCAGCGCAACATAGCCTCTTTCATTCATCTGGCGATCAAGCTGTCGCCGCCGCAGGCGTTTAAGGAGCCACCATGCCCATGCAGATCGAGGTCCAAGATTTTATCGACAGCCTTGCGTTGCGCAAGCGCATGACGCCTAGCGGTGAGCCTGTCACGCCGTTTGCCCATGCCCATCGTGCGAGCGCGGCGATCGGGATGCGCGTCACTTTCACCGATGCCGAGCTACAGCGCGTGTCACCGAGCGGCGGGCTTTTGCTCTTGGCCAGTCGGCCCTACGGCGCCGTCGAAGGCACGGTGCTATTGCCTGCCTTGTTGCTACGCAGGCCCGATCTAAAAGTCTTGCAAGATCCCCTGCTAGAAGCTGACCCGGTCTCTAGGCAGTCGACGTTGGCTGGCGGAACTGAGCAGGACCGCTTTGCGCGCGCGCATGCGCTGTTGAGCCAAGGGGGGGCTGTCCTCGCCTTTGTCGGACCGCGCTTGGCGCGGGGTAAGATCGGCGGTCAAAAATTGCCAGAAGAATCTGTGCTTTTGGCTCGGTTGGCTCGTTCCGCGGGCGCCGCGGTGCAGACGCTCAATCTAAGCGCGGGCAAGCGTCGTTTTTGGTTGCAGGCCCTGGGCCTGGATAAGCCCCAAAAGCGACGTACTCGACTGATGTCAAAGTTGGGCTGGGCAGTGCCGCGGTTGACGGTCACGGTGGGCGGTTGTCTCAGCGCGTCGCGTTTGCGGCACGCGTCAAGTGATCAAGAAGCCGGCGAGTTGCTGACCATGCAGTTCTGGTTGCTGGCGCAGCGTGGGCGGGCCCGGCATCCCCATGCTAAATCTGGCCAAGGGCTCTATTCGGATCGCCCGCTAGCTTCGGCTCTGCCGCCGTTGCTTTTAGAGGCAGAATTGGACTTGCTACCTCCAGCGGCTTGCCTAGCGCGGGCCGGCAATCTTGAGTGCTGGGTGGTATCGCCGGGACAGGCACCGAATCTGTTGCGTGAGATCGGGCGCCTTCGTGAGGTGGTCTTTAGGGCCGTTGGCGAGGGCACTGGCCGTCCACTTGATTTAGATCGCTTTGACGGGCACTACCTGCAACTTTTTCTTTGGGATCGGCAGGCGAGAGCCGTGGCGGGAGGCTATCGCTTTGTGCCCGTTGAACGGGTGCTTGCGGAGCAGGGCATCGATGGGCTCTATGTTCATAGCCTCTTTCGGTTTAAAAGACAGCTCTTGTGGGAGCTAGATCCGGCCCTTGAACTTGGGCGATCCTTTATCTCGCCGGCCTGGCAAAAAAGTTATGGTCCTTTGCTGCTGCTCTGGAAGGGCCTAGGAGCTTGGATTGCCGCGCATCCGCGCTACCGCCGGCTTTACGGCACGGTGAGCATGAGCGCCAGTTATCAGCCACTTTCTCGAGAGTTGGTGGCAAGCTTCATCAAGCAACACCGCTACCGCAATGATTTGGCGCGCTTGACTCGCCCCCGCCAGCCCTACGCTCCGGCGTATGTTGCGGGCCGTCTGGACGCGTTAACTTGGCGCCATGGTGTCGACATGGACGAGCTTTCCCATTGGGTCAGTGAGCTGGAACCTGATGGCAAGGGTCTTCCGGTGCTTTTTAGGCAGTACGCTAATTTGGGCGGGTATTTCTTTGGTTTCAATACCGATCCAGCTTTTGGCGATGCCCTGGATGGATTGGTCTGTGTTGATCTCTTGCAAGCCGAGCCCCGTATGCTGGCACGCACGATGGGCGCGGCAGAGAGCCGGGATTACCTAGCCTGGCACGGTCGTACCATCGCAGTATGAGCGTCGCACGCCTGGTGGATCTCGCCGCAGAGTTGCCCGGCGGAAGGCAACTGTCGCCCTTGTTGCGGATAGCCGAAACGCTGTTGGGGCTTACCCAACTCAATGCGCTCTATGCCCGAGTCGGTGGTCAGGGCCTTTCGGCACCTGATTTTTGTCGCGCCGTGTTGATGGAACTAGGGGTCGAGTTCAACTTTGAAGGCGAAGGTTTGCTACATTTGGGTAAGCTGCGGGGTCCTGTGCTTTTGGTGGCCAATCACCCGCTGGGCGGCCGAGATGCTCTGCTCATGCATCTTCTGTTGGGAGCTGCCAGGCCCGACTACCGCATTCTGGCGAACCGGCCACTTGGGAGGGTCCCCGAGACTCGGGCGCGCTTGATTTTGGTGGATTCCTTTGGCGGTGCGGGTGCCGCCGCACGAAACCTGGGCCCTCTGCGAGAAGCCAAGCGCTGGTTGTCTCAGGGTGGGCTTTTGGGTGTCTTTCCTGCCGGAGAGGTCTCGCATTGGCAATCCCGTGAGAGACAAATCACGGATGGACCGTGGGCGCCGCAGGCCTTGCGTCTAGCCCAAGCGGTGGGAGCCACAATCATTTCGGTCTTTTTCAGCGGGCAAAGCTCAGCGGGGCTTCGCGCCCTCGCCAGAGTGCATCCCACCCTCAAGACCCCCTGGTTAGTACGTGAGCTGATCTTCGGTCCCGCTAAGCAGCTCAAAGTGCGAGTGGGAGAGCCCATTTCTTCGCATGACCTACCCGCGGGCAGCCCCCAGGAGCAGGTCGATTGGCTACGCCAGCGCACGTATGAGCTTTCCAATGGTTTTGCCTCAAGCTTGTAACTTTTTCGACCCTAAAGCGTCATGTAAATATGGGTTAATGTCTTTGTGGGTGGCTTTGGTCCGGCTCACCCGTGCTTTCGAAAAAAGATTCCTCCTTGGGGATGGACCA
>JANLXT010000016.1:0-2220 GCA_031365225.1 candidate division FCPU426 bacterium
GCGCCCGCCAGCGTGAAGGGGGTGATGACCACCACCTGCCCATGTTCGGCCAGATCGACAACCCGTCGGTCGCAGCCTGAACCTGTTCTTTCCCTAACCCCGCCCGGGCGCACCTTGCGCCCGGGCGGTCTTCGTATTAGACAAAACAAATGCGGCCCCCCCCAGAAAAGCAGGGGGGCCGCGGAAGGGCGTTGGAATCAGGCGATGACCTCAAGGTTGGGCAGGAGCCCTTCCAGGAAGGCCTTGATCCGTGGATTCATGCGCGTGCTGTAAGCTGCGCGGTCGCCTCCGCCGGTCGGATCAGCCGGCAACTGTTCGAGCTGCTGCGCGGTGACCGGGAAGCCATGACGGGAGAGCATGTCGGCCAAGCGCTCGTACGTCGCGAATTCGTTGTTGGGCCGCCAGGAGACTCGATCCGGATGAACCTTGTGATCGAGGAACTCTTCCATGCTGCGGATCAGATACTCCAGCTCAGATTCCGACAGGCGCTTCATCCAGTCTTTCTTCGCCGCTCGTCCGGCGAGAAGATCCCCCGGATTTTCCCGAGTGGCGCCGAAGACGAACATGGCGTCAGGCAGATCTTCGAGTAAGCTGGGGTTCCGATACACCCGCTCGAGCAGCCTGGAGAAAGACAACACTAGATAGTGCTTCATGCGAACCTCGCTATGGATGGAGGATAGCCGTGGCGCGAAAATCTACTGCCTCCCTTCTACTACAAAAATGCATTTTTGTCAATCCGGGCTGGATGGAAATGAAAGCGCCGCCCCGTTTTGGGGCGGTGCTGGAAAAACTATTTTAAAATACTTTGTAGGTCCGGCCTTTTGGCACGATCGTGACCCAGGTATTGCCTGCGTTCAAAACAATTTCCTGATTCTTCGCATTGTAGAAGATGGTGCGGGCTCGATCGGTTTTTTTGCGCCAGACGATCGGCGTTGGCTTACCATTCTTGATCAGCAAGCCCTTACCGACTCCAAGAGTTTGTAATTCAATCCGTCCTTTTTTATCGAGAACTTTTTCCTTTGGCACAAAGAGTAAGACAATATTTTTTACGCGGATTTGTTTCTTTGTGTTTTTGTCCGTATGGATCTTTCCACCGGTAAAACGTAAATAGGTATTAGTACTGCGCTCGTAGCGATATTCAATCGCATAGTTTCGGCCTCCACCTAAATCAATTCGGACGCCTGTCTTATCTTTTCCGCGTTTTGCCATTGATGCTTCCGGACCGAATTTCCAGTTTCGATAGACGGGTTTGGTTTTGAAGTAACTCGCCTTTGGCATCCAGCTACCAATTGATTTGCCTTTAATAAACAGCGACGCCGTTCCTCCTCCAATGCGATAAAATAACTTTGCCGCCGGGCCTTTCAGTCCTTCAATATTATAGAGTCGTAACTTTTTTAAGAGCTCCTGCGCATCGGGTGAACCACCGGCATGGACAAACGCAGCAGGATATTCAGAGGCGTAGCGTACAAAATACGGACGGCCAGAACGAACTGGTCCAATGACTGGCGTTTCATAATGTCCAAAAATTGCCATGAAGCGCGGAATACCGCCTTCGGCTAATGCTTCGAAAACCACTGATGCGCTTTGCAGTCCCGCTTGTGGCCGAGCCGAAGTGTGATTATCTATCATAACGGCGACTGGCCATTTGTTGGCGGCCTTCGGTGCGTCCGGGATCCCGTCTAGACGTCGTGGCGCCATAGTTGCAGCGGAAACAGGAGACCACAATATCGCTGTTAAAATAACAGCTGGGATGATTCGAAACGGATGAAATTGCATGTATTTTTATTTTAGACTGGATAAGACAAAACGCGCTTTTGCAGCGCGCTCCACCAACTAACTACAGTATAGCACGATTTATCCAAAAAATCAACCCCGCTCCAGCGCATGGACCGCGGTTGACAAGATATCAGATTTCACCTACGTTCATGCTGATCCTTCTCGAGGCCTTACGCCACTCCTCTTGATTCTTGTCTTCTCCTTAGTCACCAGATTGGTGGCTAAGCCATGAAGAGACAAGTGAGAGGGGGATTGCATGCCGCCGTGCACAGAGTACACCAAGCTTTTCGAAGGCGAAGATCTGCCGCCAAAAGACGAGATGGATCGCCTGCACGCTCACATCAAGGACTGTCCGGACTGCCGGGCAGGCGTGGAGAGGGAGTCACTGGAGGCACTGGCCCTCATGGATGTGCTCGAGGTGACCGATCCGGAGGAACTGGAGCG
>JANLXT010000035.1:0-2805 GCA_031365225.1 candidate division FCPU426 bacterium
CGTGGGTTAAAGCCATTAAAGTTTTTGCGTGAATTCCGTGTTGATGATCCGGGTAGCTATAGCGTTGGCCAAGAAATCAAGGTCGACGTACTCGAAGGCATCAAATATGTAGATGTCGCAGGTGTTAGCAAGGGCAAAGGATTCCAAGGCGTGATGAAGCGGCATAATGCGCGTGGTGGCCCAGGCGGGCACGGATCTATGTTCCATCGTGCTCCCGGTTCAATGGGAGCCAGTGCGATGCCTTCACGCGTTCTTAAGAATCGTAAGTTGCCCGGACATATGGGTGATGCGGCGATCACGACTCAAAAACTAGAAGTTGTCGGACTTGACCAAGAAAATAATTTGGTTTTGATTAAAGGGGCGGTGCCAGGCGGCAAGCGGGCACTTGTGGTTATTAGCAAGAGTAAGAAGGGGAGATAGGCCGTGGCAGATATAAAAATATTTAAACAAGACGCCAGTGATGCTGGTAGTGCAAAGCTTAATGATGCTGTCTTTGCGGGCGAGATTAATAAGTCTCTGCTTTATGATTCTGTCAATTCGTTTTTGGCCAACAAGAGACAGGGAACGCGCGCGACAAAGACTCGCGGCATTGTTTCGGGTGGCGGCAAAAAACCATGGAAGCAAAAAGGCACCGGGCGCGCTCGGCAGGGCTCTATTCGTGCGACTCAATGGAAGGGTGGCGGCACAGTTCACGGACCACAGCCTCGCGACTTTTCAATTGATCTTCCTAAAAAGATTCGTCGGGCGGCTTTGCGAAGCGCACTTAGCTCAAAAGCTAAAGATGGACAGCTCGTCGTGATTGATGCCTTTGAGTTGGGGACGCCAAAGACTAAGGCATTCGCTTTGTTCCTTAAAAGTTTCAAGGCTGAAAATTCAAAGGTCGCGTTTGTCGCGGAAAACCTTACAGATGCGGTGAAGTTGTCGATTCGCAATTTGCCTAATGTAGTCTATGCGACTTCAAATGCTATTCATCCTTATCAGCTGCTTTGGGCCGATAAAGTTTTTATTACAAAAGGGGCGATTGCCAAGCTCGAGGAGGCATTGAGCTAATGGACATCCATCAAATTATCAAGCGGCCAGTGATTACTGAAAAAAGCGCCGGATTGCGTGAGACGCAAAATAAGGTGACCTTCGAGGTTGATCCGAAGGCAAACAAGTCGGAGATTAAAAAGGCGATTGAAAGCATCTGGAAGGTAAAGGTTACAAAAATAAATACGGTAACTTTGCCGGGTAAGGCTCGTAGATTTGGGATGACAGTTTCCGAAGCTGCACGCTGGAAAAAAGCGGTTGCGACGTTGAAAGCTGGCGACAAGATTGATCTATTCGAAGGCGCTTAAGTCCCTTGGAGTGAATAAAAAATGTCTATTCGAACACATAAACCGACCTCCCCATCCCGTCGTAACATGACGACTGCTGGTTTTGAGGAAATCACACGTAGCTCTCCTGAAAAGTCCCTCGTGAAGGGGCTTCGTAAGACCGGAGGGAGAAATAATCACGGGTTGCAGACGAGTCGGCATCGCGGGGGTGGGCACAAGCAACTTCTGAGAAAAATCGACTTCAAGCGAGATAAGTTGGGGGTACCTGCTAAAGTTTTCAGCATTGAGTATGATCCCAATCGTACAGCTCGTATTGCGTTACTGCATTATGCCGACGGAGAAAAGCGATATATAATTGCCCCTGACGGATTGGTGGTCGGTATGGTGGTTGTGTCAGGTCCAGATGCTGACATCAAGCCTGGCAATTGCCTCCCGCTAAAGAACATTCCGTTTGGAACCAACATCCACAATATCGAATTGCACCCAGGAAAAGGTGGACAGTTAGTGCGTTCTGCGGGAACGGTGGCACAGGTTATCGGACGCGATCATGAATACGTACAGGTTCGACTAGCTTCTAGTGAGATTAGACAAATTTTTGGAGATTGCAGCGCAGTTGTTGGGCAGGTTGGCAATCTTGAACATGAAAATATTAAGTTAGGTAAGGCGGGGAGACATCGTTGGATGGGGTACAAAGGCTTTACACGCGGTGTTGCTAAGAATCCGTGTGATCATCCGCTTGGCGGCGGAGAAGGTAAGACCTCAGGGGGACGGCACCCTGTAAGTCCATGGGGGTTACCAACCCGTGGTTATAAGACGCGTAGCAATAAGCGAACCGACCGCTTCATCGTGCGGCGGCGTGAGAAGAAATCCAAGATCTAATCCCGGAGAGTACAAGGTATGGGACGCTCAATCAAGAAAGGCCCTTACGTCGATGAACGATTGCAGGGGCGCATTGAAAAAATGAACGCAGCGAGTGACAAAAAGGTCCTTAAGACCTATTCGCGGCGTGGGACGATTACACCAGAGATGGTTGGCCATACATTGGCTATTCATAATGGAAAAAAGTTTGTTCCAGTTTACTTAACCGAAAATATGGTTGGGCATAAATTGGGCGAATTTGTTCCGACAAGAACATTTAAAAATCATAGTGCGACGACGGCTGCGGCAGCCGTCAAGAAATAGATTACCTAGGCAAGCGAGGGAAATATGCAAGCAACTGCCACCACACGTTATCTGAGGACAGGAGACCGAAAAGTAAACACGGTCTTGGCCTTGATACGTGGTAAAAAAGTCGAAGAAGCCCTTCAGATTTTGCGGTTCTGTGAGCGTCGTGCAGCGGGACTGATTGAAAAGACCCTTAAGTCAGCTATAGCCAACGCTAACCAAGGCGAAGGACGGTTGGATCTAGAGAAGGCGCGCGTGACGCATTGTGTTGCCAATCAAGGCGGATTGATGAGGGGCGCCAAGAGATTCATGCCCCGCGCAATGG